>JBJMHD010000017.1:0-29672 GCA_045807565.1 Acidimicrobiales bacterium | reverse complement strand
TCGGACAGCTCCTCTCCAATCCCGTCGGTGGGAACGGGATCGTCGGGCGCCTGCTGAAACGACTCACCGCCCCGGCTCGCGCTCGCGACAGCGGCGGACCCCCCGGGGCGGACGCGCCGACCCATCGGGGCTCCGCCCGGCCCGGCGCCGGGCGGCGGACCATCGTCGCCGATGCCGTCGGTCACGGGGACGGCGGCAGCCTCGCTCAGCAGCCGGGCGCTCGCTACCCGGAGTGGGACAGCGAACGCCGGACCTACCGACCCGACTGGTGCACGGTCACCGAGAGCGACCCCGAACCGCCGGTCGGAGCCTCACCGCCGCCGCTGCCCGACGGGGCAGCCCTCCGCCGGCCCCTCGCCCGGCTCGGCATCGAGCTCACCCGCTGCCGCCGGCAGGCCCAGGGCGAAGAGATCGACCTCGACGCGGCGGTCGAGGCCCGGGTCGACGCACTCGCGGGCGTCGCGCCCGACGTGGGCGTGTACGTGGCGAGCCTGCGCCGCCGCCGCGACCTCGCCGCCTTGATCCTCCTCGACGTGTCCGGCTCGGCCGGCGAGCCGGGCACCGCCGGACGGACCGTCCACGAGCACCAGCGAGCGGTCGCTGGTGCGCTCACCGTCGCACTCCACGACCTGGGTGATCGAGTGGCGCTCTACGGGTTCCGCTCGCGTGGCCGGCAGGCCGTCGAGCTGCAGCGGGTCAAGGCCTTCGACGACCACCTCGACGGCTCGGTGGCTCAGCGCCTCGCTGGGCTCGTGCCGAGGGCCTACACACGACTCGGCGCCGCCATCCGGCACGGCACCGCGATCCTGGACCAGCGCAGCGGAACCCCGCGCCGTCTCCTCGTCGTGGTGTCCGACGGCTTCGCCTACGACCACGGGTACGAGGCCTCCTACGGGCAGGCCGACGCCCGCAGGGCGCTGCTGGAGGCCCGGCAGCAGGGCATCGGCTGCCTCTGCCTGAGCGTGGGGACCGACGTCGAGCCCGCCGCCCTCCGACGGGTCTTCGGCTCGGCCGCCCACGCCACGGTGCCGCGACCCGCCGAGCTGCCCCGACACATCGGCCCGCTGTTCCGCGCGGCCCTGCGCTCCGCCGAAGCACAGCACCGCGTGTTCCAACGCACCGAGCGCACCCGAGAGCGACACGTCGTGGAGAGGAGAGCCGATGGCCGCAGCACCGCGACCGTTCTACGTCCCGGTCGGTGACGAGGAGCAGGTGTTCCAGGCGGCGTCGCGCCAGGGGCTGGCCGTGCTGCTCAAGGGCCCGACGGGGTGCGGCAAGACCCGCTTCGTGGAGGCGATGGCCCACGACCTCAGCCGCATGCTGATCACCGTCTCCTGTCACGATGACCTCACCACCGCCGACCTCGTCGGGCGGTACCTCCTCGAGGGCGGTGAGACCCGCTGGGTCGACGGTCCCCTCACCCGAGCCGTGCGTGCAGGGGCGATCTGCTACCTCGACGAGGTCGTCGAAGCTCGCCAGGACACGACCGTCGTGATCCACCCGCTGGCTGACCACCGGCGGCAGCTCCCGATCGACCGGCTCGGCGACACCCTCGACGCCGCCCCCGGCTTCCTGCTGGTCGTGTCCTACAACCCCGGCTACCAGAGCGTGCTCAAGGACCTGAAGGACTCGACGCGCCAGCGGATGGTCGCCATCGAGCTCGACTTCCCCCCGCCCGACATCGAGGAGAAGGTGGTCAGCCACGAGTCCGGCGTCGACCACGACGTCGCCGCCCGGCTCGTCCGCCTGGCCCAGGCGATCCGGCGGCTCGACACCGCCGGCCTTCGCGAGGTCGCCTCCACCCGGGTGCTGATCGCGGCCGGACGGCTGTCCGCCGAAGGGGTGCCGTTGGCGGCGGCCGCGCGCGCCGCCGTGGCGGGACCGCTCACCGACGACCCGATCGTGGGCGCCGGCCTGCGCGAGATGATCGACGCCTACCTGGAGGACGGCTGATGGCCTACGAGAGCGATGCCCAGCCCATCAAGATGGGGTACCTCTTCGACTTCGTCCTGCCAGAGCGGTTCCCGGCCGAGATGCGCGCTGACCTCACCGACACCTTCGAGCTCGTGTTCGCGGAGGGCCTCGAGGAGGGTGTGATCGACCGACCCGTGGAGATCGTCTACCGCGAGGTCGAAGGGCTGCCCAAGGGCACGGTGAAGGCGGTGATCGACGCCTACGAGGAGCTCGTCGACGAGGGCTGCCTCGTGGTGTTCGGGCCCGCGATCACCGACAACTGCGAGCCGACGCGCGTCGCGATCGAGGAACGCTTCAAGGTGCCGGCCATCAGCGTCACCGGATCGGAGCAGTGGTTGGGCGAGTGGACCTTCTCGCTGTCGATGGGCTCGATGACGGACGAGCCGATCTTCTGGGCGGACCTGATCGCAAAGCGCGGCCTCGACGACATCGGTGTCCTGGTGGAGCAGTCGGTGGTGGGCGACAGCTACCTGCAGTCGTTCCGCCGGGCGTGCCGGGCGAAGGGCCTCCGCATCCGCGCCGAGCAGCAGATCGCCCAGACGGCCCAGGACGTCACGGAGCCCGTGCAGCGCCTCCACGACGCCGGGGTGGGCTGCATCGTGCACTGCGGCTTCGGCTTCGGCAGCGTGCTCGTCGGCTTCGCCCTCGAGGCCCTCGGCTGGGACCCACCCCGCTTCATGGGCACGTCGTTCCAGAACGCGTGGATCAACGAGATCGTGTGGAACGCCGTCGTCGGCTGGACCGGGGTCGACCAGTACGACCCGGAGAACCCCGTCGGCCAGGACTTCCTCGATCGCTACCAGAAGCGCTTCGGACGACGGCCCGAGTACTGCGTGCCCGTCGTCAACCGCGACCTCGCCACCGTCCTGCTCAAGGCGTTCGCCGACGCTCGGCCCCTGTCCCCCGCCGGGGTCCGCGACGCGCTGGAGCGGGTCAAGATGTTCCCGGCCGCGTCGGGCGCGCCAGGCACCCGCATCTCCTTCGGCCGCTACCAGCACCGTGGCTGGATGGGTCCGGGGTACCTCGTCGCCCGCCAGCTCGACCCCGACGGCACGACCGCCCACCTCGTCGACCGGTTCGGGGATGCCTGAGTCCATGCTCGCTCCGGACCTCGCTTCGCCCGCTCCCGCGAGCTCGTCCTCGGCACCGCCGTCGCCACGCGCGCCGCTGGGCCGTTCCGAGTGGCTCCATCCGCTGGGGTGGTCGCTGCTCGTCGTCGGGCTCGTGGTCGTCGCCGCCAACGCCCGCACCGGCGCGGTCGCGGAACGCATCAAGAACCCGGAGGTGACCGGAGCGCCCCGCCCGGCGGAGCCGCTGTTCGGCTTCGACCACTGGATCACCCTCCACCAGATCGGCACGGTCGTGATGATGGTGACGCTCGCCGTCGCCTTCATCGTCGGCTGGCGCCGCCGCCCGGGGCACCCGGTCCTCCTGATGGCGCTCGCGTGCACGCTGCTGATCTGGCAGGACCCGATCATGAACTGGGCGCCGTACGCGGTCTACAACCCACAGCTCTGGCACTGGCCCGAGACCTGGGCGCTCGTGTCCCTGTCGCCCACCGTGGAGCCGTTCATCGTGGTCGGCTACGCCACCTTCTACATGGCGCCGTTCTTCCCGGCGGTGCTCGTCCTGCGGTGGCTCCAGCGACGTCGCCCCGTCGACTCGTTCGCCTGGACGCACCCGCTGCTCAGCCTCTCGGCCATGATCCTCGTGATCGGCTTCGTCTTCGACGCCTGCCTCGAGATCTTCCTCGTCCGGACGCAGCTCTACACCTACTCCCACGTCATCCCGTGGGGCTCCTACGCCGCCGGGGAGTGGTACCAGTTCCCGCTCATCTGGGAGTCGACGCTCGTCTCCACGGTGATGATCCCGGCCGGCGTCCTCCTGTACCGAGATGACACCGGCCGCACGCAAGCCGAGAAGCTCGCCGCGCGGATCCGCGCCCTTCGCACCCGACCGGCCCTCGGGACGTTCGCGGTGATGTTCCTCGTGATCAACCTGACGTACTTCTTCCTCTACGGGGGTGGCTTCGCCCTGATGAAGGTGACCCGATCGGCGTCGTCGGTCGCGTGCCCGTGGATCTACCCCGAGGCGAAGGTCTACGACCCGCAGGGGTTCTACGAGGAGGCGGGGCAACCTGGGCCGTACTTCCCGGGGATCTGGTCGGGTTGGCAGAGCGGCCAGCCCGACGGCCGCCCCGACGTGGAGGCCCCCGTCGACGGTGGCCGCTGCGGGGACGCGGATGCCTGACGGCCGCGCTGTCGTCGTCACCGGCGCGTCCCGCGGGCTGGGCCTGGCGACGGCCGCGCACCTGCACCGTGCCGGGTGGACGGTCGTGGCCGCCGTGCGATCGCCGGCGACCGCGATCGACGCCCTTCGGGCCGCGACCGGTGCGCCGGAGACCGACACGCGGCTCCTCGCCGTCGGCCTCGACCTGCTCGACCGCGACTCGATCGGTCGAGCCGCCGGAGAGATCCTCGAGCGCGTCGGCGCCCCCCACGGCCTGGTCCACAACGCCGGCATCGCGGGTGTCGGATGCCTCGAGGAGATGCCGGACGACTACTGGGAGCAGGTCCACACCACCAACTACCTCGGTCCCGTCCGCCTGACCCGCGCGCTGCTCCCGCCCATGCGCCACGCGGGCCGAGGGCGCATCGTGATGGTGTCGAGCGAGGGAGCCCTCCACGGCATGCCCGGGATCGGCGCCTACTCCGCCGCCAAGGGCGCCGTGGAGCGATGGGCCGAGTCGCTGTCCCAGGAGGTCGCCCCCTTCGGCATCGGCGTCACCGTGCTGGTGGCCGGCACCTTCAAGACCGACATCCTCGAGCGCACGCCGACCTTCGCCGACCGCGACGGGCCGTACGGCTCGTTCCACGACCACCTCGAACGGTCGGGCCGCCGGTTCATCCGCATCGCGGCGTCGCCCGATCGCTTCGCGCCCGCGGTGCAGCGCGCTCTCGAAGAGGAAGGCCCCTTCCGTCGCCACGCCGTCGGCATCGACGCCCGCCTGCTCCTGATCGGCAGCCGCCTGCTCCCGACCCGGGCGCTGCGCTGGAGCCTCGAGAAGGTGCTCCGCCTCCCCAGCTCAGGCTCGCTGGTCGGCGATCGCCATCAGACCGCGGTCGTCTCCGATCCCACCTGAAAGGACGCTCGAGGTGCACTGACGCGACGAGGCCCCACTCCCTGAGGAGCCGGCCTCGCTCGCGAACCGCGCAGGGGTCAGCGGATGCGGGAGGACACCGAACGCACGCTCAGCTGCACCCGCTGGTGCTGCCGCAGCTGGGGCAGGCGTGGCAGGAGCCGGCGCGCTGCATCTGGACACCGCACTGCATGCAGTACGGGGCGTCGCTGTGGGAGGCCTTCGGCGCGATGGCCGCCGTCGGCTTGGCCGGCGTCGGGTCGGTGACCCCGGCCCGCTCGAGGAGGCTGGGCTCCCGGGGCGCGTCGCTGAGGTCATCGAGCAGCGGGCTGCTGGCGTCGAGGCTGGGCGGATCGGACGGCATCTCCGAGCCCTGGCGGGTCTCGGTGATCGTCTCCTCCACGCCGGGCAGCGTCGGCTGGATGCGCTCGCCGGTGGTGAGGATGTTGAGCTCCGAGCGCTCCTCGTACGACAGGTAGTCGACCGCCAGGCGGCGGAAGATGTAGTCGAAGATGGAGCTGGCGATCCGCAGGTCGGGGTCGTCGGTCATGCCGGCGGGCTCGAAGCGGGTGTTGGTGAGCGTCTCCACGTAGACGCGGAGCGGCACGCCGTACTGGAGGCCGTAGCTCAGCGACACCGCGAAGGCGTCCATGATGCCGGCGAGCGTGGAGCCCTGCTTCGAGATGCGCAGGAAGATCTCGCCCGGACGGCCGTCGGCGTACTCGCCCACCGTGACGAAGCCCTTGCAGTCCGCCACGCGGAACTCGAAGGTGCGCGAGGTGCGGTTCCGCGGGAGCTTCTCGCGGGTGGGCACCTTGATGACCTTCTCCACGACGCGCTCGACGATCTTCTCGACGACCTGGGGCTCGGCCCCGGCAGCGACGAGCCCCTCGGCGAGCTCCTCCTTCACCGCCTCCTTCTTGGCGGTGGAGAGCGGCTGGGCGACCTTGCAGTTGTCGCGGTAGATGGCGATGGCCTTCACGCCCATCTGCCAGGCATCGATGTGGAGCTGCTCCACCTCCTCGACGGTGGCGTCCTCGGGCATGTTCACCGTCTTGGAGATGGCGCCGGAGATGAACGGCTGCACCGCCGCCATCATCCGCACGTGGCCCGAGTAGTGGATCGTGTTGTCGCCCATCGAGCAGGCGAACACCGGCACGTGCTCGGCCGCCAGGTGCGGCGCGCCGAGGATCGACTTCTCGGTGTCGATGTAGGCGACGATCTCGGTGATCTGCTCCGGCGAGTAGCCGAGCCGGGCCAGGGCCCGGGGCACGGTCTGGTTGACGATCGACATCGTGCCGCCGCCCACCAGCTTCTTCATCTTGCAGAGCCCGAGGTCGGGCTCGATGCCGGTGGTGTCGCAGTCCATCATCAGACCGATCGTGCCCGTGGGGGCGAGGACGCTCGCTTGCGAGTTCCGGACACCCGCGGCCTGGGCGAGCTCGTTGGCGTCGTCCCACGCCTGCTGCGCCGCGCTCAGCAGCGAGGACGGCACGAGCTCCTCGTCGATCTCGGCGGCCGCCTCCTGGTGCTGGCGCAGCACCCGCAGCATGTGCTCCTTGTTCTCCTCGTAGCCGGCGAAGGGGCCCATGCGCTCGGCGGTGCGCGCCGAGGTGGCGTAGGAGTGTCCGGTCATCAGGGAGGTGATGGCAGCGGCGTAGGCCCGGCCGCCGTCGCTGTCGTAGGGCAGGCCGAGCGCCATGAGGAGGGCGCCGAGGTTGGCGTAGCCGATGCCGAGCTGGCGGAACCTGCGGCTGGTGTCGCCGATCGACTTCGTGGGGTAGTCGGCGCGGCCGACGATGATCTCCTGGCCCGTGAAGATCACCTCGACGGCGTGCTTGAAGCCCTCCACGTCGAAGGTGTCGGTGGTGCCGGCGCCGACGTCGTCGGAGAGGTCGAGGAACTTCAGCAGGTTGATGCTGGCCAGGTTGCACGCCGAGTTGTCGAGGTGCATGTACTCGCTGCACGGGTTGGAGCCGTTGATCCGACCCGTGTTGCAGGCGGTGTGCCAGCGGTTGATCGTGGTGTCGAACTGCATGCCGGGATCGGCGCACTCCCACGCCGCCTGCGAGATCTGGCGCATGACGTCGCGCGCCTTCACGGTCTTCACGACCTCGCCATCGGTGACGGCCCGGAGGTGCCAGTCGGCGTCGTCGACGACGGCCTGCATGAACTCGTCGGTGACCCGGACGGAGTTGTTGGCGTTCTGGTACTGGACCGACGCCATGTCCTTGCCGTCGAGGCTCATGTCGAAGCCCGCCTCCTCGAGGACGCGGATCTTCTTCTCCTCACGCGCCTTCACCCAGATGAACTCCTCGACGTCGGGGTGGTCGACGTTGAGGATGACCATCTTGGCGGCGCGGCGGGTCTTGCCGCCCGACTTGATGGTGCCGGCCGAGGCGTCGGCGCCGCGCATGAAGCTGACGGGGCCGGACGCGGTGCCGCCGCCCTTGAGCAGCTCGACCGACGAGCGGATGTTCGACAGGTTGATGCCGGAGCCCGAGCCGCCCTTGAAGATCGTGCCCTCCTCGACGTACCAGTTGAGGATCGAGTCCATCTGGTCGTCGACGTGGAGGATGAAGCAGGCGCTCCCCTGCTGCGGGACGCCCGGCACGCCGATGTTGAACCACACCGGCGAGTTGAAGGCCGCCTTCTGGGTGACGAGCAGGTGCTTCAGCTCGGCGTTGTAGGTGTCGGCCTCGACCTCGTCCACGAAGTAGCCGCCCTCGAGGCCCCACTGCGTGATGGTGTCGGCGACCCGGTCGATCACCTGCCGCAGCGACGACTCGCGCTCGGCGGTGCCGGGCGTGCCCCGGAAGTACTTCTGGGCGACGATGTTGGTGGCGTTCACCGACCAGGTGGTGGGGAACTCCACGCCCAGCTGCTCGAAGGCCACCGACCCGTCCCGGAAGTTGGTGATCCGCGCGTCTCGCTGCTCCCACGCCAGCTCGTCGTAGGGGTGGACCCCCTCCGTCGTGAAGTGGCGGCGGATGCCGATGCGGGCCTGCTCCGGTGCAAGTGCCATGGGTGGGACCTTCCCTGGGGATCGTCGGTTCATGTGGTCGCGGGGAGGGTCGAGCGTCGCTCGACGGGAACCTGTGCCCACCGGTTGTCGTGACCACTAGGTCTTGTGGCCACTCCGCCTCCCGGCGCCCCCGAACCACAAGATGTAGAGGAAACTACAGCACTGTAACTACAGGCGTGTCAACGGGTGCGGGAGCTTTTTTCTTCCCCCGGTGCAAGGCCGCGGCGCGCCTCCCAGGGAAGGGCCCGAAGGTCCCACAGGAGTCGTCCAGCCCACCACAGACGTGAAGCGACTGCCACCAATCCGGTCCAGGCACGCCGCGGCCTCGATGCACGGCTCCGAACGCTAGGGAACCCGTCTTGTGGAGCGCTAGAGGAACATCCTGTGGATTGGAGGTGGATTTCCCCACCTCCGATCCACAGGTCTGGGGACGACGCCGGCCTACCGGCGGACGGCCTCGGCCTCGATCTCGACCTTGACCTGCTTGCCGACGAGCACGCCGCCGGTCTCCAGGGCCTGGTTCCAGGTGAGGCCGAAGTCCTCGCGATCGAGCTCGCCGCGGGCGGTGAAGCCGATGCGGTCGCCGCCCCACGGGTCCTTGGCGCCGCCCTCGAAGGTGACCTCGAGCGTCACGGGCCGGGTGACGCCGCGGACCGTCAGCTCGCCGTCCACGGTCCAGCGGTCGTCGCGGACCGGGGTGACCTTGGTGGAGCGGTACGTGATGGTCGGATGGCTCTCGACGTCGAGGAAGTCGGGCGAGCGGAGGTGCCCGTCGCGGGTCTCGTCGCGGGTGTCGATGGAGGCGGCGCTGATCTCGACCTCGACGGACGAGGCGAGCGGGTCGTCGGCGATGTGGACCGTGCCGGTCACGTCGGCGAAGCGGCCCTTGGTCTTCGACACCATCATGTGGCGGACGCTGAGGCCCACGTGGCTGTGGGAGGCGTCGAGCTCGTACTCGCCCGCGGCCGGCACCTCGGTGCCGTCGACGATGCGGGTGATGGGGGTGCTCTCGGTGATGGTCACTGCGGGGCTCCTTGTGGTTGCGTAGGCAATGGTTGCGTGTGCAAGCACTCTACCGAGAGATCCTTGCGTACGCAACCTTTGCTTGTAGGCTGGGCGGCATGGCCACCACGGCGAGCCGGACGCACCTCCTCGAGCACCCCCACCTCACGACGTCGGGGCTGTTCCTCGAGGCCTTCGCCGGGCTCACGGGCGCCAGCGAGGCGCGCATCGAGTCCGCCAGCGGGCTGTCGGCCCAGTGGTTCGAGGTCCTGATCCGCCTGGCCCGCTCCCCCGGCCACCGCCTGCGGATGACCGAGCTCGCCGCCCAGACCACGCTCACGCCCAGCGGGCTCACCCGAGCCGTCGATCGGATCGTCGACGCCGGCCTGGTGGAGCGCCAGGCCTGCCCCACCGACCGGCGCAGCACCTACGCCGTGCTCACCACCGCCGGGGAGAAGCGGCTCATGCAGGCCCTGCCCGCCCACGTCGCCCACCTCGAGGAGGTGTTCGACGGCGTCTTCACCAGGGCCGAGCTCGACACCCTCACCGACCTCCTGCACCGCCTCCGCGATGCCACGAACCCCTGCGCCGCCCAGGCGAGCACACCCGAGGGGTTCGGCGACGACGCGTAGCCGTGGGCCGAGGACGTCGTCCTAGGCCCGCGCCACCTCCACCGGGATGCCGTTGAGCACCGCGTTGCCGGAGATGGGGTCGAACAGGGTCTCGTCGGCCAGCAGGTTGCTGTTCACCCCGGCGTTGGCGCGGGCGACGCCGAGCTGCACGCCGTCGAGGTCGTGGCCCCAGCCGTGCGGGATGCTCACCACCCCCGTACGGATGGCGTCGGTCACCTCGGCGGGGAGGCGAACCTCCCCCACCCGTGAGCGCACGACGACGTCGTCGCCGTCGGCCACCCCCAGGCGCGCGGCGTCCTCCGGGTTGAGGTGGGCGGTGCAGCGGGGCTTCCCCTTCACCAGCACGGACACGTTGTGCATCCAAGAGTTGTTCGAGCGCAGGTCTCGACGCCCCACGAGCACGAACGGGTGGTCCCGTCGGCCGTCGAGGCCGTCGTGGAGCCGGACCACGTCGGCCACGAGGATCTCCGGCGCCAGCGCGATCATGCCGTCGGGCGTGCGGAGCACATCGGGAAGGCGCGGCTTGAGCGCGCCGAAGTCGATGCCATGCGGGTTGGCGAGGAGCTTGTCGAGCGACAGCCCGTCTGGGTCGCGCCCGAACCCCTCGCCGTAGGGGCCGGTGCGCAGCTGCAGGTCGAGGATGCGCTCCGGACCGGTGCGCGGCGCCAGCAGGTCGAGGATCTCCTCGACGTCCCGTCCGTGGATCGGGCCGGTCTCGTCCCCCACCGCGGCCTGCACGAGCGAGGTGATCATCAGGTCGTCGACCAGGGCGGGGTCGGCCGCCGCGCCCGCGCCCTGCAGCACCAGCGCCAGCCGCGACAGCACCTCCCACTCGGTGGGCTGGTCGGGGTCGAGCGGGAGCACCGGCTCGCTGTAGTTGGCGGTGTCGCGCAGCGCGAGCTGGAGGAGCGCCAGGTCGTAGTGGCTCTTCTGGAGCGCCGACGGCGCCGGGAGGATCACGTCGGCGTGGCGGGTGGTCTCGTTCACGTAGATGTCGACCGACACCATGCACTCGAGGCCGGCGAGCGCGGCGTCCAGGCGGGCGGAGTTGGGCGTCGACAGCACGGGGTTGCCGGCGATCGTGACGAGCGCTCGGATCTGACCCTCGCCGGGGGTGTCCATCTCCTCGGCCATCGTCACCGCCGGCAGCTCGCCGAAGGTCTCGGGCAGCTCGCGCACCCGGCTCCTACGCCGGTGGAGCTGCACGGCGCGGCCGTACCGCGGCTTGCCCCGCGTGTTGCCCGCCCCCGCGGCTGCCGTGGTGAACATGGCGCCCCCGGCGCGATCCAGGTTCCCGGTGAGCACGTTGAGGACGTCGACGAGCCACGACGCGAGGGTGCCGAACTCCTGTGTGCAGGTGCCGATGCGCCCGTAGACGCACGCGGCCGGGGCGGCCGCCAGCTCGCGAGCGAGGCGGCGGATGTCGTCAGCCGGGACGCCGACGGCATCGGCGACGACCTCGGGCGCGAACGGCGCCGCCGTGGCGACGACCTCGTCGTACCCCGTGACGAATCCGTCGCAGCCCGCCAGGTCGACGAGGCCCTCGCTGGTGATCACCTGGACCATCGCCATCAGCAGGTAGGCGTCGGCTCCCGGTCGTACCGGGACCCACTCGCTCGCCATCTCCGCGGTGCGAGAGCGCCGAGGGTCGACCACCACGACCTTGCCCCCGCGCGCCACCAGCCGCTCGAGCCGCCCCGGCCAGTCCGGCGCCGTGGCGAGGGACCCGTTCGAGGCGTAGGGGTTGGCGCCGAGCATGAACAGGAAGTCGGTGCGGTCGACGTCGGGCACCGGCACGTTCAGGCTCCCACCGAACATCAGCGCCGCCGAGATCTCCTTCGGACGCTGGTCGACGGTGGATGCGGAGTACACGTGCGTGGTGCCGAGGGCTCGAAGCACCGCTCGGCCGTAGAGCATCCCGGCCAGGTTGTGGGCGTTCGGGTTGCCGATGTACACCGCCGAGGCGTCGCGACCGTGGGCCTCGAGCACCGGGAGGAGCCGCGCCTCGACCTCGGCGAAGGCCTCCTCCCAGCTCACCTCGACGAACACGCCGTCGCGCTTCACGAGGGGACGGCGGAGGCGGTCGGGGTCCTCGTGGAGCTGCTTGAGCGTGGACCCCTTCGGGCAGATGTAGCCCTGGCTGAACACGTCCTCGCGGTCGCCGCGGATGCGCACGACCTCCTCGCCGCCGCCCTCGATGGGCCGGAGCGTGATCTCCAGACCGCAGCTGGCCTCGCACAGCGGGCACGTGCGGAAGGCCGTGCGCGTGGCGGCGGCCGCGTCAGCAGGCACTGGTTCAGCGATCGTCATGTCCGTCCCCCTGAGTTCATGCTTGCTCCGGGCGTCGCTTCGCTCCGAGCGCCCTCCGCAAGTGCGGCTCGGGGCGGCCAAGCCACCCGGTCGCCGCGCCGCTGCTGCGCGATCTGAGCCTCGACAGTCTGGCCTACATCACCCGAGGGCGGCGCCGGTGACCTCGCCGATGAGGAGGGTGATGGCCATGGCCACGGTGCCGCCGACGGCCACGCGCGCGATGGCCCGCAGCCGCTTGGCCGAGCCGAGGACGGCGCCGACCCAGCCGAGGAACGCCAGCGCGACCACGGAGGCCGCGATGGCGACGACCGACCGGCCGTCGGGGGTGGCCAGGTAGGCCAGCAGCGGGACCAGCGCACCGAGCGTGAACGACACGCCGGAGGACAGCGATGCCTGCACGGGCCGCGCCGCGGTGTCCTGGGTGAGGCCGAGCTCGTCACGCACGTGGGCGGCGAGGGCGTCCTTCTCGGTGAGCTGGCGGGCCACCTCCTCGGCCAGCGCCGGCTCGAGGCCGCGGCTCTCCCAGATGAGGGCGAGCTCCCGCAGCTCCGCCACCGGGTGCTCCTCGAGCGCCTGCGCCTCGATCTGCACGTCCGCCTGCTCGATGTCGCGCTGGCTCGCCACCGAGACGTACTCGCCCAGCGCCATGGAGAGGGCCCCGGCGGCCAGGCCGGCGATCCCGGCGGTGCGCACGCCGGCGTACGACACACCTGCCCCGGCCACGCCGGCGATCAGGCAGGCCGTGGACACCACGCCGTCGTTGGCGCCGAGCACGGCGGCCCGGAGCCAGCCGGACCGGTTCAGCCGGTGCGGTTCGGCGTGGGGATGCGCGATGTGGTGGTGCGCGGGGGGCGCGTGCTCGACCATGGGACCACCAGCCTGCCACCGGTAGGTTCGGCTCCGTGCAACGGTTGTGGCCAGATCCCGGTGATGTGGACGACGTCACCGCGCTGGTCGCCGCCGAGCGCCGGAGTGCGCACCCCGATCGCCCCTGGTTGCTGGTCAACATGGTCGCCTCGCTCGATGGCGCGATCACCATCGACGAGCGCAGCGGCGGCCTGGGGGGCGAGGCCGACCGCGCCATGTTCTTCGCTCTGCGGCACGTGGCCGACGTGATCCTCGTGGGCGCGGGCACGGCTCGCGCCGAGGACTACGGCCCGGCCCGAGCATCCGACGAGGTGCGCGCGGCGCGACGAGCGCGCGGCCAGCAGGAGCTCCCTCGACTGGCGCTGGTCACGAGGTCCCTCGACCTCGACCCGAGCGCGCGCGTGTTCGGCGATCCGGCCAACCGCCCCTACGTCGTCACGCACGAGGCCGCGGACCCGCAGCGGGTGGCCGCGCTCGCCGACGTCGCCGACGTGGTGCAGCTGGGCGCGGGCGAGGTGGATCTCGTCGCGGCGATGGAGCGGCTGCACGCCGACGGCGCCCGGGTCGTGACCTGCGAGGGCGGCCCCACCCTCAACGGCGACCTGATCGCCCACGACCTCATCGACGAGTGGGACCTCACCGTCGCACCCCTCCTCGTGTCCGGTGACGCCGGCCGCGGCAGCCGCGGTCCGGTGGCCGACCCGCGTCGCTACGAGCTCGCCCGCCTCCTCGAAGCCGATGGCGATCTCCTGGGCCGCTGGGTGCGGATCCGCTGAGCCCGGGTCAGTGGCGCTTGGGTTCGGTGCGCTTGGAGAGCGCCTTGATCTCGCGCTCGAAGTCGCTGAGGTCGTCGAAGCCGAGGTAGACGCTGGCGAAGCGGACGGCGGCGACGGCGTCGGCCTCGCGGAGCCGTTCGAGCACGTTGCGGCCCACCGCCTCGGACGAGACCTCGCCGCCCTCGAGTCGCATGGCGTCCTCGACGGCGATGATCAGCTCGTCGAGCGCGGCGCCGCCGTCGGCCTCGATGGGTCGGCCCTTGGCGGCCAGGCGGATCCCCGTGGCCACCTTCTCGCGGTCGAAGGGCTCGCGGTCGCCCGATCGCTTCACGACGATGAGCGGGACCTCTTCCACCCGCTCGAAGGTGGTGAACCGCCGGCCGCAGTGGATGCACGCTCGCCGGCGCCGGATGGACGAGCCGTCGTCGGCCTGCCGCGAGTCGACCACCTTGTCGTCGAAGGAGCCACAGGCCGGACACCGCACCGATCGCACGCTACTGCTGCGCGTGTGCATGCGGGCCGGCGGCGTGGCCGCAAGTGCCGCCAGGAATCGCCCCGGCTCAGGCCGGGAGCACGAGCTCCTGGCCGGGGACGATCGGGCTGGAGCCGTTGAGGGCGACGAGCTGGTCGACGGTGATGCGCACGTCGGCCTGGGGGGCGATGTCGCCGGCGATCGACCACAGCGTGTCGCCGGGCTGGACCACGACGGTGGGCGCCGCGTCGCCGGCGCCGCTCGAGGGGCCGCCGGCGGCGGAGGGGGCGCCGCCGGCGAACCTGGCCACGGCAGCGGTGGCCAGGAGGGTGACCGCCACCACGAGCACGACCACCCCGACGGCGGCGAGGAGCCGGCGTCGCCGGTAGACGGCCTGCTGGGCCACCCGGGCCGGCGCCCGGCCGCCCTCCAGCACGCGGAGGTGGGGACGGCTCGGGCCGCTCGGGCCGGGTGGCACCGTGGTGGGCTGGAGGCGGAAGGCGGGATCGTGGAGGGCGAGGTTCCTTGCGGTGGCGGACATGGGACCGATCCTCCTGAGGGGGTGTGACAGTCGTGTCGGTGAACGGGTGTTCGCCGGAACGCGTGTTCGGTCCCGTCAGGATACCTGCGAACGCCCGTTCGACGTCAAGGGCCAATCGAACGGACGTCCGGGGAACGGGTGTTCTTGCCTCGCGGCAGCGCCAGCGGTAGGTTGCCGAACACCTGTACGTCCACGGAGGTCGTCCCCCATGCCCGACGTCACGCTCACCCCCCGGCAGCGCGAGGTCCTCGAGGTGATCGAGCAGTTCCAGCGCGACCGCGGGTTCCCGCCGTCGGTGCGAGAGATCGGCGAGGCGGTGGGGCTCACCTCCCCCTCCACGGTGCACGCGCACCTCGCCACGCTGCAGAAGCTGGGCTTCCTGCGCCGCGACCCCACCAAGCCCCGGGCCATCGAGGTCCGGTTCGACGCCACGTCCGGCGCCCCGGTCGAGCGGCGCCCCGTCCGCCACGTCCCCCTCGTCGGCGACGTGGCCGCGGGCACCGACGTGCTCGCCCAGGAGAACATCGAGGAGACCCTGCCCCTCCCGGCCGACTTCACCGGCGAGGGCGACCTCTTCATGCTGCGGGTCCGTGGCGACTCCATGGTGGAAGCCGCCATCGTGGACGGCGACTTCGTCGTGTGCCGGGCGCAGACCACCGCCGACAACGGCGAGATCGTCGTGGCCGGCATCCCAGGCGACGAGGCGACCGTGAAGACCTACCGCCGCAAGGGCGACAAGGTCACGCTGCTGCCGTCGAACGCCCGGCTCGCGCCGATGGAGTTCGACGCTGGCGACGTGTCGGTCTTCGGCCGGGTGGTCACCGTCCTGCGCCGTCTCTGAGCCGGCGGGGCGGATCGCGCCCGACCGGCGCCCGTTCTGACCGATGATGGGTGGATGCGCTGGTCCGTCCGTTCGCTCGCGTCCCTCTGCGGCGCCGGGCTCGCGCTGATCGTCGGCGTGGTGCCGGGACCGGCACCGGCGCTGGCCGGCGGGACGACCCCGAACGACCCGGTGTTCACCCAACGCCTCCAGTGGGGCCTCGAGCGGATCGGCGCGCCGGGCGCCTGGGCTCGCGGCACCGGGGACGGGATCACCATCGCCGTGGTCGACTCGGGCGTGGACCTCTCGCACGAGGACCTGGCGTCCAAGCTCGCCGGCAACATCAGCTGCATCGGCGCGCGGGGCAGCGCGGCGGCGTGCTCGGGCTCCGGACAGGACGACAACGGGCACGGCACCCACGTCGCCGGCATCGCGCTGGCGGCGACCGGGAACGGCAAGGGGATCGCCGGCGTGGCGCCCGACGCTCGCCTCCTCGCCGTGCGCGTGCTCAAGGACGACTGTGACGGCGACCAGGCCTGCGCCGCCACCGGATCGGCCGACGACGTGGCCGCGGGCATCCGATGGGCCGCCGACCACGGAGCCGACATCATCAACCTGAGCCTCGGGGGCGGCAACGTCCAAGGCGTGCTCGGCTGCGCGTTCTGCGATGCCGTGGAGTACGCCTGGTCGAAGGGGGCCATCGCGGTCATCGCGGCGGGCAACGACTCCGCGCTCCCCTCAGGCTTCTCGGACGAGCCGGCCGTGGTGGTCACCGCCACGACCCGCGATGACGCCCGCGCCTCCTACAGCAACGCCAGCTCAGGCCTGCTCCGCAACGCCCGCTGGCCGGTGGCCGCACCCGGCGGTGAGGCCGAGACGGATCCGGACGACTGCGCCACCGGCGGCACCCCGAAGGGCATCCTGTCCACGTACTGGTCCGTCGGGCGCCACGACGGCTACGCCTGCCTCGCCGGCACGTCGATGGCGGCGCCCCACGTGTCGGGCTCCCTCGCCGTGCTCCGCAGCATCGGGCTCAGCCCGCAGGCCGCGGTCGACCGGTTGCTCGCGACGGCGCAGGACCTCGGGCCCCCGGGGCGCGACAACCAGTTCGGCATGGGCCGCATCGACCTCGGGCGGGCGGTGGGCACGGCCCCCGGCGGCACGTCCACCACGTCGACCGTTCGCGGCACGAGCACGACCGCATCCACGGTGACGAGCAGCAGCGCGTCCACCACGATGCCGGGCGACACCACGACGTCCGCTCCCCCCGTGAGCGTGCCCGAGCAGGCTGCGCCCGCGCCCTTCGACACGCCGGCGCCGGCGCCGGACGGCGACGACGTGCCGACCTGGCTCGCCGCGCTGGCCGTGGCCGCCGTCCTTGCCGCCGGCGGGGCCACGGCCCTCGCCGCCATCCGCCTCCTGGGGGCGTCGGGGGGGTCGACCGGCACGCCCTACGGTGGCCCCCCACCACCCGTCCCCTGACAAGCGAGGTCCAGATGGCCACCACCCGAAACGCCACCACCACCTGGGAGGGCACCCTGTTCGAGGGCGCCGGCCGTGTCGAGCTGCAGTCGTCGGGCGTCGGGACCTTCGACGTGTCCTGGCCCTCCCGGGCCGAGGAGGCCAACGGCAAGACCAGCCCCGAGGAGCTGATCGCTGCCGCGCACTCGTCGTGCTTCTCGATGGCGTTCTCCAACGGGCTCACCAAGGCCGGCTCCCCGCCCGAGCGCCTCGAGACGACCGCCGCCGTCACCTTCCAGCCGGGCGAAGGCATCACCGGCATCCACCTCACCGTGCGCGGCACCGTGCCGGGCATCAGCTCGGACGACTTCGTCGCCGCCGCCGAGGCCGCCAAGGCCGGCTGTCCGGTGAGCCAGGCCCTCGCCGGCACCACGATCACCCTCGACGCCGCCCTGGCCTAGCCCCCACCACCTCCACACCGATCGAGCCTGTGTCGTCTGACCACGCTCAGCGCGGCGACATCACACAGGCTCGGGGGATTTGTCGACCGTCCATCGAGCCTGTGTCGTCTGACCGCGCTCAGCGCGGCGAGATCACACAGGCTCGGGGGGTGCGGCGGTCGCGTCGGGGGGGGTGGTGAGGACGGCGTGGAGGATCTCGTAGGCGCGGTCGAGGGACGCTCGCTCGACGTGCTCCTCCTTGGTGTGGGCGAGGGTGGCATCGCCCGGTCCGAGGTTGCAGGCGGGCACGCCCAGGGCGGCGAAGCGCGCCACGTCGGTCCAGCCCAGCTTGGCGGTGACGGCCAGGCGGTGACGGTCGATGAGCGATCGCAGCACCGGGTTGTCGAGGCCGGGCGGCGCGGCCGGGGCCGAGTCCACCACGACGATGTCGTCCCCGTCGTCGAGCACCGGGGCGAGCAGCGCCCGCACCTCGTGGGCCGCCTCCGCCTCGGTGCGGTCGGGGGCGAAGCGCCGGTTCAGGGTGACGGTGGCGACGTCGGGCACGACGTTGCCCGCCACCCCGCCCGCCACGAGCACCGCCTGCAGGGCCTCCCGGTACTCGCAGCCCTGGATGACCGGGCGGCGCTCCTCGAAGCCCTCGACGAGCCGGAGGAGCTCGCCGAGCCGGTGGATGGCGTTGCGGCCCATCCACGGCCGCGCCGTGTGAGCCCGCTGGCCGCGGAGGGTCACCTCGATCCGCAGGGTGCCCTGGCAGCCGGCTTCGACCTCGCCGCCGGTCGGCTCGCCGAGGATGGCGACGTCGGCGGCCAGGAGCTCCGGCCGGTCGCGCACGAGGTGACGGAGGCCGTTGTGCTCGGCGCTGACCTCCTCCCCCGCGTAGAGCACGTACGTGACGTCCACGGCGGGGTCGGGCACCGCCTCGGCGAGGGCGAGCATCACGGCGAGGCCGCCCTTCATGTCGGCGCTCCCCAACCCCCACAGCACGTCACCCTCGACGCGGGCGGCGGCGTTGCCGTTGGCGGGCACCGTGTCGGTGTGGCCGGCGAGCAGCACGCGCGTGCCGCGGCCCAGCTGCGTGCGCGCCACGAGGTTGAGGTCCACCCGCTCGACCTCGAGGTGCGGGAGGGCACGCAGCCGGGCCTCGAGGTGGTCGACGATCGCTCCCTCGCGGTGGCTCTCCGACGGGATCGCCACGAGGTCGGCGGTGGCGGCGAGCAGGTCGGGTGCGGTCACGCTCTTCGCCATGGCGCCCACGCTAGGTACGGTGACCGCCCGTGACCGACATCGTTCCCGAGTCCGTTCCCACCACCGGCGGCGCGCGCGGGGCCGGGCTCGCCACCTTCAGCGAGGACGGTCGGGTGCTCGACACCTGGTTCCCGCAGCCCGAGCTGGGCGAGCAGCGGTCGTCGGGCACCGAGCCGCTGTCGCCAGGCGCCATCGAGGACGCCACCGGGCTGAGCGCCACGGCCATCGGCCGCGACGACGTGCGCAACGTCACCGTGCAGGGCGTGGTCACCACGATCGCCGACCTCCAGGCGCCGCCCGTCGACACCCACGACGTGTACCTGCGCCTCCACCTCCTGTCGCACCGGCTGGTGCAGCCCAACACGATCAACCTCGACGGGATCTTCGGGCTGCTGCCCACCGTGGCGTGGACCCAGCTCGGCCCGGTGGCCGTGGAGGACCTGCCGGTGGTGACCCTGCGCGCCCGCGCCGCGGGGACGCCGCTGACGGTGCGGTCGCTCGACAAGTTCCCGCCGATGCTCGACTACGTCGTGCCGTCGGGGGTGCGCGTCGCCGACGCCGTCCGGGTGCGGCTCGGCGCCCACCTGGCCGACGGCACCACGGTGATGCACGAGGGCCACGTGAACTTCAACGCCGGCACGCTGGGCACCGCCATGGTGGAGGGTCGCATCACCCAGGGCGTCGTGCTGGGTGAGGGCTCCGACCTCGGGGGCGGCGCGTCGATCATGGGCACGCTGTCCGGCGGCGGGAAGAACCGGGTCCGCATCGGCGAGCGCTGCCTGATCGGCGCCAACGGCGGTGTGGGCATCTCGCTCGGCGACGACTGCGTCGTCGAAGCGGGCCTCTACGTCACCGCCGGCACGCGGGTCACCCTGCCCGACGGCCAGGTGGTGAAGGCCGCCGAGCTCAGCGGGCAGCCGGGGCTGCTGTTCATCCGCAACAGCACGACCGGGATCGTCGAGGTGCGCCCTCGCGCCGGCGGCACGGTCGAGCTGAACACCGCGCTGCACAGCGCGAACTAGCGCCGCCCACCGTCAGGGCGCGGTCGTCGTGGTGGTGCTGCCGTCGTCCTCGGCGGTCGTCGTGGTGGTGCCGCCGTCATCTGGCTTCGTGGCCTCGGCGATCGCGTCTTCGACGGCGACGAGCGTGGCGGCGTCGATCACCCCGGTGGCGGGCACACCGACGTCGTTCTGCAGCTCCTTGACCGCCGCGGTGAGGGCATCGGTCCACTCGCCGTCGATGGGTCCGGTCCAGTAGCCGGCGAGCGTGAGCATCGACTGCACGGCGGCGGTGTGGGCGATGGCCTGGTCCTCGGCGTCGGCGCCGGTCGCGGCGACGGCGTCGTGGAGCGCTGTAGCGGTGGCCTGGTCGACGAAGCCGGTGGCGGGCAGCCCGCTGTCGGTCTGCAGCTGCTTGACCGCGTCGGCGGTCGCCGGCCCGTACACCCCGTCCACCGTCCCGTCGAAGTAGCCGGCGGCGGTGAGCGAGGTCTGGAGCGACGACGTGTAGCTCGACACCGCGTCGACGGCGTCGGCCTGCTGGTCGTCGGAGAGGCACCCGGCGTCGTCGAGCACTCGCAGCCAGGCGACCTCGAGGGCGTAGGCGGCGGCGTTCACCTGCTCGCCCGCCGCGGCCAGCGTCGTGGTCGAGTCGACGCCCTCGAAGGCGGCGTCGAGGTCGTCCTGGGCCTCGGTCACCCGCTCGATCGAGCTCGGCTCCACCACCGCGCCGATCGTGGTCGTCGTCGTGTCGGACTCCGTCGTGCTCGAGCCCGCCTCGGCCTGGGCCGAAGCCAGCGCGGCCTGTGCTTCGGCCAGCTCCTGCTGGGCGGTGGCCAGGTCCTCGCGGGCGTCCCGAGCGGCGTTGGCGCTGTCGACGACGTCGCCCTGGGGTGCCTCGAGGTCACGACCGGCGGTGGTGACGTCGCCGACCGTGGCCTCGGCATCGGTGAAGAGGCGCCCGTAGCGGTCGACGGCGGAGACGTAGTCGCTGGCCGAGCCGCAGAAGTCGTCGCTGGCATCGTCGAAGCTCGCCTGCGCCCCGTCGACGTCGTCCTGCGCGCGCGTGACGCGCTGCTCGGCCGCCGCGATCGGATCCAGGTCCTGGTCGCCGTCTCCGTCGGTGTCGCCGCAGGCCGCCACCACCAGGCTGAGCGCCGCCACCACCACCATCGCTCGCCGCATCGGACCTCCCCGTCCCTTCCCAGCACGCGGACCGTACGACGGGCTGCAGACGGCGCACCCCACCCGATCGGGGTGGTTTCGGTCACCCGACGAGGTTCCCGTCGACACCGGCCCACCGCGGTCCTAGGGTCCAGAGCGCTCCGCAGGGAGCGGGGCGGAAAGGGAGGTGGTCGATGGGCGTGTCGGAGAACCTCGACCTTGTTCGGCGTGGCTATGCCGCGTTCACCGCGGGCGACCTGGACACGTTGCAGACGTTGTTCAAGCCGGACATCGTCCATGCCGTGCCGGGCACGAGCCCCATCGCGGGCGAGCACAAGGGCACCGACGAGGTGTTCGCCATGTACGGGAACCTCTTCGCGCTGTCGGAGGGGACGATGAGCATCCAGCTCGAGGACGTGCTGTCCGACGGTGGGGACCGCGTCGTCGCGATCCACACCGCCCAGGCGAACCGCAACGGCGAGGCGCTCACCTCGCGCGAGGCCCTGCTGTTCACCATCGAGGGCGACAAGGTCGCATCGATCCAGGACTTCTTCCCGGACATCGAGGCGCAAGACCAGTTCTGGTCGTAGCGAGCGACGGGCGTCAGCCGGCCAGGCGGTCGGCCACCAGCGCGATGCGGTCGTCCGGCTGGACGACTGCGACGCGCACGAAGCCGGCGCCGTCCGGTCCGTAGAAGTCGCCCGGCGACACCAGCGCGCCCCCGACCTCCACGAGCCGCCGCGCCAGCGCCCACGCGTCCCCGTCGGGGGCTGGGGCCCACAGGTAGAACGCGCCGTCGGGGAAGGCAGCGTCGACCCCTGCCTTCGCCAGCGCCGTCACCATCGCGTCCAGGCGTCGGCGGTATCGCTCGCGCTGCTCGTCGACGTGGGCGTCGTCGTTCCAGGCGGCAACGGCGGCGGCCTGCACGGGGCCGGGGACCATGAAGCCGGCGTGCTTGCGCACCTCCGCCAGGTACCGCACGAGGGTGGGATCGCCGGCGTAGAAGCCGGCGCGGGCGCCCGCCAGGTTCGAGCGCTTCGACAGCGAGTGCACCGCCAGCACGCCCTCGCTCCCGTGCTCCAGGATCGTTCGCGGCGGGCCGCTCCAGGTGAACTCGACGTAGCACTCGTCAGAGAGGACCGGCACCTCATGGTCGCGACCCCAGGCCGCCGCCGCGGCGAGGTCGCCGAGCTCGCCGGTGGGGTTGCCGGGCACGTTCACCCAGAGGCAGAGGGCCCGGGCGGCGTCGGCGTCGTCGATGTCATCGAGGTGCCGGTAGGGCACGGCCCGGCACCCGGCGAGGGTCGCGCCCATGGCATAGGTGGGGTAGCTGATCGCCGGGTAGAGGACGGTGTCGAGGTCGGGGCGCCGGAGCTTCAGCCACTGCGGTGCTCCGGCGACCAGCTCCTTGGTGCCCACGCAGGCGGCGAGGTGCGCGGCATCGACCTGGACCCCGAGCCGGCGCGCCATCCACCCGGCCGCCGCCTCTCGGTAGGCCAGCGACCCGATGGACGGCGGGTACCCGCGCTCGGCGCCCGAGCGGGCGAGCGCGTCCACGACGACGTCGGGCGGTGGGTCGCAGGGCGTGCCGATGGAGAGGTCCACCAGCCCGCCGGCCAGGGCCTCGCCCGCGGCCTTGAGGTCGTCGAGCCGGTCGTAGGGGTACGGAGGCGGGACGAACGGGCCGGACATCAGGTCGCCGCCACCAGGTAGTCGGTGAACTGGCCCACCGAGGCCTCGTCGAGCCGCACCCGCAGCCGCATCCCCTCGTCGTCGGCCTGCTCGCTCAGCACCTCGCCCTCACGGTGGACGGCGGCGAGCACGTCGCCGCGGTCGTACGGCACGGCCAGCTCGACGACGTTGGTGAGCGCCCGGAGCCGCGAGGCGATGGTGAGGAGGAGGCCCTCGACGCCCTCACCGGACACGGCGCTGAAGGCCACCGAGCCCTCGTGGACCTTGGCGAGGCGCGCCGCCTCGCTCGGGGCCAGGTCGGACTTGTTGAACGCGTAGAGGACCGGGACGTCGTCGGCGCCGATCTCGCGGAGGACGGTGCGGACGGCGTCGATGTTCCCCTCGGGGTCGAGCGCCGACGAGTCGACGACGTGCACGAGCAGGTCGGCGTCGGCCGCCACCGACAACGTCGACTTGAAGGCCTCCACCAGCTGGTGCGGCAGCTTGCGGATGAAGCCCACCGTGTCGGTGAGCAGCACCTTCTCGCCGCCGGGGAGGTCGAGGCGACGGGTGGTGGCGTCGAGGGTGGCGAAGAGCCGATCCTCGACGAGGACACCCGCGTCGGTCAGCCGGTTCAGGAGGGTGGACTTGCCGGCGTTGGTGTACCCGACGATCGCGACGCGCTGCGTGCGGGCCCGGTGCTGCGCCTTGCGCTGCGTGGCGCGGTGCTTGTCGAGGTCTCGCAGCTCCGCCTCGAGCTTGTGGATGCGGCGTTGGATGCGGCGGCGATCGACCTCCAGCTGCGTCTCGCCCGGGCCACGGGTGCCGATGCGCGCGCCGCCCGCCGCGGTGGCGCCGCCCGCCTGCTGCGACAGCGCCGAGCCCTTGCCGCGGATGCGCGGGAGGTTGTACTTGAGCAGCGCCAGCTCCACCTGCGCCTTGCCCTCCTGGCTGTGGGCGTTCTGGGCGAAGATGTCGAGGATCACGGCGGTGCGGTCGATCGCCGTGCGCCCGAGCAGCTTCTCCAGGTTCCGCTGCTGCGCCGGCGTGAGCTCGTTGTCGAACACCACCGTGTCGCAGTCCGTCGCCAGCGCGACGTCGCGCAGCTCCTCGGCCTTTCCCTTGCCGATGTAGGTGGGCGGGTCCGGCGCGGCACGCCGTTGCACGAGGCGCGCGACCTCGTCGGCGCCCGCGGTGTCCACCAGCGCCGAGAGCTCGTCGAGGCCGGCCTCGGTCTCCTCCGCGGTGCCGGGCGGCAAGGTGACGCCGACGAGGACGATCTTCTCCCGGAAGGACCGCTCGATCAGCGACACGTGCTCACCTCCCTGGCCACATCGTGTCGATGGTGGCGATGAAGGTGACGTCGCTCGTGAGCAGCGTGGGTTCGCCCAGGCTGATCTCCGCCGGCCCGCCCGGCATGTGCACCACCGTGGTGGTGGCCGAGAGCTCCCAGTCGCGCCCGGCGGCGGCCACGGCACACGCGCCGGTGCCGCACGCGAGCGTGGGGCCGACCCCTCGCTCGTACACGACCATGTCGAGCTCGCCGGGCGCGGCGCTCGGCAGCACGATCTCCACGTTGGCGCCGCCGGGGGTCGCGCCGTCGATGCGCGAGCCGATGCGGATCAGCTCGTCCCGGTCGGGCAGCTCCGCGGCGCCCCACCGCAGCACGACATGCGGGTTGCCGACGTCGACGCGGACAGCGTCGAGCGCGTCGCCGTCCACCCACTCCGGCTCCTGGCCCACGACCTTGGCCTGGCCCATCTCCACGCTCATGCGGTGCCCACGGGGGCCGAGGACCGAGACCAGGTGCACCGTGCGCAGCCCGGCGTCGGTGCTCACCCTGACGGCCGGAGGCGGGGCCAGGCCGGCGAGGAACACGGCTTGGGCGAGGCAGCGGACGCCGTTGCCGCTCATCTCCGCGCTCGAGCCGTCGGCGTTCAGCAGCTCCATCGTGACCTGTGCGCCGGGACCGCCCGGCGTGGCGCGCATGAACCCGTCGGCGCCGATCCCGGTGCGCCGGTCACAGAGCGCGACCGCCTCCTCCGGCGCCACCTCGCGGGTGCCGTCGGGATCCAGGAGCACGAGGAAGTCGTTGCCCAGGCCGTGGTGCTTCGAGAGCCGCATGTGGCGACGAGCCTACGGCGAGGCCCCCGTGGCTCCTGCCGGATTGCCAGCCCCGCGGCCTGTGGTCGTCCGACAGGATGTTCCTGTCCGACAGCCGCAGGCCGCGGGGGTGGACGTCGAACGCCGCGGCCTGTGGTCGGGCGACAGGAAGTTCCTGGCCGAGAGCCGCAGGCCGCGGGGGTGGACGTTGGACTGCCGCGGCCTGTGGTCGGGCGGCAGGATGTTCCTGTCCGCGGGCCACAGGCCGCCGGGGGTGGACGTCAGTGGAGGACGGTCGTGAGGGGGGCGAGGAGGTCGTCGACGGAGGTGTCGGGACGGGCGTCGAGCCAGGTGATGCGCGGGTCGCGTCGGAACCAGGCCCACTGACGGCGGGCGAAGCGCCCGGTGCGCCGGATGGCGAGGTCGAGGGCCTTCTCCAAGGACGCCTCGCCCTCGAGGTGGGCGAGCAGCTCCTTGTAGCCGAGCGCCTGGCGGGCGGTGCGGGACAGCCCACGTCGGTCGGCCGCGAGCCGGCGGACCTCGTCGACGAACCCAGCGGCCATCTGCTGGGCGTACCGAGCGGCGATGCGCGCACGGAGGTCCTCGGCGGCACGCCGGATGCCGACCAGGGTGAACGCGCTCGGCGGGTGCGCGTCGAGCCCAGGGCCGTAGCTCGAGAACGGTCGGCCGCTCCCCACGGTCACCTCGAGGGCGCGGAGGACCCGCCGCCGGTTGGTCGGCTCCATGCGGCCGGCGGCCACGGGGTCGACCTCCGCCAATCGAGCGTGGAGGGCACGCGTGTCGCCGTCTGCCTCGAGCTCCGCGCGGACGGCAGGGAACTGCCCCGGGATGTCGAGGTCGTCGACGATCGCTTGCACGTACAGCGCCGTCCCACCAACGAGGAGGGCCCGGCCGCCGCGGCGTTCGATGTCCGCGACCGCGGCGCGGGCCTCCTGCTGGAACCAGGCGACGGTGGCCTCCTCCCAGGGGTCGAGGAGGTCGAGGAGGTGGTGCGGCACCTCGGCGCGCTCGGCGGGGCTGGGCTTGGCGGTGCCGATGTCCATGCCGCGGTACACCTGCATCGAGTCCACCGAGACGAGCTCCCAGCTGGTGTCCCGGCGGGCGAGCTCGAGGGCGAGGGCGGACTTCCCGGACGCCGTCGCGCCCATGAGGACAGCGTGCCCCGTCATGCCGCGGGCGCGATCGCCTTGGCGAAGCAGACCGACTGCGGCGAGTCCTTGTAGTGGCCGTAGGGGGTGATGCGGTGCCAGCCGTGGCTCTCGTAGAGCGCGATGGCCTCCGGTTGGGCGAGGCCGGTCTCGAGCTGCAGCTGGCGGTAGCCGAGCTCGGCGGCCCGCTGCTCGAGCGCGACGAGGAGCGCTCGGCTGATCCCGCGGCGCCGTGCGGCCGGCGCCGTGAACATCCGCTTGATCTCGCCCTTGGTCGGATCGCTGTCGAGCGGCTTCACCGCTCCACAGCCCGCCGGCTCGCCGTCGAGCCACGCCACGAGGAAGGTGCCGACGGGCGCGCGCACGAGCTCGGGGGTGACCTCGGCGAGGTAGTCGTCGTCGTCGGGGGCGTCGGCGTCGCCCTGGGCCACCTCGTCGGCGTAGCGCTCGTTCAGCTCCACGAGCAGCGCTTCGACCAGGTCGGCCGCCACCGCGCCGCCGTAGGGCTCCTCGGTGATCGTGATCAAGGTCTCGTCAACCGACGAGCAGCGGGAGGCGCGTCTTGTGCGCCGCCGGTCGCGTGACCTCGACGAGCTCGCCTCGCAGGTGGTGCGGCGCCGCGCCGGTGATCGCCACGGTGGCGTAGGTCCCGGGTCGGATCGCCGCCGCCGCGAAGTGCACGAGCTTGTTCTGCCGGGTGCGTCCGGTGAGGACGGCGGGGTCCTTGCGGCTCGGGCCCTCCACGAGCACCTCCTCGACCCGTCCGATGCGCGCCTCGTGCCGGGCGAGGCCCGCACGGTCGATGACGACGCGGAGCCGCTCGAACCGCTCGGCCACCACCTCGGCCGGTACGAGCTGGTCGACCCGCTCGGCCGCCTCGGTGCCGGGGCGGGGGCTGTAGATGAAGGTGTACGCGCTGTCGTAGGCCGCCTCGGCCGCTACCTCGAGCGTGCGCTCGAAGTCGTCGTCGGTCTCACCAGGGAAGCCGACGATGATGTCGGTGGTGACGGCGAGGTCGTCGATCGCGGCCCGGGCCGCCTCCAGCCGCTCGAGGTAGCGCTCGGCCGTGTACCCGCGGTGCATGGCGGCCAGCACCCGGTCGCTGCCGGACTGGAGCGGGAGGTGCAGGTGCTCGCACACCGCAGGCGTCTCGGCCATGGCCTCGATGGTCTCGGGCCGCAGGTCCTTCGGGTGGGGGCTGGTGTAGCGCACCCGCTCGATGCCGCCCACGCCGCCGACGGCGCGCAGCAGCCGGTCGAACAGCGGGCGCACCCGGTCGTCGCCACCCGCCTGGCGGGCGGCGAGGGCGAGGTCGCGGCCGTAGCTGTTCACGTTCTGCCCGAGCAGGGTGACCTCGGTGACGCCGTCGGCGGCGGCGAGCTCGACCTCGCGGACGATGTCGTCGAAGGGACGGCTGATCTCCTTGCCGCGGACGGCGGGCACGATGCAGAAGGCGCAGCTGTTGTCACAGCCGATCTGGATGGTGACCCAGCCCGCCCACGGCACCTCGCGACGCACCGGCAGCGCCGACGGGAAGGTGTCGAGGTCGTCGGCCACCGTCTCCTCGAGGATCTCCACGATCGAATGGCCAGCCGCCTCCGCCTCGTGGAGGAGCTCGGCCGCTCGGTGCACGTTGTGGGTGCCGAGCACGACGTCCACGTGCGGGGCGCGGGCGGTGACGGTGTCGCGATCCTTCTGGGCCAGGCAGCCGGCGACGGCGATCTGCAGATCCGGCTTGCGGTCCTTCAGCGACTTCAGGTGGCCGAGGGTGCCGTACAGCTTGTTGTCTGCGTTCTCGCGGATGCAGCACGTGTTGAGGACGACGACGTCGGCGTCCTCGGCGCTGGCTGCCTCCTCCAACCCGTCGGCCTGCAGGAGCCCCGCGATCCTCTCGGAGTCGTGCTCGTTCATCTGGCACCCGAAGGTGCGCAGGAAGAAGCGGCGGGGCTCGGGCACGGCCGACAGGCTACCGACGCCGGGATCGGCGCCCCCCACCGCCAGCCGGCGGCGGGCCTACTGCAGGCGGATCTCGCTGCTGCGGTGGTTGACGACGTCGCGCGCTCGCTCGGTCGCCACGAACTCCTCGAGCACGCCGTCGGGGATGGCGTGCTCGTCGATCGGGCGACGGTGCCGGTCCTCGATCACCAAGCGGATGGCCGTGCGGCGCTCACCGTCGATCTCGATGTCGGCGAAGGTGGGCACGCACACGAGGTCGATCCCACCGGCCGCCACGTACCCGCGGGCGATGGCGACGGCCTTCACGGCCTGGTTCAGCGCACCGGCGCCGACCACCTGGACCTCCACCCGGCCCTGCTGCCGCAGCACGCCCGCCATGGCGCCCGCGACGGAGTTCGGGTTCGACTTCGTCGAGACCTTGAGCTGCTCCATCGTCGCGTTCCCCATGATCAGGGCGGCCCCAGTCGTGAGCGCCCGAAACGCTCCTGCCACCGTGCTCAAGGTTTCGACGGCCGCCGCGACCTTCCCTGCTTCCGGATCTTCCGAATTTCGACCGGGACGCGGGGAAGGTCGGGGCGTGAGCTCAGTCGTCCAGGCTGATGGGCACGTCGTCGGGGTCGAGCTCGACGCCCTCGCCGGCGGCGGCGCCGTCGACCGCCTCGTCGGTGTGCTCGCCGAGGCCCATCTTCTGGCGGATCCGCTCGGAGATCTCGATCATGATCTCGGGGTTCTCCTGGAGGAACGTCTTGGCGTTCTCCCGACCCTGGCCGAGCTGCTCGCCCTCGTAGGTGTACCAAGCACCCGACTTCTTCACGATGTCGTTGTCGACACCGATGTCGAGCACGCCGCCCTCGCGGCTGATGCCGTGGCCGTACATGATGTCGAACTCGGCCTGCCGGAACGGCGGCGCCACCTTGTTCTTCACCACCTTCACCCGGGTGCGGTTGCCGACCACCTCGACGCCGTCCTTGATGGACTCGATGCGTCGGATGTCGAGCCGGACCGAGCTGTAGAACTTCAGCGCCCGCCCACCAGGGGTGGTCTCGGGCGAGCCGAACATCACGCCGATCTTCTCCCGCAGCTGGTTGATGAAGATGCAGATGGTGTCGGTCTTGTTCAGGTTGGCGGTGAGCTTGCGCAGCGCCTGGGACATGAGGCGGGCTTGGAGGCCGACGTGGCTGTCGCCCATGTCGCCCTCGATCTCGGCGCGCGGCGTGAGGGCAGCGACCGAGTCGATCACCACGACGTCGATGGCGCCGGAGCGGATGAGCATGTCGGTGATCTCGAGCGCCTGCTCGCCGGTGTCGGGCTGGCTGATGAGCAGCTCGTCGACGTCGACCCCGATGGCCCGGGCGTAGATCGGGTCCATGGCGTGCTCGGCGTCGACGTAGGCGCAGATGCCGCCGTTGCGCTGCGCCTCGGCCACCACGTGCATGGCGAGGGTCGACTTGCCCGAGGACTCCGGGCCGTAGATCTCCACGATGCGGCCGCGAGGCAGGCCGCCGATGCCGAGGGCGAGGTCGAGGGCCAGCGCGCCGGTGGAGATGGCCTCCACCTTCATGTGGGTGGTCTCCCCCATGCGCATGACCGAGCCCTTGCCGTACTGCTTCTCGATCTGGCTCAGCGCCATCTCGAGTGCCTTATCACGCTCCATCGGAGGTCCTTCCGCTCGTGGGTTTCTCAGTACGGGGCCCACCCTACGAAGGGGGTGTGACAATCACATCCGTGTACTTCCCAGAGCGTAATTGCGAACGGGTGTTCGAGGCAAGCACCCTAGAGCGGGAACATCGCGACGGTCTCGTAGCGCGCACCCGTCGGTGCAAGGACGCTCTCCATCAGGGCGACCTCGTGCACCGGCCAACTCGCCGCGACCGGCGTCCCGCACA
>JBJMHD010000016.1:0-9925 GCA_045807565.1 Acidimicrobiales bacterium | reverse complement strand
GCGACGGGATCGAGGATCGCATGCGCCTGCTCGGCTACCTCTGACGCGAGCGGCCCGCCGTCAGGGGACCATGCCCTCCACGAACGGCACCTCGTACACCTTCTCGTGGTTCACGGGGCCGTGGCCGAAGTAGCCCTCCTCGCCGAAGAGCTCACCGTGGTCGGCGGTGACGACGATCCAGGTGTTGCGCGGGACCAGCTCGTAGAGGCGCTCCACGACGCCGTCCACGTACGTGACCGATCGGATCTGGCGCGCCCGCAGCTCGGCCAGCGCCTCGTCGTCGAAGAACCCCGGCTCGGTCTCCTCGAGCCGGCCGCCCACGAGCTGCTCGTCGAGGTGCTTGAACACGCCGTGGACCCCGGAGATGCGCGGCCACTCGCTCGGATCCTCGTGGGGCGGGGCGTAGGGGTAGTGGGTCTCCCCCACGTTCAAGAGGGTGAAGGAGGGCCGGTCGTCCTCGAACTGCAGCAGGTCGAGCATCGCGGCCATGTCGTTGTGCCGCTCCATCAGCCGGTAGTCGTCGAAGTCGCGGTTGATCGGGGTGTGGCCGTTCAGCACCGGCATCGACACGTAGGCGCTCGTGCGGTACCCGAGCGTGTTCCGCAGGTAGGTGGGCAGGAACATCGACGGCAGGAGCTCCTTGAACTCCATGTGCTCGACGCCGAGGCGCTCCGCGTACCGCACGAAGTCCTGCTTGTAGTACTCCGACGCGTACACGTGGGGCGGGCTCGAGTGCGGGAGCAGTCCCATCAGCAGGTTGTAGTGGGACGGCGCCGTCCACGACGCGTAGCTGAACCTCTTCTCCACCTCCCCGAGCCGGCCCAGCGCCTTCGGGCGGGCCGCCGTCCATGAGTCGAAGCGGAGGCTGTCGAGCACGACCACCACGAGGTTGCGGGCGCCGCGAGGAGGGCGCGGGCGCTCGATCGGTGCCTCGGTGGCGCGCTCGGTGGAGGCGGCAGGACGGGGATCAGGACCCGGGCCCGGGACGGCGCGGGGCACCGTGATGATCGGCTGGCGCCGCCACTTCGGCATCCCTTCCCCCTTGGGTCACGAAGGACGAACTATGCCATCCTGACCGTCCGCCGTGGCTTGGACCAACGAGGAGGGCTGATGAGCGCGTCGACGGAGGGCTTCGACCTGACCGGTCGGCCCCTCCCGTTGCGTCGTCTGGTGGCGGAGGTCTGGGCCGCCCGGCAGCTCCTCGTGGTGCTGGCGCGCAAGGACTTCTACGTGAAGTACCGCCGGGCGTCGTTCGGCATGCTCTGGGCGGTCGGCCTGCCGCTGTTCCAGGCCGGCATCATGGCGCTCGTCTTCTCGAACGTGATCGACATCGAGACCGACACGAGCTACCCGGTCTTCATCTTCTCGGGGTTCCTCGGGTGGACGTTCTTCAGCACGACGCTCTCCGCGGCGTCCACGTCGATCGTCGACGGCGCGAGCATGTCGAGCCGGATCTACTTCCCGCGCGCGGTGCTGCCGCTCGCCGCCGTGGCCACGAACCTGTACGGGTTCGTGATCAACATCGGCGTGCTGTTCGTGCTCTGCCTGCTCTTCGACGTCTCGTTGAGCGCCGACATCCTCCTGCTCGTGCCCGCCACGATCCTCATGACCGCCCTCACCGTGGTGTTCGCGCTCCTCACCTCGGCCATGCACGTGTACTTCCGGGACGTGCGCTACATCATCGTCGCGGCCGTGACGGCGTGGTTCTACGTCACGCCGGTCCTCTACCCGCTCGACCTCGCGTCGGGCGGGCTCCAGGCGATCATCAGGCTCAACCCGGTCACCGGGGTCGTGCAGCTGTTCCGGGCCGCCACCGTCGGGGCCGACGCCGGTTGGCTGAGCACGGTGGGGATCACCTGCGTGTGGATCGCCGTGATCGGTGCCATCGCCGTCGCCCTCCAGCACCGGTTCGACCGGGTGTTCTCGGACCTGCTGTGACCGGGGCACCCGTCATCGCGCTGGAGGGCGCCGGCAAGCGGTACACGAAGTACGAGGACGCGCCGATGCTGATGACCGCGGTCCGCTTCCGCAGCCGGACGCGACGCAGCAAGCTGTGGGCGGTCCGCGGCGTGGACCTGCAGGTCGAACGGGGCGAGTGCATCGGCGTGATCGGCCGCAACGGCTCGGGCAAGTCCACGCTCCTCCAGATGCTCGCCGGGGTCACCGCTCCCACCGAGGGCCGCGTGACGGTGCGGGGGCGCATCGCTCCGCTCGTCCAGGTGGGGGTCGGGTTCCACCCCGAGCTGACCGGACGGGAGAACGTCTACGTGAACGGCACGATCCTCGGGATGACGCGGAGCGAGATCGACGAGCGCTTCGACGACATCGTCGAGTTCTCCGAGATCTCGGCGTTCGTCGACACGCCGGTGAAGTTCTACTCGTCGGGCATGTTCGTGCGGCTGGGCTTCGCCGTCGCGATCCACGCCCAGCCCGATGTGCTCCTGGTGGACGAGGTGCTGGCGGTGGGCGACCTCGCCTTCCAGATGAAGTGCTTCGACCGCATGATGGAGATCCGGCGATCGGGCACCACCATCGTCGTCGTCAGCCACAACCTGAACGCCGTGCGGAACATGTGCGACCGCGTCCTGCTGCTGCACAACGGCGACGTCCGCTTCGACGGCGATCCCAACGACGCCATCTCCCGCTACCACGACCTGCTCGGCGAGCAGCGAGACCTCGACAACCGGGAGGGGCCGAGCGACGAGGCCAGCAGCGTGTCAGGTGTCGCCACGATCGAGTCGCTCGCGCTGATCGGCGCCGACGGCTCGCCCACCGCCCACGTGAGCAGCCACGACGACGTGGTGATCCGCCTCGAGGCTCGCTTCCACCAGGCCGTGGAGCGACCCGTGTTCGGCTTCGCGCTGTCCTCCGGGAGCGGCATCCTCGTGCACAGCTCCAGCACCCGGTTCTCGCCGACCGGTCCCGCCGAGGCGGGCGAGCTGGTGCGGTGCGACATCCGGGTGCCGCTGCCGCTCAACACGGGCAGCTACTCGGTGATCGCCGGGGTGCACCAGTCCTCGGCCGACGGGTTCGAGCTCGACCGCTTGGACGAGACGCGCCCGCTGGCGTTCTACGTGTCGTCGGAGGGCGCGCTGGGCGGGCTCACCGACCTGCGGCCGAGCTTCGACGTGCGCGCGGTCGAGCCATCCGACGGCGGGTGACCGACCGGGATCAGGACGTCGCGGGTGCGGTGCCGTAGCCCCAGATGTCGGCGACGGTGAGCTGCCGGAGCGGTGGGATGCGGGACCCCAGGCGGTAGAGCTTGCGGACCCGAGCGCTGGGCGGGTGCTCGTCACGGACCCACTCGCCCAGCTCGACCTTCGCGTCGAAGCCGGCCGCCTCGAAGGCGCGGCGCAGCGAGCGGGTGGTCTGCTCGTTCACGTGCATGGTCGTCTCGTGGTGGTGCCGGGGATCCTTGGGCCAGCTCCTGCCGATCGTGGCCTGCAGCGCTCGATAGGTGATGTCGTAGGTGAGCCGGTTCGGCATCGTGTGCGCGACGGCCCGGCCGCCCGGCTTCAGCATGCGGCGCGCCTCGAGGAGGGCGGCGTGGAGCTCCTCGGGCGTGAGGTGCTCGACCACGTCGACGAAGCACACCAGGTCGGCGACGCCGTCGGGAAGGGGCACCGACCGGGCATCGCAGAGGATGATCTCCGCCTTGTCGCCGACGTCGTGGGCGGCGAGGGTCTGCTGGGCCATCTCCACGGCGTCGGCGGAGTACTCCACGCCGTAGGCCTTCGAGGCACCCAGCTCCACCGCGGTGACGGGCAGCTCCCCGCGACCGGTCCCCATGTCGATCACCACGTCACCGGGCCGCATCCCGGCACGGTGGAGGAACCCTGGGTAGATCCCCGCCACGGCCCTACCCCCGCTGGAGGTCCACTCGGCATACCCCGCGCACCACTCGCGGTAGTACGCCTCGTCGTAGAGATCGGGGGAGACGGCGGGCGCCGGGAGCTCTTCGATGCGCCCATTGAAGCGCGTCAGCGCCCTTCGGGCCCTTCCGAGGCCTGACGCTACGCTTCGCGCCCATGGCGGGGACCGACCTCCGGACGCTCCCGTGGCGACTCCGCTACCGCGTCGGCCGGCGCTGGGCGTCGACGGGACGCCGGTTGCTCATCGAGGCGACGCACCGCCACTGCCGGGTGGAGTTCCAGGGGCCGGTGCACCTCGGGCCCGGGTTCGACCTCCAGATCCCCGACCGGGGCACGCTCATCATCGGCCCCGGCGTCGACTTCCGCCGCGGGTTCGTGTGCGAGATCTCCGGCGACGGCCGGGTGGAGATCGGCGCTGGGAGCATCTTCACCTCCCATGCGCTCGTGCAGTGCACGACGACGATCACGATCGGGAAGCGCTGCGTGTTCGGCCAGTCGACGATGATCGCCGACGGCAACCACCGCTTCCGCGACCACGAACGGCACCTGCTCGACCAGGGCTACGACTACCGCCCGATCCGCATCGACGACGGCGCCGTGATCACCAGCAAGTGCACGATCCTGAACGACGTGGGCGAGCGGGCCCTCGTGGGCGCGAACTCGCTCGTCACCAAGCCGGTGCCCGCCTTCTGCCTGGCTGGTGGCGTGCCCGCCCGCGTGCTGGAGTACTTCGGGCCGCCCGACCGACGGCCCGCCGACCTCGGTGTCTGAGCTCACCGCCGAGGACCTCGCGGTCGTCATCCCCACCCGCGATCGCTGGCCGATCCTGCAGCGCACCCTCGAGGGCCTGCGCCGCCAGACCGTGCAGGGCTTCGAGGTGGTGGTCGTGGTCGACGGCACCGACCAGACGCCGCCCGAGCTGCCCGGCACGAGGGTGGTCATGAAGGCCCACGGCGGGCCGGGGGCGGCGCGCAACGCCGGGGTGGCGGCCACCGAGCGACCGCTGGTCCTGCTCCTCGGCGACGACATGGTGCCGACGCCCGATCTCGTGGCTCGGCACCTCCGCCGTCACCGGGCGCACCCCGCTCCGACGACGGCAGTGCTCGGGCACGTCGAGTGGCATCCGGAGATCGCGCGGTCGCGGCTGCTCCGCTGGCTCGACTGGTCCGGCACGCAGTTCGAGTTCCAGTCGATCGACGGCGACGAGGCCGGCTTCGGGCACTTCTACTCGTGCAACACGTCGCTGGGGCGCGACCTCTACCAGCGCGTGGGCGGGTTCGACGAGGCCTTCGTCTACTACTACGAGGACCTCGACCTCGCCCGCCGGCTGCACGACGCCGGCATGCAGCTGCTCTACGAGCGAGGCGCGGTCGCCCACCACCTCCACAGCTACCGATGGGAGGACGTCGTCCGTCGGTTCGAGGGCGTCGCGCGCGGTGAGCGGATGATGGCGGCCAAGCACAGCTGGTTCACCCCGTACTTCCGGGAGCGCACGGCGGCGGCGGCGGCGCGGCCGCGGCGGTCGCGGGCGTGGACGTGGATCGCCGACATCGTCCCGGAGGCGGCGGGGCGCGCTCGGGACGTCGCCCGCCGGCGCGCCAACACCTGGTACTACCAGCAGCTCGAGCCCGCCTTCGCCACGGCGTGGGACGGTGACGAGGCCCTGCTCGAGCTCAAGGCGTACCTGGGCGACGCCTACGACGAGCGGCGCCTCCGCGAGCACATGCACGAGGTGGAGGCCGAGGAGGAGGCCGCCCCCGACGAGACGACGTTCTACCGGACGAGCGAGGCCTACCTCTACGACCTCACCGTGTTCGCGATGTCCGGCACGAAGGCTCCCTACGTGCGCGACCTCCGGCGCTTCGTGCCGCCCGGCGCCACCCTCCTCGACTACGGCTGCGGCATCGGGAGCGACGGGCTACCGCTCCTCGAGGCCGGCTACCGGGTGTCGTTCGCCGACTTCGACAACCCCAGCACGCGCTACCTGCGCTGGCGGTTGGAGCGACGCGGCCTCGACGCCCCTGTCCACGACGTCGAGGCTGGCGGCATCCCCGAGGACTTCGACGCCGTGTACTGCTTCGACGTGATCGAGCACATCGAGGATCCCTTCGCCTTCCTCGCCACCCTGGAGCGCCACGGCAGCATCGTCGCCGTGAACTTCCTCGAGCCGGAGCCGAACGACACCCACCTCCACAAGCCGCTGCCGATCGACGCCCTCCTCGACCACGCCGCCGCCAAGGGCCTGCTGCACTACCGCCGCTACCACCGCCGGTCGCACTTCGTGATCTACCGCACCTCGCCCGCCGGACCGCTGGGCGGCCTGCGCTCACGTGCCGAGCGTGCGCTCGGCGCTCACCGCTGAGAGGGCGGTCCGTCGGGTCCCCCGACCGGGCGGAGGTGGGCGCGGACGTGGTCCGCCCAGAAGCTGGCCCGCGACCGGTCGCCTCGCCACCGGGCTCCCAGGTAGAGCCGCGCGCTCCCCGCCAGGCACAGCGCTCGGTAGGCGAAGGCGGCCGCCGGTCCGTGGGCACCGCGGTAGAAGCGATGGGTGTTGCGGAGGTACGCGATCGTCCGCCCTCGGCCGTAGCCCACCGCACCCGACGCGTTGCCGACGTGGCACACGACAGCCTCGGGCTCGAAGCGGATCTCCCACCCGGCCTGCGCGGCGCGCCAGCACCACTCCACGTCCTCGGCGTACATGAAGAACCGGGGATCGAACCCGCCGACCTCGTCGAGCGCGGCTCGGCGCATCAGCAGGGCGGCGCCGATGGCCCAGTCGACCGGCCGAGCGACGTCGTGCTGCCAGTGGCCCTCCAGCAACAGGTCGGCAGCGCTCGCGGGTGAGAGCCACCGATCGGCGCCGACCGCCGTCAGCCCGGCGATGCGGAGCGAGGGGAACGGGTGCGTCGAGAGCTCGAGCGAGCCGTCGGGACGCTCGAGGCGGGGGGCGACGGCGGCGGCGGCCGGCCAGCGCTCGGCCGCGTCCACCAACCGGCGGATGGCTCCGGGCTCGGGCCACGCGTCGGAGTTGAGGGCGAAGAACCAGGGCGCCTCCCCCCGGGCGATGAGCCGGTTCATGGCGGCGCCGAAGCCGAGGTTCACGTCCCCGGCCTCGACCTCCGCCTCGGGGATGTGGCGAGCGATGGCTTCGGCGGTGCCATCGCGGGACGCGTTGTCGTGCACGAGGAGACGCAAGGTGCAGCCGGCCTGGTCGTCGAGCAGGCGGCGGAGGGCGTCGACGGTGAGGTCGCGCGTGTTCCAGGTGACGACGCCGACGTCGACCGACGGTCCCGTCATGTCCGCCGCGGGTGCTGGTAGAGGTCGAGCAGGCGCGGGACGATCGCCGTCTTCCAGTCCCACTCGCGCGCGGCGGCCCGGCAGTCGGCGGCGATGTCGGGGCGCGCCGCGAGCCCGAGCGCCAGCTCGCAGGCCTCGGCGACCGATTCGGGCGTGGGCTGGGCCGCCGCCCCGATCCCGGGCCTGATGATCTCGGCCGGCCCCCCTCGGTCGAGCCCGACGACGGGCGTGCCGCAGGCCAGGGCCTCGACGTACACCAGCCCGAACGCCTCCGCCTCCGAGGGCAGCACCATCACCCACGCACGCCCGTAGAGGTCGATCATGTCCTCGGGGGCGACGTCACCGAGGAGGACGGCGGCCTCCTGGGCGGCCGCGGGCGCCGCCGACAGGAGCGCGGCTTGGTCGCCGCGACCGGCCACCCACACCTCCAGGTCCGGATGGGCCCGGCGGAGGATCGCCACCGCCTCGAGGAGCAGCGGCAGGTTCTTGCGCGGCTCCGAGGCGTCGGCGGCGAACAGGAGCGCCGGCGCGGGGTGTCGGCGGGCGGCGGGAGCGAACCGATCCACGTCCACGCCTCCTGGCACCACCTCGGCGGCGCGGCCGTACCCCGAGGCGAGGTGGTCTCCGGCCGCCTGCGAGAAGCAGATGTAGTGGTCGAGGTGGCGCACCGCCTGTTCGTGCAGCCGCCTGTCGGGCCGGCGCTCGCGCGACTCGCGGTAGGGGAACCCGAGGTCGGTGTACGCCGAGCGGACGTTGCGGACCCGGCTCACCAGCGATGCGGCCGCCGCGTCGGCGGTGCCCATGGCGTGCCACACGTCGATGGGGGCGGCGGCCAGGCGGGTGAGGGCTTGGGCGCCGAAGGCCACCTCGTCGCTCTGCGCGCCCAGGCGAGACGGGAGCACTCGCCGGCGCCGGAGGTACTGGACCTCCACCCCGAGGATGCGGTCCGCGGCGGGGCGGGGCGCCGTGGTGACGATGCGGACCTGGTGGCCCAGCTGGGCCAGCGCCCCCCCGAGCTCGTGCATGTAGCGCTCACCACCGCGGTGCACCTCGGGCCACGCGTACACGTGGCTGAGCGCGATGCGAAGCGTCACCTCAGAGGTCGGCGCTGCGGCCGATGACCCGCGCCGGGATCCCAGCGGCGATCGCCCCGTCGGGGATGTCGTCTCGGACCACGCTGTGGGCGCCGATGGCGCACCGCTCGCCGATCGTCACCCCCTTCAGCACGGTCACGCGGTCGCCCAGCCAGGTTCCGGCGCCGATCCTGATCGGCTCGGTGACGACCGGGTTCTGGAGCACGTTCGGATGGCCGGCGCGCCAGGTGTGGTCGCAGTCGACGACCGTGCACTGGGCGCCGAACACGACGTCGTCGCCGATCTCGATGGACGACGACGCGCTCAGCGTGACCCATGCCCGGATCCCCACCCGGTCCCCGATCGTGATGGCGGGCCCCGGACGGTCCCAGGTCATGCGCTCGGCGGACAGCCACGCCCCCGGCAGCACCATCACCGCCTCGCCGATGGCGATCTTCTGCGGCCCGTACACCCAGGTGGGGCGGTCGACGAGCGATGACGGCCCGAACGCGTGGAACCGCCACACGCGGTAGGGCCGCAGCAGGCGGGCGCGGAGGGACGCGCGAGCCACCGGTTCGTCACGCCACAGCCGCGCCGTGTCCCGGGCGCGGTGGAGCACGTGCTCGATCCGAGCGGGGAGCTCAGCGGTCACGGCCATCCTCGAGCACGGTCAGGGCCGACTGCGCTTCGGGGCCGTGCCGCGGGCGTGGTACACGACGTGCGGGATCTTGCGCGTCCCGCCGCCGCCGATCGGGATCGTGACGGTGAAGGTGCCGTGCTCGGTGACGTCGTCGAACCCGGCCGTCCAGATCATGCGCTTCCACGTCTTCTTGGCCGGCAGCCAGAACACCACGGCGGCGTCGCGGTCGGCGTGGTAGCGGCTGACCGGGAACGGGAGCAGGCTGCTCGCCCGGTCGTACTCGTCGGCGAAGATGAACCGCCCGTGGCACAGGTTGGCGAACCGCTCGAGCGCGAGCAGCTGGTCGCGCAGGTGGATGAGCACCGTGCCGCAGAAGACGAGGTCGAAGGTGCCGAGCGCCTCGGGCGTGGCGTCGTAGATGTTGCAGTGCACGCGCTCGACGTTCGACCCCGAGATGTCCTTGGCCAGCTCGAAGCCCACGCCGCGGTAGGTGTCGGGGAACTCGGCCGGACGGCGTCGCGGCGGGATGTCGTACTCCCACTCGTGGTCCACGTCGAGGGCGACGACGGTGGCTCCTCGCCGCTCCATCTCGAAGGCCCAGAAGCCGTCCCAGGTGCCCACATCGAGCGCGCGCAGACCGTCGAGACGCTCGGGCAGGCCGTACTTGGCGATCAGAGGTCGCAGGTCGAACAGCCCCGGCGTCGTCTGCCCGTCCGGAAGCTCGAGGGTGTGGTACCAGCCAAGCTCCTGCAGGCTCGGCGTGATGGTCGTATCGGCGTTCATGGCGCGGCAGCGTAGTGACGGATCTCGGCGGGCGCGCCACATGCCTCCGCCAGCGCGGCGGCGATCGCCTCGTTGTAGCGGCGCTCCGTGAACAGCGGTGCGGTGCTCAGGCCGCCGTCTCGCAGGCGTTCCCTCAGCGCGGCGTCATGCGCCAGGCGCCCCACCGTCCGCGCGAGCTCGGCGGCGTCGTGACGAGGTTCGTAGATGAGGCAGTTGTGCTCGTGGCGGAGATACTCGGCGGAGCCGCCGGTGCCGGTGGC
>JBJMHD010000015.1:0-21008 GCA_045807565.1 Acidimicrobiales bacterium | reverse complement strand
TTCGGGGACCGCTGCGACGTCAGCTTCGGGTGGGGGACCAACCTGACCAACGACGTCGGCTTCGCCACGCTCTCGCTCGTCGTCAAGCCCGACGCCGTCGACGGGATCCCGTGCGTGAAGATCTCCGACGACATCGCCAAGGCGACGGGCGACCGAGCCGAGATCGCCCGCTACCTCGCGCTCCTCGGCCGGTAGCGGCGGCCGTGGGGGCGACGCCGGGGCGGCGGACGTGTGTCACTCACACTTCGAAGACTTCAGCGCGCTCGGAGGGACTCGAACCCCCAACCTTCTGATCCGTAGTCAGATGCTCTCTCCAATTGAGCTACGAGCGCTGGTTGTGGAGAGGCGACTGTACCGGAGGGCTCTCGGAGCGGTCGACTCAGTCATGGTGCTCGGCGCGTCAGGCGCCGCGTCGCCACGGGGGCGCATCGACATCGATCGCCGCCAACGACGACGCCACCTCACCGAAGCGCTCTGTGCGCGCCGTCCACGCGGCGTGGGCGTCGGTGATCTCCGCTCGCGTGCGGCCGACGTAGTTCCACCACATCACCAGCTCCTCGTCGAAGGGCTCACCGCCCAGCAGCAGGAGCCGGGACGGGACGGCTGCGTTCACGCGGATCTCGTCGCGCCCGGGCGGGAGGTACGCGAGGGTGCCAGCCGGCACGACCGCGCCGGCCACGTCGACGGCACCGGTCGTCACGAGGAGGGCGTGCTCGAACGCGCCGTCGAGAGGGACCACCACGCGTCCAGCCAGCACGACCTCCGCCCCGACGTGGCTGGTGTCGGCCCTCGCCGGGGACGTCATGCCGCCGAGGGTGCCCACGAGGACGGTGGCAGTGCCCGAGCCCAGCTCGAGCTGGGGCAGCTCGGCGTGGTGCTCGAAGCCGGGCGCGCCGTGTCGGGTCGCCTCGGGCTGCGCGATCCAGAGCTGGATGCCATGGAGCCCTCCCCCGCCCGGCGACTCCTCGGCATGCGCGACCCCGTGCCCCGCCGTCATGAGGTTCAGCTGACCCGGTCGGATCGGCTGCTCCGAGCCGAGGCTGTCGAGGTGCAGGAGCTCCCCGTCGAGGAGCCACGTCACCGTCTGCAACCCGATGTGCGGGTGCGGCCCGATGCCGCCGGCCCGCGCATCGTCGACGGGCCCCATCAGATCGGCGAAGCACCAGGGGCCGACGGTGCGCCGACCGCGGCGCGGCAGCGCGCGCCGCACCGGAAGCGACCCGACCATGGCCGGCTTGCCCTCGACCAGCTCCACCCCGGCGGTGACGGGGTCGTCGACGGCGGTGACGGGGTCGTCGTCGGGTGTGGTGACCGGTCCGCTCATGCGCTGACAGCCCGGCGCCCGTCACCGAGGCTCGAGCGGTGGCAGCCCGAGCATGTCGCGGAAGTCGTTCGTGGTGTTCGTCACCGGGAAGGGCTCGTCCGGCACGGGCACCCCGAGGCGCTCGCAGATCGGCGCCCAGCCGTCGGCCGCCGTCCACTCCAGCAGGCGGTCCGACGGCACCTCGGCTCTGACGGCGGCGTTGTGCTGCTCGAACGCCGCCATCATCGCCTCCGGGTCGTGGAACCGGTTGGTGAACCGCTCCCCCATGCCGTGGATGAACGCCTGCATCCACGGGTCGCCCTTCTCCGCCCAGTCCTCGATGCCGACGAAGATCGTGTTCGACGCGCTCCGGTACCAGGCGTCTGCCGGCCGGACCGACAGGAGCACGAGGGCGTCTGGGTTCGCCGCCGACAGCTCTCGCCAGAAGGCGGCGCCCGGCCAGTCCACGATCGCGACGAAGTCGGCGAGGAGGTCGTCCCAGTCGACCGCCTCTCCGTACATCGCCTTCGCCCAGCCCGCCTTCTGCTCGTCGGAGGGGAACACCTCGATCATGTGGTGGCAGCGACCGCCGAGCAGCCGCTCCAGCGCGACCTTGAGCGAGTGCGTGCCGGTGCGGCCCAGCCCGGCACCGACGACGCGAAGCTCCACACCCGGGACGCTAGGCGGCGACCGGGGGCGCCACCATCGGCCAGGGTCGCTCGCGCTCGACGCAGAGCGCGACGTCGAACAGCAGGTCGTCGCGGTGGTGGGCAGCGAGCACCTGCATGCCGACGGGCAGGCCGTCGACGGTCCCTGCCGGGATGGAGACGGCCGGGTTGCCGTAGATGTTCGAGATGATGGTGAGCGCTCCCATGTTCACCAGGTCGGGCAGTCGCTCGGACGCCATCGTGAGCAGCGCGGACGGCAGCTTCGGCACCGCGCCTGCGACCAGCCGGACGCTGCCCAGCAGGCCGCGCAGCACGATCCGAGCCGCGCCGGGTTCGAACAGCTTCGCGACCACCGGGCTCTGCTTCTGGCTGGTGACCCACTCGGCGGGGAACGCCGGGCCGGGGTTCGTTGCCGCGATCACCAGGTCCACCTGCTCGAAGGTGCGCGCCATCACCTCGTTGGCCTTCACCCGCAGCTCCTCAGCGGCGGCGGCGGTGCGCAGGTTGTACATCGCCTCGGCCAGGTGCAGGCCCACGGCCATCTCGTCGGTGAGGTCGTCGGAGCACGCCGGCCAGCGCTCACCGAGGTCGGCGAGGAGCGTGGCCAGGTTGCCCATCGCCCACTGAGCGGCGAGGTTCGGCGGCTCCACGCGGAGGTCCACCTCCACCATGTCGTTGTCGGCAACCAGGGCCTTGGCCTCCGCCCGGATCCGGTCCTCCACCCCTGCCTCGAGCTCGACGCCGCCGAGGTCCGGCACGATCGCGACGCGCAGACCCCGCAGGTCGTGGGAGCCGAGGCCCGCCTCCCAACCACCCGGCGAGGGCAGGCTGGTGGGGTCCTCGGGGTGCGTGCCCGCGCACACGTCGTAGACGCGGGCGGCGTCGCGCACGGATCGGCTGAGGTTGCCGAGGACGACCGTGTGCGGGCGCATGAAGGCGTGCGGGCTCCGCGGCAGACGGCCGAAGGTGCCCTTCATGCCGAGCAGCCCGGTGTACCCGGCGGGGATGCGGATCGACCCGCCGCCGTCGCCACCGGTGGCCAGGCTCACGAGGCCTCCCGCGACCGCGGCCGCCGACCCGCCGGAGGAGCCGCCCACGGTGCGGCCGTGCTGCCATGGGTTGTGGGTGACGCCGTTGATCTTCGTGACGCTCACGTTGAGCCCGCCGAACTCGCTCGCCGTCGTCTGGCCCACCGGCGTGACGCCGCCCCGCTCGAAGAGGCGCTCGGTCGTGTGACCCGTGTGGGGCGCCTTCCGGTCCTTGAAGGCGAGCGAGGCCTCCGTGTAGGGCCAGCCCTCCACGGGCTCCAGCTCCTTGATCGCCGTGGGCACCCCGCCGAAGGGGAGAGAGACGTCGGCCCGCGCCGCCGCGTCTCGAGCCCGGTCGGCATCGAGATAGCTGAAGCAGTTGAGGTCCGACCCCTCGATGGCCGAGAGGGTGGCCTCGAGCTCCTCGACCGGCGAGCGCTCGCCCGCTCGGAAGGCATCGACGAGGGAGCAGGCGTCGCCCTGCCACGGCGTGTCGGTCATGGGCATCCGTCCTGGTTCGGCGGCCGAGCCGCCGCTACCTGCTCCACCGGGCGTCGTGCACCACGTCGCCGGCGACGTAGGTCGACACCAGGTGCAGGTCCTCGGTGAGCACGACCAGGTCGGCTCGGGCGCCGGGGCCGAGGTGGCCTCGGGCGGGGTCGCCGAGCAGCGCGGCAGGAGCCGTCGACGCCGCGTGGATGGCGGTGGCACTGTCGCAGCCGGTGAACGCGACCAGGTTGCGCACCCCCTGGTCCATGGCGAGGTTGCTGCCGGCCAACGTGCCGTCGGCCAGGCGGACGCCGTCGTCACCGATGTGGACCTCCGTGCGGCCGAGGGCCTGGGTGCCGGCCGCCATCCCGAGGGCGGCGACGGCATCGGTGACGATCGTGAGCCGCTCCCCCAGCGCCCGCTGCGCGGTGGCCACCACGAGCGGGTCCACGTGGATCCCATCGGGAATCAGCCCGACGTGGAGCCGCGGATCCGCCAGCGCCACGCCGGCGAGCCCGGGCTCCCGGTGGTGCAGCGGTGCCATGGCGTTGAACAGGTGGGTGACCCATCGAGCGCCGGCATCGACCGCGGCCGTGGCCTGCGGGGCCGTCGCGGGCGAGTGGCCGAGCGACACGATCACCCCGCGCTCCACCAGCGCGGCGACCACCTCGACGGCGCCAGGGAGGTCGGGCGCGATGGTGACGATCACGACGCCGTCGTGGCCCGTCCACCCTTCGATGGCAGCGAGGGTCGGCTCGCGGAGGAGCGCCTCCGGGTGCGCGCCGCGCTTCGGAGCAGACAAGAACGGGCCTTCGAGGTGGAGCCCGAGTGGCGTCGCCCCTCTCCATGCGTCGGGCGGACCGGTGCGGAGCGCGTCGAGCGCACGCTCGATCACGCCGTCCGGTGTCGTGACGATCGTAGGGAGCCACGCCGTCACACCGAACCGTGGGAGCAGCGACGCGAGCTCCCACAGCCGCTCGGGCTGCGACGCAAGGTCGATGCCCAGCCCCCCGTTGCACTGGAGATCGATGTAGCCCGGCGCGAGGAGGAACCCGTCGAGCTCGACGGTCGCGGCGTCCGCCTCCTTCGCAGGGTCACCCGCGACGTGACCGTCGCTGAGGTGGAGCGGCCCCTCGCACCAGGCCCCGTCAAGGAGCACCGACGCCCCTCGCAAGACGACGCTCACAGGCTCAGTCTGGCGGATCAGGACGATCGAGCGGAGCGGGTGGGATTTGAACCCACGGACGACGTTGCCGCCGTCACATCCTTAGCAGGGATGCGCGATCAACCGGACTCTGCCACCGCTCCTGGTGGACCGACGACGATACCAACGGGCGCGGAGCGGGTGGGATTCGAACCCACGGACCCTTGCGGGTCGACGGTTTTCAAGACCGTTGCCTTCGTCCACTCGGCCACCGCTCCGGGAGCGAGGTTACGAGGGTGAGAGCTTGGCCCTCTGGTCCCTGATCCACGCGTCGGCGGTGCGCCACGCCTCCTCGGCCTCGCGGCGGACGGCAGGGCCGTGCTCACCGGCGGCCGGGTAGCTGCCGAGGAACTTGATGTCCTCCACCTTCGAGCGCACGTCGCGGAGGCAGTCGGCCACGAGCTCGTCGCTGAGGTGCCCCTCGAGGTCGATGATGAAGCAGTAGTGGCCGAGGCCCTTCTTGGTCGGTCGGCTCTGGAGGTTGGTGAGGTTGATCGCCCTCGCCGCGAACTCCTGGAGGATGGCCAGCAACGAACCCGGGCGGTCGGTCCGCTGGAACACGACGATCGTGGTCTTGTCGTGCCCGGTGGGCGGGGGGATCGTGTCCCGAGCCACGAGGACGAAGCGCGTGGTGTTCTCGGGATGGTCCTCGATGTCGTTGGCGAGCACCTCGAGCCCGTAGATCTTGGCGGCGAGCGACGGGGCGACGGCCGCCGACACGCCGTCGTGCTCCTCGGCGATGATGCGCGCCGCTTCGGCGTTCGAGTTCGCCGCCACGACCTCCGCGTCGGGCAGGTTGCGGGCGAGCCACGTGCGGCACTGCCCGGCGGCGACGGGGAACGTGAGGACCCGGGTGACGTCGGCGACGGCCACCCCGGCGGGGGCGAGGAGGTTCAGCTGGATCCCGAGCTCGACCTCGCGCTGGATCAGCAGGTCGTGCTCGAAGGCGAGCGCGTCGATCGTGGCGTTCACGGTGCCCTCGATCGAGTTCTCGATGCCCACGAACCCGAGGTCGATGCTGCTCTGGTCCGTGGCCGCGAGCACCTCGGCGATGGTGGTCATCGGGACGAGCTCGTCAGCGGCGAGGTCGTCCTGGGAGAGCAGCGCCTGCTCCGTGAACGTGCCCTCGGGGCCGAGGAAGCCGATGCGACGGCGCGCGGTCGAGGCAGCGTCGTCCGTCACGAGGCGCAATGCTACTGAGGTGGACGAAGCAGCCCTCGTGGCATTGCTGGATGCGGTGCAGTCGGGTGACCTGCACCCGGACGACGCCGTGGCCCAGCTGCGGCGCCTCCCCTTCGCCGATCTCGGCTTCGCGCGCGTCGACCACCACCGTGCGCTCCGCCAAGGGTTGCCCGAGGCCGTCTACGGGCCCGGCAAGGCTCCCGAGCACGCCACCGCGATCGTGGGTGAGCTGCTCGACGCCGGGGCGTCGCCGGTGCTGCTCACCCGCGCCTCCGATGCGCAGGTGTCGGCCGCTCTCGCCGCCCATCCGGACGGGCAGGTGCACGGTTCCACTGTCGTGTGGCGTCCGTCGGCCCCACGCCCGGAACGGGTGGTGATCGCCGCCGCGGGCACCGCCGACCTGCCCGTCGCCGACGAGTGCGCGGCCGTGCTGGAGGCCTTCGGGATCGAACCCAACCGGCTCACCGACGTCGGCGTCGCCGGCGTCCACCGCCTGCTCGGCGAGACGGACGCCCTCGCCACCGCCGACGCCGTCGTCGTCGTCGCCGGCATGGAGGGCGCCCTCGCCAGCCTCGTCGGGGGGCTCACGCCGGCTCCCGTCGTCGCCGTCCCCACCAGCGTCGGCTACGGCGCCAGCCTCGAGGGCGTCACCGCCCTCCTCGGCATGCTCAGCTCGTGCGCCGCGGGGCTCACCGTCGTCGGCATCGACAACGGGTACGGCGCCGCCTGCGCCGTGCTCCGGATGCTCAAGTGAGCACCTCGCCACCCGTCGACGCACGATCGAGGGCGGTTCTGGCGCGGCACCATCGGGTGAGCCGGTCGTGACCCGACTGGCGTGGTTCCACTGCTTCTCCGGCATCGCCGGCGACATGGCCTTGGGCTCGCTGATCGATGCCGGCGCCGACGTGGACGAGGTGCGGTCCATGGTCGAGCGCCTCCCCGTGCACGGGTGGCGGCTGGAGGCCGAGCCGGTGATGCGCTGCGGCATCGCGTCCACCAAGGCACACGTGCACGCCGACGAGACGACGGTCGTGCGCACGGCGTCGCACATCTCCGCGCTCGTCGAGGAGGCACGCCTCCCCGAGCGGGTCCGCCGCCGGGCCCTCGCCGTGTTCGACGCGCTGGCCGACGCCGAGGGCCGGCTCCACCGTCGCCCTCCCGAGCAGGTGCACTTCCACGAGGTCGGCGGCCTGGACGCCATCGTCGACGTCGTCGGCACGTGCTCCGCCCTCGAGGTCCTCGACATCGACCTCGTCTACGGCTCGGTGGTGGTCACCGGCACCGGGATGATCCGGGCCGCGCACGGCCTGCTGCCCAACCCGGCGCCGGCCGTCGTCGAGCTGCTCGCGGGTGTCGGCGCGCCCACCCGGGGCATCGATCTGGGGGTGGAGCTCACCACGCCCACCGGGGCCGCGCTGCTCGCGGCGCTGGCATCGGGGTTCGGGCCGATGCCGCCGATGACCATCGAGTGCAGCGGGTTCGGCGCCGGCACGCGGGACATCGATGGTCAGCCCAACGCCACCCAGGTGGTGATCGGCACGCCGAGCGACGCCGTGCTCGCCGGGCAGCCCGTGGTCGTGCTCGAGGTGAACGTCGACGACGCCACCGGCGAGACGCTCTCCCATGCCATCAGCGCGCTCCTCGACGCCGGCGCCCACGACGCCTGGATCACGCCGATCGTCATGAAGAAGGGCCGCCCCGCCTACACGGTGTCCGCGCTCGCCGACACCGCGCTGAGCGCGCAGGTGGCCGAGGTGCTGGCCGAGGAGACCGGGTCGCTGGGCGTGCGGGGCTCCACCATCGACCGGTGGCCGTCGGCCCGGCACAACGACACCGTGGACGTGGCCGGCTTCCCGGTGCGGGTGAAGGTGAGCCCGGGCCGGGTGAAGGTGGAGCACGACGACGCCGCTCGGGTGGCCGGTCGCGTCGGCATGCCGCTGCGCGAGGTGATCTCGCTCGCCGAGGAGGCGGGGCGGCGATCGCTGCGCGTCGTGCCCGAACCCGTGCCGGAGTGGAGCGGCGAACCTCACGACGAGCACCACCACCCGTCGAGCCACCTCCCCGGCGAGCACGACACCGACGACCTCGCCTGATCTCGCACGCCAGCACCGCGGCGCGCGGGGCACGATGGGCGGATGTCCGGAACCGTCGAGACCTGTGAGGCGTGCCGGTTCGACGGCGCCCAGTACGACCTGCGCGACACGGTCGGCACGCTGCGGGCGCTCGGGCAGATGTGGCGGTGGGCCGTCGAGGGCGTCGACCCTGCCGTGCTGGCCACCCGCCCCGAGGCGGAGGTGTGGTCCGCTCTGGAGTACGCCGTGCACTGCGCCGAGGTCACGGAGATCCACCGTCTCGGGCTCGAGGCCCTGCTCGGCGGCGAGGACCTGGTCATCGACGGAGGTGTGGCGCTGGGCGACCCGGACACCGCCGGCGGCATGCCGGGTGCGCTCGACCGGTTGCAGGACGCGCTCGTGGCCGAGGCCTCCCTCGCCGCCAGCGTCCCCGAGGGCGACAGCCGGTGGAGGCACACGATCTCCACCGGCACCCAGCGGGACGATGCGGCCTGGCTCGTCCGGCACACCGTGCACGACGTGAGCCACCACCTCATGGACGTGGGTCGCGGGCTGCACCTCCTGGGTGCGGGCGCGCCGACGCAGGAGGGTCGGGTGCAGCAGCTCAACGTGTCGGACGGAGGCGTGCCCAAGAAGCCGATCGAGGTGGCCGAGGTCGGTGACCGAGGGCTGGTGGGCGACCGCCAGGCGGAGCGGAAGCACCACGGTCGCCCGCTCCAGGCGCTGTGCCTCTGGTCAGCGGACCTGATCGACGCGCTTCGCGCCGAAGGTCACCCGATCGAGCCCGGCGCGGCAGGCGAGAACGTGACGGTGGCGGGGATCGACTGGTCCACGCTGCGCCCGGGCACCCAGGTGCTCGTGGGCGACGTCCTGGCCGAGATCTCGGCCTGGGCAACGCCCTGCAAGAAGAACGCGCAGTGGTTCGCCGAGCGCGACTTCAACCGGATGAGCCATGCGCGCCACCCCGGGTGGAGCCGTGCCTACGCGTGGGTCCGCGAGCCGGGGACGATCCGGCAGGGCGATGCCGTCGTGGTCGAGCCGTAGCTACGTGTCGGGGCGGGACCGGAGCGCTCGCCAGAGGGCGCGGTAGCTCGGGTAGGTGAGCTCGGGGGTGACGTACCCGGCCGCTTCGAGCTCGGCGTGGAGCTTCGGCAGGTTGCGCCACGGCACGCCCATGTCGACGTGGTGGGCCAGGTGCCAGCCGGTGTGGAGGGGCACCATGCAGAACCTCGCCGGCCACGTCTGGCGCACGTGGTGGGTTGTCTGGCGGCGATCCTTCGACCGCACCATGCCGCCGTGCTCTGCGATCGAGCGCAACCGGTTGATCACGCGCCACGACGTGAGCCAGGGCCCGAGCCAGAGGAGCGGGTACAGCCACCAGCGCCCCACCGCGATGGCCGCGGCGAGGAGCGGCAGCTGCACCACCGCGATGCGGACGGCGACGGGCCGAGCGTCCTTGTTCGTGAACGCGCGCAGGAGGCCCTTCAGGTTCTTCCAACCGGTGGTGCCCCGAGCGTCGCGCCACATCTTGCGGCGGAAGCTCGCCGTCGTGATCGGGTAGCCGTTGTAGAGGTTGAGGTCGGGCTCGGCGGGGCCGAACTCGTCCTTGTGGTGCGCGAAGTGGCCGCGCCGGTAGCCGTCCATCGGCAGGAACGCCGGGTAGGACACGATCCACCGCCCGACGGCGTCGTTCCACCGCTTGTTGGTGAACAGCAGCTTGTGGGCGGCTTCGTGGCCGAGGATCGCGAACCGGGCGAAGGCGGGGCCCATCAGCACGAAGGCGGCGGCGTAGGCGAGGGGGTGGCCGATCCACACGGCGAGGCCGATCGTGCCCAGCGCCTGCGCCCAGGTGGCGATCACGGTGCCGACGTTGCGCAGGCCGTCGATCCGACGCAGATCGCTCCGCACCTCGGGCACCGGCATGCCGGTGGCGGTGAGCCGGTCGGTCGGCAGCACGTCGGTGAGGAGCGCGTCGGGCGGCACCATCGAGTCCCGGCGATCCAGCACGCTGACCATGCCCACACCTTACACTCACACCAACACATGTCACCATCCCGTAATGCCACCCCCCTGAACGCCCGCTCCGTGCTGGCATCCGTCCTGCTCGGAAGCGATCCCCCCCGGCTCCCCAACGCGCTGCTGGTCCGCACCGGCGCGCTCTTCGGCATCACCGAGGGCACGGTGCGCACGGCGCTCTCCCGCATGGCCGCCGCCGGCGAGGTGGTCGCCGACGATGGCGGGTACCGGCTCACCGGTCGGCTGGTCGACCGCCAGCGCCGCCAGGCGGCCAGCCGCCGCGCCGAGGTGCGCGACTGGGATGGGACGTGGGAGCTGGCCACGATCAGCAGCGACGACGCCCGGCCGGCCGCCGACCGCGCCGCGCTGCGCGATGCGCTGCGCGCGCTCCGGCTCGCCGAGCTCCGCGAGGGCGTGTGGGGGCGGCCCGACAACCTCGACCCCGATCGCTCACCCGATGCGCGGGTCGTCGTGGATCAGTGGTGCACGCGGTGGGAGGGGGCGGCGCCGTCGCCGCCGATCGAGGTCATGGCGCTGTGGGAGCTCCGCCCGTGGCGCGCCGAGGCGGAGGACCTGCGCGGCGCGATGGCCGAGCTGGTCGACCGCCTCGAGGCGGGCGACGCGTCGGCCCTGGCCGACGGCTTCGTCGTGTCGGCGGCGGTCCTCCGCCTGTTCCAGCACGACCCGCTCCTGCCGGGCGCCCTCCTCCCCGAGGGCTGGCCCGGCGGGCCGATGCGGGCGGAGTACGACCGCTACGACGCCGCCTACCGAGCCACCCTGCGCAGCTGGTTCGCGTCGGAAGCGGGCACCCTTCCGCGAACGGGCGGGTGACGGGCGCCGAGAGGACGCCGCGCCACCCGCCAGCGCCTAGCGGTTGCCGCGGTGGTGGCCGGCCCGGGTGGGGGCGTGGGCCGACCCGCCGCGCTGCTGCGATGCGGGGTCGAAGTGGTTCTCGACGCGGTGGTCGATGGCCGGTTGCGACTTGGTCGAGTGCTTGTTGCCGGCGGGTTGGGTGCCCTTCGGGGTGACCCGTCCGCCGCCTCGACCTGGCTTCTTCGCCATGGTGATCCTCCTCTCGAGGATCGGGCCGCGAGCGTCGCGGCGAGCTGTGCATCCTGCGAACGCGACGGCGCGCGGGCCGTGCGTGGAGCTCGTGCCGACCTCCGCCGGCGTGCGCATCAGATGAACATGGGCGCGACGCTACCGAGCGAGGGCGCGCACCCCAAGCCGCTTTCCTAGCGCTCGACCACCTCCGACAGCGCGGCGACGTGCGGGTGGTCGCCGTCGCAGAGCCGGAACGGGTCCATGTGCACCGCCTGCATGCCCACGGCCGCGGCGCCCGCCACGTCGTAGAACGCGCTGTCCCCGATGTGCAGGATCCGCTCGGCGGGCAGCCCCAGGCCGTCGACCGTGGCTTGGAAGACGCGTGCGTCGGGCTTCCCGACGCCCACCGAGCCGGAGTCGATCACGACCTCGACGGGGACCCCGGGACCCTCCCCCACCTGCACCCACTCGTGGCGCGCCAGGTGGTCGGCGACGGTGCCGTCGCTGTTCGAGGTGATGGCGAGCCGGAAGCCCGCATCGGCCAGCGCTCGCACCGCGGCGCGCGACCCTGGCACCGGCTGGCACCAGACCGGCGTGCGCAGCACGTCGACGAGGGCGGCGTGAGCGCGGTCCCGGTCGGCCTGAGCCACGCCGACCGCGGCGAGGAACCCCGCGATGTAGTCCGTGAAGTCCTCGGCTCGAGAGGCGGCGCGATCGACCGCTGCCATCGCCTCGTAGTGGCCCACGTAGAAGCGGCTGCGGCGGTGCGCGACCCCCAGCCGCTCGAGGACGCCGGCGATGGCGCCGTGGTCGGGGACCACCAGCACACCGCCCACATCGAGGCTGACCGCATCGAACGCCCGCGCCATAGGGTGCAGAGGTTATGGAGAGCCGCCTGTACTTCCGCCAGCTGCTGGCCGGCCGCGACTTCGCGCGTGCTGATCCGATCGCGCGCCAGATGGTGAACTTCGTGTACCTCGTCGGCGACCGCGAGAAGGGCGAGGCCGTCGTCATCGACCCTGCATACGACATCCCGGGTCTCCTCGACATCCTCGCCGCCGACGACATGCGGCTCACGGGCGCTCTCGCCACGCACTACCACCCCGACCACATCGGCGGATCGATGGCGGGCTTCGACATCGACGGCATCGAGACGCTGCTGTCGCGCGCGCCCGTCCCGATCCACGTCCAGGCCGACGAGGTGCCGTGGATCACCCGCGTCACGGCCGTCGCCGACACCGACCTCGTCGCCCACCAGAGCGGTGACACCGTGCTGGCCGGCGACATCCCGATCGAGCTCATCCACACGCCGGGGCACACGCCCGGCAGCCAGTGCTTCCTCGTCGACGGCTGCCTCGTGAGCGGCGACACCCTCTTCCTCGAGGGGTGCGGTCGCACCGACCTGCCGGGCGGCGACCCCGCCGAGCTCTACCGGAGCCTCACGCAGAAGCTGGCCAAGGTCCCGGACGACACCGTGCTGTTCCCGGGGCACCTCTACTCCGCGGAGCCCTCGGCCACGATGTCGGACACCCGTCGCTGGAACTACGTGTTCAAGCCGGGCTCCGAAGCCGAGTGGCTCGCCATGTTCGGGCGGTGACGAACCGCCGCTTCTGGCTGCTGCTGGGGCTGCTGTTCCTGGTGGTGGCGGGTGCGACGTTCCTCGCCGTCACGCTCATCCTCGAGTCCGACGACGACGACCCTGGCGCGGCCACCACCACCACGACGGTCGGCATCACCACCACGACCACGACCGGCGAGCTGACGACCCCGACCTTCGTCGCCGTGGTCGTGTCCGAGCGCGATGAGGCGAGCGCGCGCGCCACCGCCGACGAGCTCACCGAAGGCGGGTTCGACAGCGGCGTGATCCACTCCGACGACTACGGGTCGCTCAACCCTGGCTTCTGGGTGGCGTACGTGGGCCCGTTCGACGACGTCGCCGGTGCCAACGGTGCGGTCACGGAGCTCGAGAGTGCGGGCTACACCGCCTCGTACGCCCGGTGCCTCGGCACCGACGAGGAGTGCAGCTAGGTGCCCTCGCTGGACGCGTTCGTCGCGCTGTCCCCGGTGTCGCCCACGCCCGTGCAGCCGATGGACCGGCTCGGTGAGGCGCTCGGGCTGGCCGCCGGTCGGCTCTGGGTGAAGCGCGACGACCTCACCGGCCTCGGTGGGGGCGGGAACAAGGTCCGGAAGCTCGAGCACCTCTGCGCCGACGCCATCGACCAGGGGTGCGACACCCTGGTGACCGGAGGCGGTCGGCAGTCCAACCACGTTCGCATGACGGCGGCGGCCGCCAACCACCTCGGCCTGGCGTGCACCATCGTCCTGGGCTCCGAGCCGCCCGACGCTCCCACCGGCAACGTCGTGCTCGACCACCTCCTCTCGCCCACGATCGTGTGGGCCGGGCCCCTCGAGTACTACGACCTGGAGGCGGCCATCGAGGCCGAGGCGACCCGGCTGCGGAGCGACGGACGCCGCCCGTACGCGATGCCGCTCGGAGGTGCGTCCACCGTCGGGCAGCTCGGCTACGTGCGAGCCGCCCGCGAGCTCCGCGACCAGCTCCCCGACACGACGCTGATCGCCACCGCCGACGGCACGGGAGGCACCCACGCCGGGCTGGCGGCCGGATGGGGCGATCACGACGCCGTGCTCGGCATCGACGTGGGCACGCGCCCCGACCTCGACGACGTCGTGCCCCGCGAAGCGGCGGCAGCGGCGGCCCTGGCCGGCCTCTCCGCGCCGCGGGGCACCTGCCGCGTCGACCACGACCAGATCGGCGACGGGTACGGCGCTCCGACGCGTGCATGCCGCGAGGCGCTCGACCTGGCGGCGCGGTGCGAGGGCCTGCTGCTCGATCCTGTGTACTCCGGCAAGGCGATGGCCGGCCTCATCAGCGCGAGCCGCGATGGCCGCCTGCCCGGGGAGGGGACGATCGTGTTCCTGGCCACCGGCGGCCTCCCCGCCCTGCTGACGCCGCGGTACACGGAGTGGGTCACGGCCTGGCCCTGATGTCGCCATCGGACGTGCGAGCATCCCGGCATGGCCCACCCCCTCGCTGAGGTCCGAGCTGCCGTCGACGCCTACGTGGAGGTCCGCCACCGGATCGAGGCCGGCGACGCCACCTGGGTGGATCTGGCGCCGTTCTTCACCGACGATGCCGTGTACATCGACCCGGCGTGGGGTCGCGTGGAGGGCATCGAGGACATCCGCGGGTTCTTCGTGGAGAGCATGCGGGGCCTCGAGGACTGGCGCTTCCCCATCCGATTCACCGCGATCGACGGCGACGAGGTGGTCACGGTGTGGGACCAGGTGCTGCCGGGCGAGCGCCCCGACGGTGGCCGGTACGCGCAGACCGGCGTGTCGCTGCTGCAGTACGCGGGTGACGGCCGGTTCTGCTTCGAGGAGGACCTGCTCAACATGGCGCACGTGCTCGAGGACCTCCAGGCGAGCGGCTGGCGGCCCGGCCCCGGCTTCGTGAGCCCGCCGCCCGGCCCGAACCGCGACGTGACGCGCCCCGCCTGAGCGGCCAGCGCTCCTAGGGTGACGCCGTGCGGACGACCGGCCGGCGGCGAGTGGACCGGATCCTGCTCGGCGTCGGGGCCGTCGTGGGCGGTGGGATCGTGGCGATCGGCAGCGCGGTGGGGGACGGCGAGCGGGTGCCGCAGATGTGGGTCGGTGCCGAGCTCTCGACCGAGGGCGGCACGGTCGTCACCGAGGTGATCGACTACGACTTCGGCGTCGTGCCGAAGCACGGCATCTTCCGGACGATCCCTGGCCTCACGTTCGAGTCACCGGTCACGGTCGAGTCCGCCACGGCGCCCGATGACATCGCGAGCCTCGTCCCGACCTTCATCGGCGGCGAGGCCGGCATGGAGCTCAAGATCGGTGATCCCAACACGACCATCAACGGTCGCCACCGGTACGCGCTGGACTACGAGCTCCCGCGCGACGTCCTCCTCGATGCCGCCGACACGCTGGCGTGGGACGCCGTCGGCACCCAGTGGACCGTCGACATCCAACGCGCCGAGATCCACATCGTGGCGCCCTGGCAGCTCGAGGGGGCCACGTGCTCGGTCGGGCGCGCCGGCACCGCCGGTGGGTGCGAGCTCCGACAGGTCGAGCCCGGCCATCTCGTCACGGAGGTGTCGGATCTGAGCCCCGGCGAGGGCGTGACCGTGCGTGCCGAGCGGGGGGCCGCGCTTCCCGCCGCCCCCGACGTGCCCCCGCCCCCCACCGATGCGCCGCCCGACCCGGGCGTGGGCCTCCTCATGCCGGCGGTCGCGGCGGCCACCGCCGGTCTGGGCAGCGCGCTCAGCACCTCGTCGCTCGTCCGTCGCTCCGGGCGCGAGCGGGTGGGCGTCGGTGGCGTGGCCGACGCCGCGTTCGCCGGCGGCGGTGGCCCCACCGGTGAGGTGCGGCTCGACGAGTCGAAGCTCGCCGAGATGGCCACGATCGACTTCGCGCCTCCCACCGAGCTCACCCCCGCCCAAGGCGGGCTGCTCCACGCCGAAGCGGTGCGCCCCGCGCACAAGGTGGCGTGGCTGATCCAAGCCGCCATCGACGGCGAGATCGACCTCGTGGAGGAGGGCAGCGCGGTGCGGCTCGTGCGAAAGGGACAGCTGTCCGGCCCGCTGGCGACTGCCTTCGGCGGTCGTGACGAGGTCGACCTCGGGAGCTACGACGCCACCTTCGCCGCGGGGTGGGGCCAGATCGACCACCAGCTCCAGGCGTGGGGCCTCACCAGCGGGCTCTGGGACCCGCTCGCCGACCAGCGCAAGACCGGCATCCGAGTCCTGGGCGCCCTGGCGATGCTCGTGGGCGGCGTGCTCGCGTTCGCCGGTGGCTTCGCGGCGAGCCGGTGGGGGGCGCCGTGGCTGGTCGTCGTCATCGCCGGCGCCCTGCTCGGCGGAGGCGGGTTCGCCGCCCTCCTGCGCGGCTGGGAGCTCCGCGTGCGCACCCCGCACGGCTCCGGCCTGTGGCTGCGGGTGGAGTCGTTCCGTCGCTTCCTGCACCAGTCCGAGACGTTCCATGCCGAGGAGGCGGCCAAGCGCGGCGTGCTGCGCGAGTACACCGCCTGGGCGGTGGCGCTCGACGAGATCGACCGGTGGGAGCGGGCCGTGCAGGGCTCGACCGTCATCCCGCAGGACGCCGGGCTGGGCTACGTGTACATGGCGCCGATGCTCATGCACTCCACCACCGCCGCGGCCACGGCGCCGTCGTCGAGCGGGGGCGGCGGAGGAGGCGGCGGGTTCGTGGGAGGCGGGGGAGGCGGCGGGGGCGGCGGGAGCTGGTAGCCGCGGGGCTACCCTGCACCGCCGAACCGGGCGGCGAGCGCCGACAGCTCGTCGTCGGCGATCTTGGCGAACAGCACCGGCGGCACCGCCACCGGGCGGCCCGGGGACAGCGCGGAGAGCTCGCCGGCGAGGTCGGCGGCGTCGGGCCACTGCGAGCCCGCCGCACCGAGGGCGTCGAGCACGGTGTCCGACGCGGTGGGGATGATCGGTGACGCCAGCACGGCGAGGACGCGCAGCACGTTGATCACCGTGCGGAAGATCACGGCGGCCGCGTCCGCATCCGCCTTCACGACCTTCCACGGCTCGCTCTGCTCCCAGTACGCGTTGGCGAGGGCCCAGCCGCGCCGCAGCTCGTTCGCTGACTTCCGCAGCTCCTTGTCCGCCATGTACCCCGTGTAGGCGCTGACCACCTCGGCGAGGTCGGCCGCCAGCTGTGCCTCGCGCTCTCCCGGCGCCCCCCCGTCGGGCACGACCGGGCCGTAGTTCTTGGCCGACAGCGTGAGGCAGCGGTTCACGAGGTTGCCGAAGCTGTCGGCCAAGTCCTTGTTCACCGCCACCGCGAACTGGTCCCAGGTGAAGCTCGCATCGCTCGACTCGGGCGCGTTGGCGAAGAGGTACCACCGCCAGAGGTCGGCCGGGTAGGTGTCGAGGGCCTGGTCCATGAACACGCCGCGGCCCTCGCTCGTGGAGAACTTGCCGCCGTAGTACGTGAGCCAGTTGAAGCCCTTGATCTGGTGCGCTCGCGTCCACGGCTCGCGCGAGCCGATGAGGGTGACCGGGAACGAGACCGTGTGGAACGGCACGTTGTCCTTGGCCATGAACTGCGTGTACTCCACGTCGGGGGCGTCGAACCACCAGCTGCGCCAGTCGCGCCCCTCTTCAGCGTCGGCCCACTCCGCGGTGGCACCGATGTAGCCGATCGGCGCGTCGAACCACACGTACCAGACCTTGTTCTCGAACCCGGGCCGGCCTTCCACGGGCACGCCCCAGTCGAGGTCACGGGTGATGCTGCGGTCGTGGAGCCCTTCGGTGAGCCACTTGCGAGCGATCGACAGCGTGAGCGGGTTCCAGTCGTCGGCATGGCTCTCGACCCAGTCGCCCACCTCCCCGGCGAGCTGCGACTGCAGCAGGAAGATGTGCTTGGTCTCGCGGACCTCGAGGTCGGTGCTGCCCGACACCGCCGACCGCGGGTCGATGAGGTCGGTGGGATCGAGGACGCGGGTGCAGTTCTCGCACTGGTCGCCCCGCGCCCGGTCGTAGCCGCAGTACGGGCAGGTGCCGATGATGTAGCGGTCCGGGAGGAAGCGGCCGTCGGCGCGTGAGAACACCTGCTTGGTGACCCGCTCCTCCAGGTAGCCGTGCTCGTCGAGCTTCCGTGCAAGGTGGTTGGTGAGCTCGTGGTTCTGCGCGGACGAGGTGCGGCCGAAGTGGTCCCAGCTGAGCCCGAAGCGCTCCCCGATGTCCTTCTGCACCTCGTGCCAGTGGCGGCAGTACTCCGCCACCGGGAGCCCCGCCTCCTGCGCGGCCAGCTCGGCGGGCGTGCCGTGCTCGTCGGTGGCGCAGATGAGCAGGACCTCCTCGCCCTGGAGGCGAAGGAAGCGGGCGTAGATGTCGGCCGGCAGCTGCGACCCGATCAGGTTCCCCAGGTGCTTCACGCCGTTGATGTACGGCAGGGCGCTGGTGATGAGGTGCCGGGTCACCGGCGCAGGCTACCGGCGGCCCGAGATGTGACGGATGCCTCTTTCCATGGGCTTCCAGATTTGTTCTACTCAAGGTAGCGAAATCCGCACGCAGCTGGAGGAGCCATGTCCACCGCCGTCACCCCCCGTCCGATCCCGGAGCGCACCATCGAGGTCCGCCGCCCGGGCATCAGCTACGCCGAGGACGCCACGCCGAAGTACTTCGTGGACGACGACATCGTGCGCAGCCACATCGCCGCCATGCTCTCGTCGGTGTTCCCCGAGGGCGAGGACTTCTTCGTGCGCAGCGTCCGCGCCTACCGCGACAAGATCACCGACCCCGTCCTCAAGGAGCAGGTGAAGGGCTTCATCGGCCAAGAGGCGCTGCACGGTCGTGAGCACCGGGCGTTCAACGAGCGCCTCCAGGAGCTCGGCTACCCCACCCGCTTCACGGACAAGCGGGTGAAGATCGGCCTCGGCATCCTCGGCAAGGTCGCCCCCAAGACGCACCAGCTCGCCGTCACCGCTGCCCTCGAGCACTACACCGCCACCCTCGCCGAGGCGCTGCTGCGCGACGACGAAGCCCGGGCCGAGTTCACGACCGACGAGATCCGCACGCTGTTCAGCTGGCACGCCCTCGAGGAGACCGAGCACAAGTCGGTTGCCTTCGACGTGTTCGAGCACGTCTGCGGCGAGCGGCGGATCCGGGTCGGCACCATGTACGCGGTGCACGTCGGGTTCCTGTTCGCGATGACGATGTCGGTCACCATCTCGCTGCTGTTCGATCGGTACGCCCGCCGCCACCCGCTCAAGGTGCTCCGCAGCCTCAGGCGCCTGCGCAGCCACGTCTTCTTCCAGCCGGAGGTGCTGCGGCGCCTCAAGGACTACGACCGGGCGGACTTCCACCCGGACGACCACGACACCGTCGAGCTCCTCGAGCGCTGGCGCCAGGAGCTCACCCTCCAGGCCGCGTAGGACAGACTCCCCCCGTGGAGACGGGGGAGTTCCAGGGGCGGATCGGCAGGTACCACTGGGAGTCCGAGGCGTGGTGGCCACCGGAGCCGCGCCCGCCCGACGGCGCGCCCAACGTGCTCATCGTCGTGCTCGACGACGTGGGCTATGCACAGCTGGGCTGCTTCGGGTCGGACATCGCGACCCCGAACCTCGACGCCCTCGCCGCGGGAGGCCTGCGGTACGCGGGGTTCCACACCACGGCGCTGTGCTCGCCGACGAGGGCGTGCGTCCTCACCGGGCGGAACCACCACAACGCGGGGATGGGCCGCATCGTCGACCTGGCAACGGGCTTTCCCGGCTACGACGCGCGCATCCCGCGCTCGTGCGCGCTGCTGCCCGCGATGCTCACACCGCACGGCTACGCCGCGTACGCGATCGGCAAGTGGCACCTCACCCCAGAGGACGAGGAGCACCTCGGCGCGTCGCGTGACCGCTGGCCGCTCGGGCGCGGCTTCGAGCGGTGGTACGGCTTCTTCCCCGGCGAGACGCACCAGTTCGTGCCCGCGCTCATCCACGACAGCCACCACGTGGACCCCCCGGGCAGCTACGAGGACGGGTACCACCTCACCAGCGACCTCGTGGACCACGGCATCGAGTGGATCGAGGACCTGCGCAACGTCGACGTCGACAAGCCGTGGTTCGTCTACCTCGCCACGGGTGCCTGTCACTCCCCGCACCACGCGCCCCCCGAATGGCGCGAGCGGTACCGCGGCCACTTCGACCAGGGCTGGGACTCCTGGCGCGACGCCACGCTGGCCCGGCAGAAGGCCGCCGGGCTGCTGCCCGCCCACACCGAGCTGTCACCGCGGCCGGAGTGGGTGCCGGCCTGGGACGACCTGAGCGCCGAGGAGCGGCGCGTGTACGCGCGCTACATGGAGGCCTTCGCCGCCTACCTCTCGCACACCGACCACGAGCTGGGCCGCCTCATCGAGCGGCTTCGGGTCCTCGGGGAGCTCGACGACACGCTCGTGCTCGTCCTCTCCGACAACGGCGCGTCGTCCGAGGGCGGGCCCACCGGATCGCTCAACGATGCACGCGTGTGGAACGCCCTCCCGCGCACGGTGGAGGAGGCGGCGGAGCGGCTGGACGAGATCGGCGGCCCGCGCATCCACAACAACTACCCGTGGGGGTGGACGGTCGCCGGCAACACGCCGTTCCGTCGGTGGAAGCGGGAGACGCACGAGGGGGGCGTCGCCGATCCGCTCATCGTCCACTGGCCGAACGGGATCGCGGGTCGAGGCGAGGTCCGGCACCAGTACGTGCATGCGATCGATCTGCTCCCGACCATCCTCGACGCGATCGGGATCGACGCGCCCGCCGAGGTCGGCGGCGTGGCGCAGAAGCCGATCGACGGCGTCAGCTTCCTCTCGACGTTCGACGACGCCGCCGCACCGGAGGTCCGCACCGTCCAGCACTACGAGATGCTGGGCTGCCGCGCGCTGTACCAGGACGGCTGGAAGGCGGTCACCTACCAGGAGATCCAGGTGGACGAGCCCCGCCTCGACGAGGCGGCATGGGAGCTGTACGACCTGCGAGCCGACCCCTCGGAGTGCCGGGACCTCGCCCCCACGGAACCGGAGCGCCTCGAGGCGATGGTCGAGCGATGGTGGGCGGAGGCCGAGCGCCACCAGGTGCTGCCCCTCGACAACCGCCCCTTCTCCGAGCTGGTGTTCCAGCGCGCACCGGCGGTCGCACCCCGCGCCCGGTACACCTACTGGCCGGGCCGGGCACCGGTGCCCGAGAGCGTCGCCGTGAACGTGCGCTCGCGCGCCCACGACATCACCGCCCACGTCACCATCCCCGGGGACCTCGAGGTGGCCGAGGGCGTGCTCGCCGTGCAGGGCTCCGTGCTCGGCGGCTGGTCGTTCCACCTCCTCGGGGACGGGCGCCTCGTGTACGTGCACAACCTGGCGGGGTGGCGCATCTACCGGGTGGAGGCGTCGATCGGCGCGCTCGCGCCCGGTGACCACACCCTCGCGTTCCGCTTCCGGCCGCCGGCGGCCGAGCTCCTCGTGGAC
>JBJMHD010000014.1:0-4661 GCA_045807565.1 Acidimicrobiales bacterium | reverse complement strand
AGGTAGATCAGGAAGGCGGCGATCAGCAGCAGCCCGGCGCCGAGCACCGTGAGCGCTCCGCTCAGCGCGCCGATCTGGGTCCGGAACGTCTCCAGCGCCTCCCCCGAGTCGGTGAGCACCACGCCCTCGGGCACCGATGTGCTCGCCTCCTCGATCCCCGCCTTCCGGTCCACCCCGGGCCTGAGCGCGAGGGCCACCTGCGTGACCGCGGTGGGCTGCCCGGACAGGCGCCGGGCCGTCGCCAGCGACGTGAAGCCCATCGCATCGAGGTGGCCGATGCCCGAGGGCTCCAGGATCCCCACCAGCTCGAGGGGCACCTGGCCATCGGACGTGCTCGTCACGACCGGGTCGCCGACGGCGACGCCGAGCTCGTGGGCGAGCGGGGCAGGCAGCGCGATCTCGTCGACGTCGTCGGTGACCAGCCGGCCCGCCGCGATCGCCACCGGGTAGAGCGACGTCCGCGGATCGAGCTCGGCACCTACGAGGGCGGCGGCGACCGTGAAGTTGATGCGCTGCTCGGTGCGTCCCTCGGGACCCTCGAACACGGTGGGCACCCCGAGGAGCGTCGAGATCCGCTCGACCCCCGGCAGGGCGCCGAGGTCGTCCACCACCGCCTGATCCAGCTCGCCGCCTCGCGGCGTGGTGATCGTCCGCATCGCGCCGCCCGGCGCCTTGGCCAGCACGTCGGCGTCGCCGCTCGTCTCGCGGGCGAACGCCTCGAAGCCCTTCGTGGCGGTGGTGGTCGTGAGGAGGCAGCCGGTGAACAGGGCGACGCCGAGGACCACGCCCGCCATGGTGAGCACCACCCGCGCCCGCTGCACAGTGAGCAGCCGCCGACCCAACGCCGGCAGCGATCGCACCGTTCCCCCAGTTCCCAGCATGACTAGGCGAGTATGTACATACCCTTGCATCTAGATGCAAGGGTGAATATGGTGCAAGTCGTCACACGGGAGGGTTGACCGTCCGATGCTGAAGTACCTGCTGCTGGCGCTGCTGGCGAAGGCGCCGCAACACGGCTACGAGCTGAAGCAGGCCTTCGAGGACATGCTCGGCGGCACGTGGCTGCTCAACATCGGGCAGGTGTACACGACGCTCAGCCGGCTCGAGGAGGACGGGCTCATCGAGCCCACCGTCGTCCGCCAGGACCTGCTCCCCGACCGCAAGGTGCACTCGCTCACGCCGCTCGGTGAGAAGGAGCTGCGGCGCTGGCTCGAGGAGCCGGTCGTTGGGCTCATCCGCCTGCGCGAGGAGGTCTTCCTGAAGATCGTGGCGCAGGGCATCGCCGACCCGGCGGCCGCCCTCGCCCTCATCGCGTCGCAGCGCCACGAGTACCTCGAGGCGAGCACGCAGATCGCTCGCCGGCGCGCCGAGCCGGAGCTGCCGGTCGCCACCGGCCTGATCCTCGACGGCCTCCTCCACCGCCTGGAGGCCGACCTGCTGTGGCTCGACGAGGCGGAGGCGCACTTCAAGAAGGCATGGGGGACATGAGCGACATCACCATCGAAGCGAGGGACCTTCGCAAGTGGTACGAGGACGACGGCGTGCGCGTCGACGCGGTGCGCGGCGTCGACGTCGCCATCAAGGCGGGCGAGCTGGTCGCCATCGTCGGGCCATCGGGTTCGGGGAAGTCCACGCTCCTGCACCTCCTCGGCGGGCTGGCGACACCGTCCGCGGGCCAGGTGCTCATCGGCGACCACGACCTGGCGACGCTCGACGACGACGACCTCGCCGCCGTGCGGCGCGACCACATCGGGTTCATCTTCCAGGCGTTCAACCTCATCGACGTGCTCACCGTGGAGGAGAACCTCCAGGTGCCCGCCACCCTGGCGGGGCTCGACCAGCGCCGAGCTGGAGCACGGATCGACGAGCTGCTCGAGCGGGTCGGCCTGACGGCGCTGCGGGGGAAGCGCCCGAACCAGCTGTCCGGAGGCGAGCGCCAGCGCGTGGCCATCGCCCGGGCCCTCGTGCTGCGTCCGTCGGTGATCCTCGCCGACGAGCCCACCGGCAACCTCGACTCCGCCACGAGCCGTCAGATCATCGACCTGCTCCACGAGCTCCACCGCGCCGGCGAGACGGTCGTGCTCGTGACCCACGACATCAAGATCGCCGCCGCCGCCGAGCGACTCCTGGTGATGCGCGACGGCGAGCTGAGCGAGCACCAGCACGACGCAGTGGCCGAAGACGTCGTCGAGGTGATCGACCGGTTGCTTGACACCACCTGAGCGCGACGGCCAGCCGTCGCAGGCCGGCGGTGGCTCGCTCCGCGTCAGCAGACGAGGTCGACGAGCTGCGGGCGGCGACGAGTGGTCGGCGCGTGCAGGTTGAGCGTGAACTCGGCGCCCTCGCCGACCTCGCTCTGGACGACGAGCTCGGCGTCCATGCTCCTGGCCAGCCCCCGGGCGATGTACAGGCCCAGGCCGGTCCCGGCCTTCTGGCGCTCGGTGTCGGCGCGCTCGAAGCGCTCGAAGATGCGCTCCTGGTCGCGGGCGGGGATGCCCGGACCGTGGTCGCGGACCGACACGGCCACGACGTCGTCGGCCTCGGCGCGCACCCGCAGCAGCACCGGACCGGAGTCGGCGTAGGTGAGCGCGTTGGACAGGAGGTTGATGAGGATCCGCTCGAGCGACAGCAGGTTGCCGTGCACACGCCAAGGTGACCCGCCCAGGTCGATCTCGATCGACCGGTCCGGCCAGGACTCCTGCACCTCGTCCACCACGCGCCGCACGATCTCGCCGAGGTCGAGCTCGGCGGGCACGAGGTCCACGCTGCGCCTCGCCTCCATCCGGCTCACCTCGAGCAGGTTGGCGACGAGCCGCTCGAGCCGGTGCGTGCCCTTGCGGATGCGGCCGAGGACCTGGCTCAGCATCTCATCGGACACCTTGGCCGGGGGCTCGAGCACCTCGGTGAAGCCGCGGATCGTCGCAAGGGGTGTGCGCAGCTCGTGGGACACCGTCGCGATGAAGTCGTCCTTCATCTGATCGATCTCACGCGCCCGGGTGATGTCACGAGCGACGATCACGAGGGTGTTCCCTCCCCCGCCCACCGCCGAGGAGCACCCCAGCCACCGCTCGCCGGTCGTGGTCGTGATCAGCAGCTCGGCGGGGATCCCGTCCTCGCGCCACCGGTCGAAGCGCACCTGGTTGCCGGCCGTGTCCCGCGGCGCGAACTGCACCATGCCGTTCACCCCGACGATGTCGCCGGCGGCCACGCCCGTCATGTGCTCCATGGCCGGGTTCCAGCTGTCCACCGTGCCGTCGGCGCCGATGGTGAAGATCCCGTCGGAGGAGCGGTCGACGATCTCGGCCAGCTGGCGGCGCTCGTCGACGATCACGCCCAGCAGCGCGCTCTTCTCGATGGCGCGTGACGCGGCGTCGGCGAGGGCGGCCATCACCGCCTCCTCGCCGTCCTCGAAGCCCTCGTGGCCCTGGTGGTCGTACGACACCAGCGCGCCGATGGTCTGGCCGTCGCGCGCGAGCGGTGCCGCCAGCGCGTCGCGGTGCCCGGCGGCCAGGAGGGCGGCGGCCACCGTGGCCTCCTTGCCGGTGGAACGGGCGCGGTGCACGGTCCCGCCGGCGACGAGCAGGCGAGCGAGATCCACCGTCGACTCCTCGGGCGGCGCCACACCGGAGCGCAGCACCGTGCCCGGCTCGAACAGCACCAGCTCCACCGTCCCCGATCCGAACGACAGCCGAAGGTCGTCGAGGAAGGTCGGGAGCGCGTCCTTCGGGTCGATCGGGGCGGCCAGGTGGCTGACGGCACGAGCCAGGCCATCGAGGCGGGACCGATCGGTGCGCGCGGCGAGGTAGGCCTGGTGGCTCCACCGCAGGAACGCGAGGGGTGCGAGCAGCAGGAAGGACGTGGCCGGGGCGGTGGCGACGGCCGCGGCGAAGAGCACGCCGAGCGCGGCGTTCACGCCCCACATGAGCGCGTGGGGGATGTACTCCGGCGCCAGGTCGCGCAGGACCTGGCGCATCGACACCGGGTTCACGAGCCGGAGCACCAAGGCCATCGCGATCTCGTTGGTGACGGCGAACGCCAGCAGACCCGCGACCAGCGCCAGGAGGCTCGAGGTCGTTCCGACCTCCTCGCCCGCCAGCGTGCGGTACACGAGGCTGGCGACGCCGACGGCGCCCGCCCACTGCGCCACGTTGAACATCGCCTTCGTGCGCGCCACGTGGAGCTGGCGCTGCGAGATCGCCTTCGACACGACCGCCAACCCCACGGCGGCGGGACCAGCGAAGGTCAGGAGCACCGGCGCCAGCACGGCCTCGAACACGTCGACGGCGCGGAGGTCGCGGCCGTACTTGAACTGGACCTGCAGCGACTCGCCGACCACGAGGGCGACGCCGAGCGGCACGAGGAGCCACCAGTCGGCCACCGGGCCCGCCGCGAGGACGCCCGTGACGACGCCGAGCGCGAGGAGGCTCGCCGTCAGGAGGTGCACCGCCCACGGGGTGCTGTTGGTCGTCATGGCGCCCGCCGTCCTTGTTCCGCCGCTACCGAGCTACTGCCAGCTCGTCCCTTGCCAGGACGTGCCCTGCCACGAGGTCCCCTGCCAGGACGTGCCCTGCCACGAGGTCCCCTGCCAGGACGTGCCCTGCCACGAGGTCCCCTGCCAGGACGTCCCCTGCCACGAGGTCCCCTGCCAGCTCGTCCCCTGC
>JBJMHD010000013.1:0-6855 GCA_045807565.1 Acidimicrobiales bacterium | reverse complement strand
ATGCCCTCGGTGAACTCGAGCTCCATGCCGAAGGTGTTCGACTCCTCGACCGTGACGACGCCGTCCTTGCCGACCTTGTCGATCGCGTCCGCGATGACCGAGCCGATCTGGGCGTCGGCCGCGGAGATGGCGGCGACCTGGGCGATCTCGGACTTGTCGTCGATCTCCTTGGCCTGGCTGCCGATGTCCTTGACGGCGGCGGCCACGGCGGCCTCGATGCCCCGCTTCAGGCCGAGCGGCGAGGCGCCGGCGGCCACGTTGCGGAGGCCTTCGCGCACGAGGGCCTGCGCCAGCACGGTGGCGGTGGTGGTGCCGTCGCCCGCGATGTCGTTGGTCTTGGTGGCCACCTCCTTCACGAGCTGGGCACCCATGTTCTCGAAGGGATCGTCGAGCTCGACCTCACGGGCGATCGACACACCGTCGTTGGTGATGGTGGGGGCGCCGAACTTCTTCTCGAGCACCACGTTGCGACCCTTGGGGCCGATGGTGACCTTGACGGCATCCGCCAGCTTGTTGACGCCGGCCTCGAGGGCGCGGCGCGCGTCGTCTTCGAACTTGATGAGCTTGGCCATCGGCGCTACTTGACGATCGCGAGGACGTCGCGGCCGTTGAGGATCAGCAGGTCCTCGCCGCCGTCGGTGATCTCGGTGCCGCCGTACTTGCTGTAGACGACGGTGTCGCCGACCTTGACGTCGAGCGGGATGATCTCGCCGGTCTGCTCGGAGCGGCGGCCGGGGCCGACCGCGAGCACCTCGCCCTGCTGGGGCTTCTCCTTGGCGGTGTCGGGGATGACCAGGCCGCTGACGGTGGTCTCCTCGGCCTCGCCGGGCTTGACGATGATCCGGTCTTCGAGCGGCTGCAGTGCCATGTCTGGGCGCCTCCGTGACGCGTCGCTGTGCGGGTGGACCAGGGCTGTTAGCACTCTGGTTGTGCGAGTGCTAACCCTAGGCCCGCGGAATCAGCACTCGCAACCGCCGAGTGCCAAAAGCGGTGCGAGGCGCGTCGGACGCGGCGCCGCCCCGCCGTCCGCCGTTCCGCCGTGGATCCAGAACGTAGCAAAACGGCCCGGCGCGGGCCTCTAGGACGTCGGCATCCCGAGGTTCGGGTGGGCGCCCGTGTCGAGCGGCGAGGGGCCGTCGCTCTGCCACCGGTACCAGGCGGCGCTGGCGACCATGGCGGCGTTGTCGGTGCACATCGCCCAGCTGGGGAGGAAGCCCCGGAGCCCGGTGGCCTCGCAGGCGTCGAGGAACCGAGCCCGGAGGAGGGAGTTGGCCGCCACCCCCCCGCCCAGGCACACGCCCTTGGCGCCGTTGTCCCGCGCCGCAGCCATCGTCTTGGTCACGAGCACGTCGACGACGGCCTCCTGGAACGACGCGGCCACGTCGGCCGTCTCCACCTCGGGGTGGTTGCGGACGTGGTTCACGACCGCGGTCTTCAGCCCGCTGAAGGAGAAGTCGAAGGTGCCGTCGCCCATCATCGGGCGCGGGAAGCGGACAGCCTCGGGGTCGCCTGCCACCGCCAGCCGGTCGATCGCCGGTCCCCCGGGGTACCCGAGCCCGAGGTAGCGGGCGACCTTGTCGAAGGCCTCGCCGGCGGCGTCGTCGATCGTGGACCCGAGGACCCGGTAGCGGCCGTGCCCCTCCATGAGCACGATCAGGGTGTGGCCGCCGGACACGAGCAGCACCACCAGCGGCAGCTCGAGGTCGGGCTCGTCGAGGAAGGTGGCGTAGAGGTGCGCCTCGAGGTGGTTGACGGCGATGAACGGGACGTCCCACGCGAGCGCGAGCGCCTTGGCCGCCGACACCCCGACGAGCAGCGCCCCGACCAGACCGGGTCCGTAGGTGGCGGCGACGGCCTCGACGTCGCAGCCGCCGCCGTCGACGGGCACGTCGGAGAGGCCGGCCTCGACGAAGGCCTGCGCGATCACCGGGACGACCAGGTCGACGTGGGCGCGGCTGGCGATCTCGGGCACGACCCCCCCGTAGCGGGCGTGCAGGTCGACCTGGCTGCTCACCACCGACGAGAGCACGGACGTGCCGTCCGCCACGATGGCGGCGGCCGTCTCGTCGCACGACGTCTCGATGCCGAGGATGCGGGTCATCGCTCGAGCGCCTCGACGGTCGTCGTGCCCGGGACGGCCGCGGCCAGGCTCGCCAGGCGCTGCGCGTACTCCGGCGTGTCGACGTCGTTTGCCCACATGACGATGGCGTCTTCCTTGGTCTCGACGTAGTAGCCCTTGCGGATCCCCGCCGGCGCGAACCCGAAGGCACGGTAGAGGGACTGGGCGGCGTGGTTGCTCGTCCGCACCTCGAGGGTGAGGTTCTTGGCGCCCCGCTGGATCGCGGCGGTGGCGAGCGAGTGCAGCAGGCGGGTGCCCAGCTTGTGCCGGTGCCACACGGGGTCGACGGCCAGCGTGGTGACGTGTCCGTCGTCGGCCACCAGCATCAGCCCGCCGTAGCCGACGATGGCGGAGCCGACCCGTGCGACGAGGTAGATGCGGGAGCCGCGGATGCCGAGCTCGCTCATGAACAGCCCCATCGACCAGGGCCGCGGGTACACCTGCTGCTCGATCCGGGTCACCGACCGGAGGTGCCGTCGCCGCATGGGGCCGACGATGACATCGAGCTCGTCGGGTTGGACCAGTCGGGCCGCCATCAGGACGCTCCTCCATCTCTGGTCGACCAGTTGATCTCCGCGTCCGGCTTCCGGAGGTAGTTCGGCGTGAGCTCCGCCGGGCTCACGAAGTCCTCGCGGAGCGCCCGGGCGTGGGCCAGCTGCACGAGGGAGCCGGCCAACGGGTAGGCCTCGCTGCGGTCGGCCATCTCCACGCGGCGCAGCTCCTCGAACATGGACTGGTAGCGGAGGGCGCCGTCACCGGCGAGGAGGACCTCCTCCCCCACGGCGAGGAGGTCGGACGCCAGGTCGGCGGGGGTGCCCACCTCGGGCGGCGTCACCCGCTGGACGCCCCCCGGTGACTGCCGGTAGCTGGCGTGGAAGATCTCGCCGCGACCGGCCTCCAGGGCGCACACGATCCGACGGTGCGAGTGGCGCAGCGGGAAGGCGACCAGGTCGAGGCTCGTGACGCCGATCATGGGCAGCCGGCGGGCGTGCGAGAGGGCCTTGGCGGCGGCCACGCCGACGCGGAGGCCGGTGAAGAGGCCGGGGCCGAGGTCGACCGCGATGGCGCCGATGTCGCCGAGCTCCACGCGGGTCTGCCGGCAGAGGAACTCGATCGCCGGGGTGAGCGTCTCGGCGTGGCGGCGACCGCGGGTCGACTGGATCGCGCCGAGCACGCCCTCGTGGCCGCCGATGGCGCAGCCCACCTGCGCGGTGGAGGTGGTGATCCCGAGGATGAGCATCAGCGGCCTCGCATCAGGCGGCCTGCCACGGCGAGAGCACCCCGGCCAGCGCGTCGGCCCGCACCGCCCAGGCCGGGCCCACCGGCCGGAAGGCGATGTGGCGATCGTCCTCGCCGACGCCGAAGGTCAGGCGGACCTCCAGGAGGTCGTGGGGCAGCACGGGCAGGATGGCGTCGCCCCACTCGACCAGCACCACGCCGCCCTCGTCGAGCATCTCGGGGAGCCCGAGGTCGAGCGCCTCGCTCAGCTGCTCCAGCCGGTAGACGTCGAGGTGGTGCACCGGGAGGCGACCCTCGTAGACGTGGACCAACGTGAAGGTGGGGCTCGTGATCCGATCGGCGACCCCGAGGCCCCGCCCGAACCCCTGGACGAACGCGGTCTTGCCGGCGCCGAGGTCGCCGGCCAGGACGACCACGTCACCGGGTCGTGCCAACGACGACACCGCCTCGGCGAGGTCGCGCGTCGCGTCGACGGAGGCGGTGGTGGCGACCACGGTCACGTCGCAGCAGCCTAGGAGCCGCCGTAGCGGCGCTCGACCCTCGCGCCCAGGCCGCACACGACCTCGTAGCTGATGGTGCCGAGACGGGCCGCCCACTCGTCCGGCGAGATCCGCTCGCCGCCCTGCGCTCCGAGGAGCACCGCCTCGTCCCCCACCGCGACCTCGCTCTCGGGGCCGAGGTCCACGAGCACCTGGTCCATGGTGACCACGCCGACCATCGGGTGGCGCTGGCCGCCGACGAGCACGTGTTGGCCCTCCAGACCCAGGCGGCGAGGGACGCCGTCGGCGTAGCCGACGGGCAGCGTCGCGACCATCGTGTCGTGGGGCAGGGCGTGCCGCAGCCCGTAGGAGACGCGCTCGCCCCTGCCGAGCGGCTTGACGAACGCCACCTCGGTGGCAAGGCGCACGGCGGGCTCGAGGGCCACGCGGTCGGCCAGGGCGGGCGCGGGAGGGATGCCGTAGACGGCGATGCCGCACCGCACCAGGTCGTAGCGGCTGCCGGGGTGGGCGATGGCGGCGGCCGAGTTCGCCGCATGCCGCATCGGCACGCGGATCCCGGCCTCCTCGACCGCCGCGACCGCACCGTCGAAGCGCTCGAGCTGCAGCGCGGTGAACGGGTCGTCGGGCTCGTCCGCCACTGCGCAGTGCGTCCACATGGCGTCGAGGGACAGGCCGGGCGCGGCGTGGACGAGCTGGGCGAGGCGGACGACCGCGTCCGGGGCGGCCCCCACCCGGTGCATCCCCGTGTCCACCTTCAGGTGCACCGGCACGGGGAGCCCACCGGCACGTGCTTCCTCCGCCAGTCGCCGGATCAGCGGCTCGGTGTAGGCGGTGACCGCCACGCCCGTGGCGATGGCGGCGTCGACGTCGGCCAGGGGCGGCTCCGAGAGCAGCAGGATGGGCGCCGTCACCCCGGCGGCTCGCAGCGCCGCGGCCTCGGCCACCTGGGCGACGGCGAGCCAGGCGGCGCCGGCGTCGACGGCGGCCCGGGCGACGGGGACCGCGCCATGGCCGTACCCGTCGGCCTTCACGACGGCGCAGACCTCGGCGGGCGCGCACATCGCCCGGAGCGTCTCCACGTTGGCGGCGATGGCGTCGAGGGACACGTCCGCCCAGGCGCGGGCGCTCACCGGCCGAGCTCCGCGAGCACGGCCGGCAGGCGATCGACGAGGTCCGACGCGACCAGACCGTCGCCGGGCCCGATCGCACCGGCACGGGCGTGGAGCCACGCACCGGCCGCCGCCGCCAGCACGGGTGCCACGCCGCGGCCGAGGAGCGCGCCGATGGTGCCGCTGAGCACGTCGCCCGTGCCCGCAGTGGCCAGGCGGGCGTCGCCGTTGGTGATCGCCCACGCGTGGGCGTCCGGTGCGGCGACGACGGTGGTGGCGCCCTTGAGCAGGACGACGGCGCCGGTCCGATCGGCGAGGGAGCGAGCGGCCGCGAAGCGGTCGGGTCCGGGACGATGGCCGGCCAGCCGTTCGAACTCGCCGTCGTGTGGGGTCAGCACGGCCGGGCCCCTCCGCGCCGCCAGGAGCGTCCCGACCTCCGCGCCCAGCGCCGTCAGCGCATCGCCGTCGATCACCGTGGGCAGGCGGGTGCTGGCCAGCACCTCGAGCACGCCGGCGCGCGCCTCGTTCGACGGGCCGAGCCCAGGACCGATGACGAGCGCCTGGAACCGCTCGGCGCTCGAGAGCACGGTGCCCGCCCACCCCTCCGCCGGCAGCTCGAGGCCGACGGCCTCGGTGGGTCGGGCGGGGTCGTCGACCACGCCCGGCGACCCGAGCCGCACCATGCCGGCTCCCGCCCGCTGGGCGCCGGCCGCGGCGAGGTGGCCTGCCCCCGTCATCGCGGCGGAGCCGGCGACGACGAGCACGCTGGCGGACCACTTGTGCGCGGTCGGCTCTCGCCGGGGGATCCACTGGCGCACGTCGCCGGCCTCGACCACCGCCGCGGTCGACCTGCTGACGTCGAGGCCGATGTCGGCCACCACGATCTCGCCCGCGCACGAGCGTCCGGGCTCAAGCACGAGGCCGGGTTTGAGGGCGGCGAACGTGACCGTGCGCACAGCACGGAGCGCTCGGCCGCGCTCCTCGCCCGTGCCGCCGTCGATGCCGCTGGGGATGTCGACGGCGAGCACGGGGGCCCCCGCCGGGTCAGGGGCGTGGTGGTCGCCGTGAAACCCGGTGCCGTAGGCCGCGTCGATCACGAGGTCGGCTGCGGGCAGTCGTCCGGGCGCCGACGCGGCGTCGACGACCTGGACGCGGACGCCTCGGCGGCGCAGCCTGGCGGCGGCGGCGCGGCCGTCGGCGCCGTTGTTGCCCTTCCCCGCCAGCACCACCGCGCGGCGCCCGTACGCGCCGCCCAGGAGCTCCAGGGCGTGGTGCGCGACGGCGGCACCCGCCCGTCCGATGAGCACCTCCAGCGGCTCGGGTGCGGCGGCATCGACGGCCGCCATCTCCTCGGGGGTGAGGACGGGGATCACAGCGCGACGGCGATGGCCTCGGCCACCGCGTGCGTGTGCGTCATCGTGAGCAGCCAGGAGCGGATGCCACGCTCGTCGGCCAGGTCGCGCGCGGTGCCGTGCAGGAGGATCGAGGGTGCTCCGCTCTCCGCCCGCGCCACCTCGATCTCATGCCACCCGCACGCGCCGAGACCCAGGCCCATCGCCTTGAGCACCGCCTCCTTCGCCGCGAACCGCGCCGCGTAGCGCTCGGTGGGATCGCGACGTTCGTCGCAGTACGCCCGCTCCCGCTCGGTGAACACGCGATCGCGCAGCGTCGGCGTGCGGGCCAGCGCCGCCCGCATCCGCTGAACATCGCACAGATCCACCCCGATCCCGATCACGGGAGTGGTCTCCCGCCGGCGGGGGGTGTGGGGGGCAGAGGCTCCGCCGGCGCCCCCCACCTGCGAAGGGGCGGCTCCGCCGACCCCTGAGCCGCGATGAGAGCGCCGCAGGCGCACCGGACGGGTTGGCTCGCCGCAGGCCGCCGCAGGCGG
>JBJMHD010000012.1:0-12940 GCA_045807565.1 Acidimicrobiales bacterium | reverse complement strand
ACCGGTCGCCTCGTCGCCGTCGAGCACCAGGTCGGCGAAGGCGAGCTTGCCGGCCTGGATGAGCGCGACGCCACCACCGGCGACGATGCCCTCCTCGACGGCCGCCTTCGCGTTGCGGACGGCGTCCTCGATGCGGTGCTTGCGCTCCTTGAGCTCGACCTCGGTCGCCGCACCGGCCTTGATGACGGCCACGCCGCCGGCCAGCTTGGCGAGGCGCTCCTGGAGCTTCTCGCGGTCGTAGTCCGAGTCGGAGTTCTCGATCTCCTTGCGGATCTGGTTGACCCGACCGGCGATCTGGTCGGCGTCGCCGCCACCCTCGACGATCGTGGTCTCGTCCTTGGTGACCACGACGCGGCGGGCCCGACCGAGGAGCTCGATCCCGATGTTCTCGAGCTTCAGGCCGATCTCCTCGGAGACGACCTGGCCGCCGGTGACGATGGCCATGTCCTGCAGCATCGCCTTGCGGCGCTCGCCGAAGCCGGGGGCCTTAACGGCGGCGCTCTTGAACGTGCCGCGGATCTTGTTCACCACGAGGGTGGCGAGGGCCTCGCCCTCGATGTCCTCGGCGACGATGAGCAGCGGGCGGCTCGACTGCATGACCTTCTCGAGCACGGGGAGCATGTCGCGCACGGCGGAGATCTTGGAGCTCACGAGGAGGATGTAGGGATCCTCGAGCACGGCCTCCATGCGGTCGGGGTCGGTGACGAAGTAGGGCGAGATGTAGCCCTTGTCGAAGCGCATGCCCTCGACAAGGTCCATGTCGAGGCCGAAGGTGTTCGACTCCTCGACGGTGACGACGCCGTCCTTGCCGACCTTGTCGATCGCCTCGGCGATGGCCTTGCCGATCTCGTCGTCGTTGTTCGCGGAGATGGCCGCGACCTGCGCGATCTGCTCCTTGGACTCGATGTCCTTGCTGAGCTTGCCGAGGTTGGCGACCGCGGCCTCGACGCCGGCCTCGATGCCCCGCTTGAGGGCCATCGGGTTCGCGCCGGCGGCGACGTTGCGCAGCCCCTCGTGCACCATCGCCCACGCGAGCACGGTGGCGGTGGTGGTGCCGTCACCGGCGACGTCGTCGGTCTTCTTGGCGACCTCCTTCACCAGCTCCGCGCCGATCTTCTCGAAGGGGTCCTCGAGCTCGATCTCCTTCGCGACGGACACACCGTCCTTGGTGATGGTGGGGGCGCCCCACTTCTTGTCGAGCACGACGTTGCGGCCCTTCGGGCCGAGGGTGACGCGCACGGCGTCGGCCAGCTTGTTCATGCCGGCTTCGAGGCCGCGGCGGGCCTCTTCGTCGAAGGAGATGGTCTTGGGCATCGGCGGATGGTCCTCCGGTAGCGGATGGCTTCTGTGGTTGCGATTAGCACTCGCACTGCGTGACTGCCAGCCAGTCAAGCACCCTCGATCAGCACTCGCAACCGGAGAGTGCTAGCCGTTTCCGCCAACTTGACCGCGCGGTCTAGTTTGGCGGACATGGCTCGGATCGTGGTGGTGGGCGCCGGGGTGGCGGGGCTCGGGGCGGCGCTGGCGCTGGGTCGGGCCGGCCACGAGGTCACCGTCGTGGAGCGCGACGCCACCCCCCTCCCGCCCGACCCGGACACGGCGTTCTGGTGGGACCGCCGCGGCGCACCCCAGGTCCGGCACAGCCACGCCTTCCTGGCCCGCCTGCGCAACGTCCTCCGCGACCGGCACCCCGACGTCCTCGCCGCGCTGCTGGAGGCCGGGGCCACCGAGCTCCGGTTCGCCGAGGGCATGCCCGAGACCATCGACGACCGCAGCCCCCGCCCGGGCGACGAGGACCTGGTGGCCCTCGCCTGCCGCCGCACGACCTTCGAGTGGGTGCTCCGCCGGGCGTCGCTCGCCTCGCCGGGCGTGTCGTTGCTCGACGGGGTGGTGGTCGACGGGCTGGCGGCGACCGACGACCCCAGCGGGCGGCGCCGGGTCACCGGCCTGCACCTGGCTGACGGGCGCACCATCGAGGGCGACCTGGTCGTGCTCGCCAACGGCCGGCGCGGCGACGTCCCGGGCTGGTTCGAGGCCATCGGCGCCGACAAGGTCGACGAGGTCGACGAGGACACGGGGATCGTCTACTGGTCGCGCTTCTACCGGCTCACGGGTGAGCAGCCGGTGACCGACGGCCCGATCGGCGGGGACCTCGGCTACCTCAAGTTCGCGGTCTTCCAGGGTGACAACGGCACGTTCTCGGTCACCCTGGCCACGTCGAACGAGGACGCCACCCTGCGGGCGCTGTCGTCGCCGGAGCGGTTCGCCGCCGCGGCGTCGACGCTGCAGCCTGTGGGGCCGTGGCTCGCCCCCGGCGTCAGCGAAGCGCTCACCGAGGTCCACCCGATGGCGAAGCTCCGCAACCGGATCCGCCGGTTCGTCATCGACGGCCGGCCCGCCGCGCTCGGCGTCGTCGCCATCGGCGACGCCCACACCTGCACGAACCCGCTCTACGGGCGGGGCTGCAGCCTGGGCATCGTGCACGCCGAGCTGCTGGCGGACGCGGTGAGCGCGCACGGGGAGCTCGACGACGCGTTCCACCTGGCCTTCGAGGAGGCGACGGCGCGGGAGATCGAGCCCTGGTACGTCGCGTCGGTCACGCAGGACCGGGCCCAGCGCGCCGAGGCGCGCCGCATGCTCCAGGAGGCGCGAGGAGAGGCACTGGACCCGGAGGGCTCCGATCCCGACGCCGTCCAGCGCCAGTTCATGCGGTCGGTCCTCCGGGAGGGCCTGTTCCCTGCCCTTCGCACGGACGCGACGGTGTTCCGGGCCTTCCTACGCGGGTTCAACCTGTTGTCCTCACCCGATGCGCTCATGCAGGACACCGAGGTGATGGCCAAGGTGCTGGAGGCCTACCAGTCGAGGGACGAGCGGGAGCCCGAGCCGTCCCTGGGGCCCGAGCGCGCCGAGCTGCTCGAGGTCATGGGCCTGGAGCCCGACGCCGCATAGGAAGCCGGCCGGAGGCGGCCAGGCACCGACGACTGCGCTCTGCCTCGGCGCGCCGTTGGCCTTCAGGGCTCGGCGGTCGGGAGGAGGTGGGCCCGCAGGGCTGCCGCGATCTGCTCGGGGTCGGTGGGCTTGGAGAGGTACGCGTCGGCTCCGAGCGACCAGCTGCGCACCATGTCGCGCTCATCGGTCTTGCACGTGAGGACGAGGATGTGGGTGTCCGGCGCGAGGCTGCGCTCGCGCCGCGCTTCCAGCACGTCGTAGCCGTCGACGTCGGGCATCATCACGTCGAGGATCATCGCCGCAGGCGGCCGCGCCGCGAGCTCGTCGATCGCCTGCTGGCCTCCGGTGGCGAAGCGGACGTTGAACTCGCCTCCCAGGGAGAAGCCGAGCATCGCCCGGATGTCCGGGTCGTCATCGACGACCAGCACGTCGGGCGCGTCCATGCAGGGGGATCGACGCGAACGCATCCCCGGTGAATGAGCCGAACGGCCCTACCTCGCGCCGGCGTCGGCGGCGAGCGCTAACCGCCGGCGACGGCGGGGATGATGCTGACGGTCTCGCCGTCGGGCACCGCGGTGTCGAGGCCCTCGAGGAAGCGGACGTCGTCGTCGGCCACGAACACGTTGACGAAGCGGCGGAGCCCGCCGGCGTCGTCGAGCAGCCGCTCCGCGAACCCAGGGTGGGCGGCCTCGAGGCTCGTGAAGACCTCTCCGACCGTCGCGCCGTCGACCGCGACCTCGGACGCCCCGCCGGTGAGGGGACGGAGGGTGGTGGGCACTCGGACGGTGACGCTCATCGCTGCTGCTCCGGGGTGGGGGGAGGTCCGTGGGACGGAGGTGCGATCGTACTGAACCACCGGGCGGATCGGCCCATTCCCGGCCCCGGCCAGGTTGCCGTGACCAGGAGGCGCCGGTTGAATGGCGCGGTGCGGCGGCCCATCTTCCGGACCTACCGGTACAGCGACTTCGCCGCTGCCGCGCTCGCCGAGGACAAGGCGCGGCACGGCCAGCTCGTGTCGGTGTGCCTGCCGGCACGGGACGAGGCCGCCACCGTCGGGCCCATCGTCGAGGCGATCCAGGGGCACCTGGTGGAGGGCTGCGGGCTGGTCGACGAGGTCCTCGTGATGGACGACCACTCCACCGACGACACCGCGCGGATCGCCGCCGACGCGGGGGCCCGCGTCGTCGCCGTCGACGACGTGCTGCCGGAGCTCGGGCGGGGCGAGGGCAAGGGCGAGGCGCTCTACAAGTCGGTCGCGGCGGCGCGCGGCGACGTCATCGCCTGGTGCGATGCCGACATCCGCGACTTCGCGCCCCACTTCGTGGTGGGCCTGGTCGGGCCGCTCCTGACGCGATCCGAGATCGCGTTCGTGAAGGGGTTCTACGACCGGCCGGTGGAGGGCAGCCCGCACGGCGGGGGCCGGGTCACCGAGCTGATGGCGCGGCCCGCGATCGCCGCGCTCTTCCCCCACCTCTCCTCGATCGTGCAGCCGCTCTCGGGCGAGTACGCCGGGCGCCGATCGCTGCTGGAGCAGCTGCCCTTCGTGCAGGGCTACGGCGTGGACCTCGGCCTGCTCATCGACATCGCCGACAGCCAGGGCACCGAGGCGATCGCCCAGGTGGACCTGGGCCTGCGGCGCCACCGCAACCGCTCGCTCGAGGAGCTGGGCCCGCAGGCGCTCGCCGTCCTCCAGACCGCCCTCGGCCGCGCCGGCGACCGGCCCGGGCGGACCGCCACCCTCGTGCGCCCGGACCAGGACCCGGTGGAGGTCCGAGCCGACGAGCGGCCCCCGCTCGTCGAGGTGTCCGGGTACCGGCGCCGGACTGCGTAGATCGTCTGGTTCCCGCCAGAACCGCGTAGGTCGTTCGGCCTAGGGAAATCCCTAAAGGTGACCACGCAGAGTGGTCGATGCTGTGGGTGACCAACCCCGGCGGGCCCCAGGGCGAGACTGGAGCGAACACCCATGACGATCAGCGAGATCGTCCGCAGCGACGTGATCCTCGACCTCGACGACCCCCCCACCGGCCACCGACTCACCGAGCTGCTCCAAGCCCTGACGGGCTGCAGCGTGGAGAGCGCGGAGCTCGCGATCAGCGATCCCACCCCACTCGGGCCAGCGTCCCCGGACGAGGCGGTCACCGCCGTCGCCCGGGCGATGGTGGCCCTCAGGGCCCGGTCGGCACCGGCTCCTCGTCCGCCGCAGCCGTAGCCGCACCTGCCCCCGGCGTCGTGCCCTCGGAGGTCCCGTCCTGGGTCTCCGAGGGCAAGGCCGACTCCTCGTCGCCGATCTTCTCGATCACGCCGCCCTTGCGGGGGACGTCCTCGGACTCCCAGCGCGCTTCGATCGCGTCGAGCGGCTCTCCGAGCACGAAGTGCCGCCACACGTGGCCGCACACGATCTTCAAGGTCGCCGTGGCAGGCACGGCGAGCAGCAGGCCGAAGAAGCCGGCGAGGCTCCCTCCTGCGAGCAGGGCGAGCATCACCACGGCTGGGTGCAGCTTGACCGCACGCTGCATCACCATCGGGCTGATGAAGTGGTTGTCGATCTGCTGGACGATGGCCATCACCACCGCCACCGCGATCGCCTTCCCCACACCGCCACCGGTGGTGAAGGCGATGATGATCCCCGGGACGGCACCGATCCACGGCCCGACCAACGGGATCATGTTGAAGATCCCGGCGATCATGCCCACGATCAACCAGAACGGCAGGTCGATGAGCAGCATGCCGATCGACGCCATGGCGCCCACCACGAAGGCCACCGCCAGCTGGCCCCGGAAGTAGCCGCCGATCGCCGTGCTCAACCGTCGCGACAGCACCATCGCGTCGCCGCGGGCGCGCTCGGGCACGAGCGATCGGAAGACCCTGCGGATGTGGGGCAGGTCGACCAGCAGGTAGAAGGCGATGATCGGTCCGATGAGGAAGATGATCCCGACGTGGAAGATGCGCAGCAGCAGCTCCCGGGCGGTGTCGAGCTGGTCGGCGAAGGCCTCCTGGCGCTCCTCGTCGGTGACCACGCCGTTGCCGTCGAGGTCGCTGGCGTTCCCGCCGAAGAACTGGTCCTCCAGCTCCTCTGAGGTGGGGAGCTCCACCGGGAACCAGGAGTCGGGCTCGCGGGTCTGCGCCGCCCACTCGTCGATCTGATCCTCCATGTCGGTGCGGATGTCCGGCCACTCGCCGGCCAGCTCGTCGTACTGGTCGGTGGCGAGCGGCGCGACGAGCAGGACCACGAGCACGGTGAAGCCCACCACCGCCGCGTAGGACAGACCGGTGCCGAGCGCCCGGGGGAGGTGGCGCGCCTGGAGGCGCGTGACCACGGGGTTGAGGAGGAACACGATGGCGCCGGCCAGGATGAGGGGCGGCCAGATCACGCGGAAGATCCAGGCGACGAAGCCCACCAGCGCGATCACGGCGGCGACGCCGCACACGGCCCAGCACACGGTGCCGGCCCTGCGGATGCGCTCCACCATCGCTGCCGAGGGTACCGGAGGGCCCCCGCCCGTCGAGGCAGGTGCTGCGGTGCTCAGACGTGGAGGGGCGGCGTCCGGAGCCGGCTGAGGCCCTCGGTCATCGCCCGGTCACCCTCCGCGGCGGCGGAGGACGTCGGCGGTCGCCTCGCGGATGCACTCGACGGTCCGCTCCATGGCGCGGGCTTCCCCGAAGCGATCGACCAGGCTCACCGCCTCCAGCCGGTCGCCCGCACCGTCGTACACCTGGCCGGCGATCGCCACCACCGGCACGCCCACCGGCGCGGCCATCCCCGCCACGCCCCCCACGACCTTGCCCTCGAAGCTCTGCTCGTCGAGGAACCCCTCGGCGGTGATCACCAGGTCGGCCCCCTCGAGCGCCTCGTCCAGCCCGACCTCGTCGGCGACGAGGTCGAACCCGCTCACGAGCTGCCCGCCGGCGGCCGCCAAGCCGCCCCCGAGCCCGCCCGCCGCGCCCGCTCCCTCGAGGGTGAGGACGTCCACGCCGTGCTCCTCGCGGTACACCTGCGCCAGCCGCTCCAGGCGTCGCCGCAGCAGCTCGACCTGCGCAGGCGTCGCGCCCTTCTGCGGCGCGAACACGGTTGCCGCATCGAGGAAGGACACGCGGCTGTCGTACGCGACCAGGAGCTCCACGCCCTTCAGCCGCCCCAGCGGGTGGAGCGCTCGCAGCGCCGCGAGGCCCCCGTCCGTGGTGGCCGACCCGCCCAGCCCCACGATCACACGGCGCGCCCCCGCATCGAGGGCCTCCACGATGAGCGCACCGGTCCCTGCCGACGACGCCGCCACCGGGTCGTTGCCCTCGGCCCCGCCGACGAGCTCCAACCCCGAGGCGAGGGCCATCTCGATGACGGCGGTGCGACCGTCCAGCCGCCACCGGGCTTCGACGGGCGTGCCCAGCGGACCCGTGACGGTGCTGACCCGGTTGGCGCCGCCGAGGGCGTCGAGCGTGCCCTCCCCGCCATCGGCCATCGGCATCTCCACGCACTCCCAGCCGACCTCGAAGGCGGCGTCGCCGATGGCCTTCGCCACGGCGCGAGCGGACGCGGTCCCTCGCAGCTTGTCGGGAGCGGCCACCACGCGCACCCGGCCATGCTGGCTCGCCGACGGGCCTCCCGTCGCTCGGTACCGTGGGCCCTCCATGCCCCCCGCCTCTGTCGACCGGCCGATCGTCCTCGCGTCCAACCGCGGCCCGGTGTCGTTCGTGCGGCAGGAGGACGGCACCGTCACGAGCAAGCGGGGGGCCGGGGGGTTGGTGTCAGGCATCGCGCCGCTGGCCGCGGAGACCGACGTCACCTGGCTGGCCGCCGCCATGTCCGACGAGGACCGGAAGGCCGCCAGCGCCGGCGTCGTCGACCTCGACGGGCTCCACGTCCGCCTGCTCGACCTCGACGCCGAGACCTACCGGCTGGCCTACGACGTGGTGAGCAACGAGGTGCTCTGGTTCGCGCACCACGGCCTGTGGGACCTCACCCGCGAGCCCGCCTTCGACGCAGGGTGGGCGGACGCGTGGGACGCGTACCGAGCCGTCAACCACGCGTTTGCCGATGCCGTGGCCGACGCTGCCCCTGACGGTTCGGTGGTGCTCGTGCAGGACTACCACCTGTGCCTGGTGGCGTCGCGCCTGAGGGCAGCCCGACCCGACCTCGCCTGCGTGCACTTCCACCACACCCCGTTCGCCCCGCCGGTGTGGCTCGGCGCGCTGCCGGAGGCTGCGGCCCGCGAGCTCCTCGAGGGGTTGGCCGCGCACCGCTCGTGCGGCTTCCACAGCCGCCGCTGGGCCGACGACTTCCGGGCGTCGGCCTCGGTCATCGCCGACCTGGAACCGGCCACGTTCGCGTCGCCGCTGGCGTCGGATCCGGCGGACATCCGGGCGGCGGCGGCGACCCCGGAGTGCGATCAGGCGCTGCGCGCGCTCGAGGAGCGCTTGGACGGCCGGCAGCTGATCGGGCGCGTCGACCGCGTCGAGCTCTCGAAGAACCTGCTCCGCGGGTTCCAGGCGTACGGCGAGCTCCTCGAGGCACACCCCGAGCACCGCGAGCGCGTCGTGTTCGTGGGCCACGGCTACGAGTCGCGCACCGGCGTGCCGGGCTACTCCGCGTACCGGGAGCGCGTCGAGCACGAGGTGCGTGCGATCAACGATCGCTTCGGTCGCAACGGCTGGGAGCCGATCGTGCTCGACATCGCCGACGACTTCCCACGGTCCGTCGCGCTGCTGCGGCGGTCTGACGCCCTCCTCGTGAACCCGATCCGCGACGGGCTGAACCTCGTGGCATCGGAAGGGGCGCTGGTGAACGAGCGCGATGGGGTGCTCGCGCTCTCACCGGAGGCGGGCGCGTGGGAGCGCTTGGGAGAGGCAGCGCTGCGGACCCCGCCCTTCGACGTGGCCGGCACCGCCGCCGTGCTGCACCAGGCCCTCACGATGGGGGCCGACGAGCGCCGCGAGCGGGCGTCACGTCTGCGAGCCATCGCTGAGGCGCGCACACCGGCGCACTGGCTGGACGACCAGCTGGCCGCCGCCCGCAGCTGAGGTTGTGCTCGCGCCGGGTCAGGCGATCGAGCGCAGCAGGTCGAGGACGCCGCCCGGCCCGTCCACGAGCAGGTGGGCCTGCTGGGTGAGCGCCTGGGAGACGTCGGGGGTGCGCACCGCGACCTTGATCGCGACCACGCCTCGTTCGGCCAACCGGTCGAGCGCCTCGAAGGCCGGCAGGTCGCCCAGGTCGTCGCCGATGTAGGCCACCGTGGCCAGACCCTCCGATCGCTCCCGGACCACCGTCCCCTTGTCGACGGGCACGGGGGGATGGAGCTCGAGCGACATCTTGGCGGCACGGAGGTGCAGGTCGGTGCGGGCCGATGCGGCGCGAGCCCACGCGATCGCCGCATCCTCGGCGTCGGGCACGCGTCGGAAGTGCAGGGTGAGCGAGAGCCCCTTGTGCTCGACGTCGACGCCCTCTCGGCCGACGGCGGCCTCGGCCTCCGCCGCCACCGCGTCGACGACCGGACGCCAGCGGTCGGCGTCGGCACGCGTGCGCAGCTCGCCGCCGACGCGCGACTCGAGCCCGTACAGGCCGTGCAGCTCGAGGCCCTCGGGAAGGTGCTCGACGAGGTAGGCGACGGGACGACCGGAGACGACCGCGACGCGACCGAGCACCCGGCTCAGGTGCTCCAGGGCCGCGGGGGCGCCAGGGAGCGGACGAGCGTCGGCCGCCGCCGGCACGATGGGCGACAGCGTGCCGTCGAAGTCGACGAACACCCCCGCCGACGCTCGATCGCGCCGAAGGGCCTCGAGCGCGTCCATCGGGCCGAGGTTACGGGGCGGCGGGTACCGTCGACCGATGCCTCGCCGCACGGTCGCCGCGCTGCTCACGGTGGCGGGCGCCAGCCTGCTCCTCGCCTGCCGGCCGAACACCGTGGAGCTCCGGTTCCAGCAGGAGGTCGGTGCGACCTATCGCTACCGCTACGTGATCGAGACGACGCTCACGCGCACGGTCGAAGGCGAGGCGGCTCGCACCACCGAGCTCACGGTCACGGTGCACTCGACCCAGAAGGTCCTCGAGGTCACCGACGAGGGCGCCCGGGTGGAGGTGACGCTCACCTCGTCCTCCTCGCCCACGCCGAGCACCGCCACGGTGCAGGTGGACCGAGCAGGATCGCTCCAGGCGATCCAGCAGATCGACGGCCTGCCGGCCGAGTCGGCGGGGCTGTCCACCGATGCCCTCCTCGCCGCGGCCGCCACCACGACACCCGACCGGCCGCTGGCGGTGGGCGACCGGTGGGACATCCGGGAGGGCACGATCACGGGAGACGGTCGCCTCGACCGCCTGGGCGTGATCGACGACCGTGACGTCGCCGTCGTGGAGACGTCCCTGCTCGAGGCCTTCAACGCGACGAAGGAGTCCGGCGGGAGCCAGGTCGTGCTGGATGGCGACCTCCACACGTCCGCGGTGACCGCCTTCGACCTCATCGACGGATCCGTGCGAGAGGGCCGCACGCGCAGCGCTGGTGCCGTCGACGTGCTCGTCGCGCCCCCCGAGGGCGTGGTGGCACCCGCCGTCGACGCGCTGGTGATCTACGAGCTGCGCGTCACCACGACGCGAGAGGGCTGATCGGCCCCTAGTTGGCGGCGGTGGTGGTCGTCGTGCTGCCCGCGGCAGGCGCCGGCACGTTGGCCAGGTCGGTGCCGAGGACCACGACCACGCTGGCACCGGCGATCGGGCCGGGAGGCGTGGTGGGGAGCTCGGTGGGGACGACGGTGGCCGGCGCACCGATCACGGCCCCGACGGCCGCGGCCTCGGTCTCGAAGCCGGGGGCGAAGTAGATGATCGTGGTGGCGGCGTCGCCCTCGGCGTCGGCGTTGGCGCCATCGGGGTTCGTGAGCTGGTAGCCGGCCGCCGCCAGGGCATCGCTGTAGCCCCCCGCCGCGCCCGCGATGCCGGAGTCGTTCAGGACGATCGTGGGCACGTCGGCCGGTGCTCGGCTGGCGAGGGTGGTGGTGGTGCTCTCGTCGCTCTGGTCGCCGCTGTCCGTGGAGTCGCCGGAGTCGGCGGAGTCGGAGCCCTTGTCCTTCGAGCTCGTGGTGACGGCCTCGGAGGTGTCGAGCCCCTCCCGCAGGAGGAAGAGCCCGATGAGCACGGCGACCACCACGAGGGCGGCGCCGCGCGCGGGGTTGACGGACGGTTCGGCGGGTCGGCGTCGGGCCATCGAGGGAGTCTCCCCTATCGCGGTTCGAGCTGGCTCATCGGGCGCCCCTCGATGCGAGCGCGGCGGCGGCGCTCGCGGACGCGCCGGAGCCGGCGGACCAGGAGCGGGTCGTACGCGAGCGCGTCGTCATCGTCGATCAGCTCGGTGAGCAGCTGGTAGTAGCGCGTGCCCGAGAGCTCGAAGCGCTCACGGATCGCGGTGTCCTTCGGGCCCGCCTCGGTCCACCACGTGCGCTCGAAGTCGAGGATCGCCTTGTCACGCTCGGTGAGTGCCATCAGGTTCAAGGGTGGCCGCTGGGCACACCTGGATCAAGGACCCTCGGACGGCGAGGCCCGGTGCGGAGGTCAGCCGGTGCGCGGATGGCCGGCCGGTCCCGCCGCCATCCAGTCGACCGTCCAGGGCTGTGAAGAGCCGCCGCAGGGGTAGTACGAGATGTAGCTGCCCGACACGCAGTCCGCCCACGCCTCCTCGACCGGCACCTCGCCCGAGGGCGGCCAGCCCGTCGGCGCCGCCCCGACGTGCGCCTGCGAGCCGTAGCGGAACCCGACCTGGTGGCCGAACTCGTGGCCCATCACCGCCTGGAGCCGCGTCCAGTCACCGGTGGCGTGCACCGTCCCCACGTCGATGTGCCCGTCGGTCCAGGAGAGCGACGTCGAGCCCTCGATGATCGCCAAGGTGACGGGCACGGCTTGGCGCCAGCTGCCGGGCACCACGCTCTCGAGCGCGGCCTTGGCGCGGCCCACGAGGTCGCCGGTGCCGGGGTCGCCCGGCGCCGTGCCGGCGAGGGTCGGCTCCGAGCCCGCCGCGAACTCAGATGACTCCGCCGGCGGAGGCGGAGGAGGCGGAGGGGCCGTGGTGGTGGTCGTCGTCGGGTCGGGCAGGTCGAAGGCCGACCACGCTGGTGGGGCGTCGGCGGCGACGACGCCCACGGTCGGGTCCCAGACGCCCCAGCTGGCGTCGAGGTCGGGATCGACGGTGGAGTACGCCAGCTCGGAGAACGCGGCGCCACCTTCGTCGTGCAGCCGTTGCAACGTGTCGGCGACGGCCGCGTCGAGGTTGTCGCCCTCGACGGCGACCTGGGCGGTGGGCGTGGCGAAGAACACGACCGGCTTCCCGGTCGACCGTGATACGACCGTCTTCTCACCGGCCGACCCGACCGGTGTGCCGTAGAGCAGGTCGACGAGCTGGCGGCGGTACAGCCCGCGGCTCAGGCACTCGCCCCCCGCCGGCGTGCGGGAGAGCGTCGGCACGTCGTCCGCGATCTGGTCGAGGCTGGATCCCGCCTTCAGCTGCTCGCGCACCGTGCCAGCGTCGGCCTCGTCCACCGACAGCGCCGAGCCGCAGATGGAGTCCGCCACCTCGGGGTGCTCGGTCTTGATCCTGTCCTGGAGCTCGACGTCGGTCGGGTCGATCGTGCGGAGCCATTCATCGAGGGTCACGTACGCGGCCAGGGCATCGGCAACGTCGTCGCGCTGGTCGTCACCGATCGCTTCGTCACCGTCGACGATCGCCTCGACGTCGTCGGGCACGTCGCCGGCTTCGAGGTCGTCGGCGGCCTGGTCGCGGGTCTCCTCGTCCACGGCGAGGTCCTGCACCGCGAGCTCGGAGTCGATCAGGGCCTTGCCGATCAGCCACGTGAGCGTCCGGCGCCCCGCTTCGGTCTGGGAGACGTCGGCGTCCTCGTCCTCGTCCGCCGCCGGCGCCCCGATGAACTCCAAGAACCCTGCGTCCGAGGCGAGCGCCTCCACGTCCGACTGCGAGATCTCCACGCCGTGGACCGTCGCGACCGGCGGGGCGCTCTCGTC
>JBJMHD010000011.1:0-12475 GCA_045807565.1 Acidimicrobiales bacterium | reverse complement strand
GATGATCCACATCGGCCGCAACACGAAGTCGAACATCGTGAGCAAGGGGATCTCGGCGGGACACGGGCAGAACAGCTACCGCGGCCAGGTGAAGGTGATGCCGAAGGCGACGGGGGCGCGCAACTACACCCAGTGCGACTCGATGCTGGTCGGCAACCAGTGCGGCGCGCACACCTTCCCGTACATCGAGGTCGGCAACAACTCGGCGCAGGTCGAGCACGAGGCGTCGACGTCGAAGATCGGAGAGGACCAGATCTTCTACCTCAAGCAACGCGGGCTCAGCGCCGAGCAGGCGGTGAGCATGATCGTGAGCGGCTTCTGCAAGGAAGTATTCAAGGAGCTGCCGATGGAGTTTGCGCTCGAGGCGCAGCAGCTGTTGGGGATCACGCTGGAAGGGTCGGTAGGCTGACGCTGGGTCGGCGGAGCCGACCGAAGGTTTTCGGTCATCGGTGATCGGTTTTCGGCCGGCACACCTACAGGTCACGCTGTCGCGGTTACCGCTCGCTGACGTGAACCGAAAACCGAAAACCGAAAACATTCTCTCGCAATTCTGAATTCATGCTCGAAATAAGAAACCTCCACGCCGTCGCCGGCGATCGTGAGATCCTCCGCGGGATCGACCTCACCGTGAACGCGGGCGAGGTGCATGCCGTGATGGGACCGAACGGCTCCGGCAAGAGCACGCTGGCGCAGGTGCTGGCGGGACATCCGGCGTACGAGGTCACCGAAGGGTCGGTGACGTTCGAAGGGCAGGACCTGCTCGCGCTCGATCCCGAGATCCGCGCCCAGCAGGGCGTCTTCCTCGCATTCCAGTATCCGGTCGAGATTCCTGGCGTGTCGAACGCGTACTTCCTGCGCGCCGCCTACAACGAGATCCGCAAGGCGCGCGGCGAGGAGGAGATCGACCCGATGAGCTTCGCCGACCTGATGGACGAGAAGATGAAGCTCGTCGAGATGGATGGGGACATGCTGACGCGCTCGGTCAACACCGGCTTTTCCGGCGGCGAGAAGAAGCGCAACGAGATCCTCCAGATGGCGATCCTCGAGCCGGAGGTCGCGATCCTCGACGAGACCGACTCCGGCCTCGACATCGATGCCCTCAAGGTCGTGGCCCAAGGGGTGCAGGAGGTGCGCCGCGACCGTCCCGACCTCGGCGTCGTCGCGATCACGCACTACCAGCGCCTGCTCGACCACCTCGAGCCCGACGTCGTGCACGTCCTCGTCGAGGGTCGGATCGTCGCGTCGGGGGGCATGGAGGTCGCGGAGCAGCTGGAGCGGGACGGCTACGAGGCGTACACGTGACGCGCTCCCCCGTCCTCGACGTCACCGCCGTGAAGAAGGACTTCCCGCTCCTCGAGCGCGAGGTGCACGGCAAGCGGCTCGTGTACCTCGACTCCGCCAACACGTCGCAGAAGCCGCAGGCCGTGCTCGACGCGATGGTGCAGTACTACGAGCGGTCGAACGCCAACGTGCACCGCGGCACGTACCTGATCGCGGAGGAGGCCACCGCCGCGCTCGAGGGCGCTCGCGGCAAGGTCGCCCGCTTCATCGGTGCGCCGCACCCGCGGGAGGTGGTGTTCACGAAGAACGCCACCGAGGCGCTCAACCTCATCGCCAAGGCGTGGGGCCGCGCCAACCTCCAGGCCGGCGACGCCGTCGTCCTCACCGAGCTCGAGCACCACGCCAACATCGTCCCCTGGCACCAGCTCCACGACGAGCTCGGGATCGAGCTCCGGTGGATCCCCGTCCGGCCCGACGGCCACCTCGACCTCACCGACCTCGACCGCCTGGTCGACGGGGCCAAGATCGTCACCTTCGCGGCGATGTCCAACGTGCTGGGCACGCTCCTGCCCGTGGAGCGCCTCGTCGGCGCCGCCCACGACGCCGGCGCCATCGCCGTGGTCGACGCGTCCCAGCACGTGCCGCACCTCGCCACCGACGTACAGGCATGGGGCGCCGACTTCGTGGCGTTCACCGGCCACAAGATGTGCGGCCCCACCGGCATCGGCGTGCTGTGGGGCACCTCCGCGGTGCTGGAGGCGACCCCTCCCTTCCTCACCGGCGGCGAGATGATCCTCAACGTCACCAAGGAGGGGTTCACGCCGAACGAGCTCCCCTGGAAGTTCGAGGCGGGCACTCCGCCGATCGCCGAGGCCGTCGGCCTGGGCGCCGCCGTCGACTACCTCCAGGGCCTCGGCATGGACGCGGTCCGCGAGCACGAGGTGTCGCTCACGGCCTACGCGCTGCGGTCGCTGTCCGAGCGCTTCGGCGACGTCCTCACGATCCACGGCCCGTCGGAGCCGGCCGCCCGGGGCGGGGTCCTCAGCTTCAGCTACGGCGACCTGCACCCGCACGACCTCACCCAGGTGTTCGACGAGCACGGCGTGTGCGTGCGCGCCGGGCACCACTGCGCCAAGCCCCTGATGCGAGAGCTGGGCGTCGCCGCCACCGCCCGGGCCTCCATGTACGTCTACAACGACGAGGCCGACATCGACGCCCTGGGCGACGCCATCGACGCCGCCGCCACGTTCTTCTCCTCCTGAACCCGCCGTTAGGATCGCGACCCGCATGCCCGGCCTGGAAGACCTGTACCGAGAGATCATCCTCGACCACTACCGCTCCCCGCGGAACCGAGGCGAGCTCGAGACGCCGCCCGCCACCCGGGTGGAGGGCTTCAACCCGCTCTGCGGCGACGAGATCGTCCTCTACGTGGACGTGCAGGACGGCACCGTGGCCGACATCCGGATCGGCGGGCAGGGCTGCTCCATCAGCCAGTCCTCGGCATCGATGATGTCGGCGGCCGTGAAGGGCAAGACCCTCGACGAGGTGCAGAAGCTCACCCGGGCGTTCAAGGGGATGATGTCGATCCACGAGCAGTCGCTCGACGGGGACGGCACCGAACCCTCCGAGGCGGTCGACGCGGACGTGAAGCTGGGCGACCTCGAGGCGCTCCGGGGTGTCGTGAAGTTCCCCGTGCGGATCAAGTGCGCCACGTTGTCGTGGAACACGCTGCAGCAGGCGCTCGACGAGCCCGCTGCGTCGTGACCGACCCGTCCCACGACCCCCGCAGCGAGCCTCACCCGGCGCTCCCCGAGCGCGAGATGCTCGAGACCTTCCTCGACTACCACCGCGACACGCTCAAGCTGAAGGTCGCCGGGCTCACGCAGTCGGAGCTCTCGCGCACGACGGCCGCGTCGTCGCTCACCCTGGCAGGGCTCCTCAAGCACCTGGCCCTCGTCGAGGACTCGTGGTTCACCGAGCGCTTCGCCGGCCAGCCCATGCCGCCGCCGTTCGACGTCGTCGACTGGGACGCCGACCCCGACTGGGAGCACCGCACCGCGGTCGACGACGACCCCGCCTGGCTGGTGCAGCGCTACGACGAGGCGTGCGCGAGGAGCCGAGCCGTCGCCGCTGCGGCGGCATCGCTCGACCAGGAGGCGGCCGCGGGCCGGCGACGCGAGGACGACGCCCCCTTCACCCTGCGGTGGATCCTCTGCCACATGATCGAGGAGACGGCCCGCCACAACGGCCACGCCGACCTGCTCCGCGAGGCCATCGACGGCACCACCGGCGAGTAGCCCGCCCCGTCAGGCGAGGGGATCGGCGAAGGGATCCGCGAACGGGTCGGCGGCGCGCTCGTCCGAACCCTCCTCGGCGTCCTCGATGGCGTAGCCCGTGCGCTCCAGCGCCTCGGCCAGCTCGGGCCCGCCGGACCGCTGGATGACCCCGCCCGAGAGGACGTGCACGTGGTCGGCCCGCAGCTCGTGCAGGAGGCGGTTGTAGTGCGTGATGGCGAGCACCCCCAGGCCGGTCTCCTCGGTGGCCGCCTCGATGCGGCGGGCGCAAGTGCGCAGCGCGTCCACGTCCAACCCGGAGTCGATCTCGTCGAGGATGGCGATCTTGGGCTCGAGGACGCCGAGCTGGAGGGTCTCGTTGCGCTTCTTCTCGCCGCCCGAGAGGTCCACGTTCATCGCCCGGTGGAGGAACCGGTCGTCGAAGCCGATCCGCACCGCCTCGTCGCGGATGCGCTCGGCCACGCCGGACGGGTCGCGGCCGAGCCCGGCGTAGGCCGCCTCCAGCACGTCGACGACCGCGACCCCGGGCACCTCGGTCGGGTACTGCATGGCGAGGAACAGGCCCGCCTGAGCGCGCTCCCAAGCGGCCAGCCCGAGGAGGTCGACCCCATCGAGGGTGACGCTGCCGGCGAGGACCTCGTAGCCGGGACGGCCCATCACCACGTGCGAGAGGGTGCTCTTGCCGGATCCGTTGGGGCCCATGATGGCGTGCACCTCGCCGGAGCGGACCGTGAGGTCGATCCCCTTGAGGATCTCCTTGCCGGCGACCCCGGCGCGCAAGCCGCGGATCTCGAGCACGTGCGAGCCGGTCATGCCACCACCACCTCCACCTCGCCGTCGACGACCCGTGCGTCGTACACGGGGACCGGACGGGTGGCGGGCAGCGAGGTGGGGTCGCCCGTCTCGAGGGAGAACGCGCTCCCGTGCTTCCAGCACTCGAGCGTCCGCTCCTCGGCGTCCACGTCGCCCTCCGAGAGCGACACGTCCTGGTGGCTGCAGCGGTCACCGATCACGTAGACGTCGTCTCCGATGCGGATCAGGGCGAGCACGAGGTCGTCGACCTCGATCCGGTGCGCCTTGCCCTCGGCGAAGCCGTCGAGGGGGCCGACGCGGTGGGCGGTCACGAGAGCACCGCCGTGAGCTTGGCGGCCACCGCGGCGTCGAGGTCGGGGCGGAGCGCGGTGGCGGGGAAGGCGTCGAACACGTCGGCGAAGAACCCGGACACGATCAGGCGCTCCGCCACGCGGGTGGGCACGCCGCGGCTCTCGAGGTAGAAGCGCTGCTCCTCGTCGATGGGGCCGACGGCCGAGGCGTGGCTGCAGTGGACGTCGTTGTTCTCGATCTGCAGGTTCGGGACGGACTCCGCCCAGGCGTCCTCGGAGAGCTTGATGTTGCGGTTCGTCTGGAAGGCGTTGGTGCCCCTGGCCTCCTTGGCGACGCGGATGAGACCCGTGTACACCGAGCGGGACCGGTCGCTCACGGTGCCCTTGAAGAGGAGGTTGCTCGTGGTGTCGGGCGCGGCATGGTCCTGGAAGGTGCGGTAGTCGAGCGTCTGGTCGCCGTCGCCGAAGTAGGCGGCGAGGAGGGTGCCCGACGCGCCCCGCCCGGTGAGCCGGCAGTCGGTGCGGACCCGGGCGTAGTCACCGCCGAACCCCGCGAGGCCGACGGTCGCGTTGGCCTCCTGGGCGGCGTCGATGTCGAGGCTCGCGATGGACCACGTCTGCGGGCTGAGCTGCTGCAGGGCGACGTACCCCGCCCGGGCGGCCTGCCCCACGACGACCTCGGTGGCAGGCAGCACCAGGCCGGCGCCGCCGCCGACGTGGTGCTCGACGACGGTGGCGGAGCTCGCCTCGCCCAGGCGCACCACGAGGAGGGTGGACGCCCCGATCCCGTCGGCCGCGCCGGGGTGCCGCACGACGATCGGCGCGTCCACGTGCACGCCCGAGGGGACCTCGATGACGATCGGATCCACGGCGAGGGCGTGGTGGAGCCAGGTGAGGGCGTCGGCGTGCTCCGGCAGGTCGGGGAGGCGCTCGGCCGCGGACTCGCCGCGCAGCACCTCAGCGCCCCCGAGCTCGCCGTGGGCGATCGACGCGGTGAGCGCGCCCGGCGAGAGCCGATCCAGGTCGAGCTCGTGGATCCGGCTGTATCGCCACACCTCCTCGTCGGTGGTCGGGAGCGAGGCGGCGGCGAAGCGCTCGACCGCGACGGCGCGCCGCTCGGCCAGACCAGACGGGCCGGCGAGCCCGACGAGCGCTTCGGGGGAGAACGTGCTCAGAGCGACCTCACTCGCGAACAAGGGGCCGTACCGGCCCCCGGGAGGCCAAGATACCGGGGCGGCAGCCCCCTCCCAAAGGTGAGCGGCGCTACTTGCGCTTGCGCCCGAAGCGCTTCTTGCCCTTCCCGCCGCCTCGCCCCTTGGCGCTCTCGGCCTGGACCTCCGCGACCACCTGCGCCCCGATGGAGTTGAGGAAGTCCTCGGCCTCGTCGAGGATCGCCGCCACCGAGCCGTCATCGCGGTCGAGGGCGTCGAGCGGCTCGTCCGGGGTCGGCGGGGTGACGAGGGTGCCGTGGCTCCAGTTCACGTCCGCCAAGCGCCGCTCGAACTTGGGGCAGTCCGCCGGGCAGCGCCAGGGCGCCTCGGGGGCGAGGTCGAGGTCGCACTTCCGGACGGTCTCGCCGTTCGGGTAGGTGCGGCTCTCGAAGTGCTTGCAGTCCTGGCGCATCGGCACGGCGTCATTCTGACCCGTCACGGCCGTCGCCGTGCAGCAGCACGCCCGCGTGACCCCATCAGCGCGGCCAGACGTGCCCGGTAGGGTCGGAAGCATGGCTGGTTCCCTCCCCCGCCGCTCGCGCGACGTGGTCGTCCGCCTGCTGCGACAGCCCCGGACGATGGCGGAGCTGTTCGCCGACACGCACGAGCGCATGGCCGCCGCCGAGGAGCGGGTCGAAGCCCGGATGGAGGCGGCGCGGGACGAGACGTCGGCCGCGCTCACGGCCCTCGGGGAGCAGATCAGCGCGGCCGAGGCGCGCACGCGCGAGTCGGAGCACCGTGCCCAGGTCACCGTGTCGGCGGTGCTGGCGCACCTGGCGAGCGATGGCGCCGGCACGCTGCCCGACCCAGGGCCGCTCGTCTCGATCGTGCTCCCGGTGCGCGACCGGGCCGAGCCCCTCCGTCGCGCCGTCCAGTCCGTGCTGGCGCAGACCTACCCACGCTGGGAGCTGGTGGTCGTCGACGACGGGAGCGCCGAGCCCGTGGCCACCACCCTCGCCGATCTCGCCGAGCGCGAGCCGCGGGTGGTGGTCACCACGACGCCCGGGGTCGGGCCCTCCGGCGCGCGCAACCACGGCATCGCCCGCAGCACGGGCGAGCTCGTCGCCTTCCTCGACTCCGACAACTGGTGGTTCCCGCGCCGGCTCGAGAACGTCGTGCGTGCCCTCCGTCCCGACACGACCTGGGCCTTGGATCGCCAGCTGATCGTCGGCGGCGGCGAGGTCCCGCCCGCCGTGCGTCCGATGGACCGACCCCTGTCCGACCTCGCCGAGGGCAACTTCATCGACCTCGGGAGCGTCGTGGTGCGCCGCGACGTCCTCACGTCACTGGAGGACGACGGCCCGTTCGACGAGGACCTGCCCCGGCTCGGTGACTGGGACCTCGTCCTCCGCTTGGCCGAGCGCCGAGCACCCACCCCGGTGTGGACCATCGGTCACGCCTACGAGGAGGGGCGTCCGGACCGCGTGTCCGCGACGCACCCCTTCGGGCCGTCGTTCCACAAGATCCGTCGGCGCGTGATCGGGCAGCCGGCCCGAGGCCTGCGGATCCTCGCTTCCGAGTGGCACTTCCCGCAGGTCACCGAGACCTACATCCACTCGGATCTCGCGGGCCTCCGGGCCATCGGCGCCGAGGTGGAGGTGTGGAGCGACGAGGGCGTGGCCGTGCCCTACGAGCCCGGCCTCCCCTGGCGACGAGGGCCGCTCGAGGAGCACCTCCGCGACTTCCGACCCCACCTGGTCCTGAGCCACTGGCTGAACGTGGGCCGCGACCACCGACCGATCACGCGCGCCCTGGGCATCCCGCACGCCGTCCGGTGCCACGGGTTCGACTTCGACAGAGGCGTCGTCGCCGACCTGCTCGACGATCCCGGCGTGGTCGTGCACCTCTTCCCGCACCTCGCGCGCGGCCTCGAGGGGCGACCGAACGCCTCCGTCGACCCGGTCGCCTTCGACGTCGACCGCGTGGCCCCCACCGCGAGCAAGGACCGGCGCCTGGTCCTGCGCCAGTCGGCGGGGCTCTTCACGAAGGACCTCGAGACGTTCCTGGTGGCCTCGACGCTCTGCCCCGAGCACCGCTTCGTGCTCGTCATCGGGCACACGTACCAGGTCGAGGAGCGCACCGAGGCGCTCGCCGAGCGCGTGAAGGAGCTGGGCGCGCCGGTGGAGGTGCTCACCGACCTCTCCTACGAGAAGTCGGCGGCGCTCACCATGGACGCGGGCATCTACCTCCACACCCACGGCACCGACCACCCGCTCGGCCAGCCCATCTCGGTCGTCGAGGCGATGGCGTCCGGCGCGCTGACCCTCACGCGCGACCTGGACGGCGCCGAGGTCTTCCGCGGTGCGGTCCGCTACCGGGGCGACACCGTTCAGGCGCGGGCCGAGCACGCCGCCGAGATCATCAACGACACCCTCACGTGGGACGACGAGCGGTGGGCCCGGCAAGCGCGCCGTGCGCTCGATGACGCGTGGGTCCACCACCCCAGCGATCTCGTGGCCGAACGCCTGCTGCGCGTCTGGCGTGAGCGGCTCGGCGTCGGCCGCTAGCCGACCGAGCCCTCCATCTGGAGCTCGATCAGGCGGCTCCACTCCACCGCGTACTCCATGGGGAGGGTGCGGGTGACGGGCTCGATGAAGCCGTTCACGATCATGCCCATCGCTTGCTCGTGTGAGAGGCCGCGGCTCATCAGGTAGAACAGCTGCTCGTCGGCCACCTTCGACACCGTGGCCTCGTGCCCGATCACAGCGTCACGTGAACCCACCTCCATGTAGGGGTAGGTGTCGCTGACGCTGTCCTCGTCGAGGATGAGCGCATCGCACTGCACATGGCTCTTGCAGCCGTAGGCGTCGTCCTCGACGTGGACCAGGCCGCGGTAGCTCGTGCGGCCGCCGTCCTTGGAGATCGACTTCGACACGATCTTCGAGGTGGTCTCCGGTGCGGCGTGGACCATCTTGGCGCCGGCGTCCTGGTGCTGGCCCGCTCCGGCGTACGCCACCGAGAGCACCTCACCTGAGGCCTTGGGCCCCACCATGTACACAGCGGGGTACTTCATGGTGAGACGGCTGCCGATGTTGCCGTCGATCCACTCCATGTGGCCCTCAGCCTCGACGCGAGCCCGCTTGGTGACGAGGTTGAACACGTTGTTCGACCAGTTCTGGATGGTCGTGTAGGTGACGCGGGCCGAGGGCTTCACGACGATCTCCACGACCGCGGAGTGCAGCGAGTCGGTGGTGTACACCGGAGCCGAGCAGCCCTCGATGTAGTGCACCTGGCTGCCCTCGTCGGCGATGATCAGCGTCCGCTCGAACTGGCCCATGTTCTCGGCGTTGATCCGGAAGTAGGCCTGCAGCGGCATCTCCACGTTCACGCCCGGCGGCACGTAGATGAAGCTCCCGCCCGACCAGACGCTGGAGTTCAGCGCCGCGAACTTGTTGTCGTTCGCCGGGATGATCTTGGACCAGTACTGCTTCACGAGCTCCGGGTACTCGCGGAGCGCGGTGTCCATGTCGCAGAAGATCACGCCCTGCCGCTCGAGGTCCTCCCGGTTCCGGTGGAACACGACCTCGGACTCGTACTGCGCGGTGACGCCGGCGAGGTACTTGCGCTCGGCTTCGGGGATGCCGAGCTTCTCGTAGGTCTGCTTGATGGCGTCGGGGAGCTCGTCCCACTCGTCGACCTGCGAGTTGGTGGGCTTGATGTAGTAGTAGATGTCGTCGAGGTAGATCTCCGACATGTCGCCGCCCCACGTGGGCATCGGGCGCTTCTCGAAGTGCCGGTAGGACTTCAGCCGGAAGTCGAGCATCCAGTCGGGCTCGCCCTTCATCCACGACATCTCGCGGATGATGTCCTCGTCCAGTCCCTTCTTGGGCTTGAAGACGTAGTCCTCGGCGTCGCTCCAGCCGAGCTTGTACTTCGAGAGGTCGAGGTCCGTGACAGCCATTCGGCGAAGCCCTCCGGGGGGCGATCGGCGGGAATTTCTCCTACGGCGATGGTAACAATCCCCGCCGCGACCCGAAACCTCGCTCAGGCGGTGCGGAGGGCCAGCGCCGGCGCCACGCGTCGGGCGGCCCGACCCGGCAGCAGGGCCGTCACGCTGAGGATCGCCAGGACGCCGACCACCACCGCCGCGATCGCAAGCACGGGCGTCACCGGATCCTCGACGACCCCGATGCTGGCGGCGACCGCCCCCCACACGAGCCGCCCCACGAGCAGGCCCAGGGGGACGCCGAGGACCAGACCGACCACGCCGATGGTGGTCGCCTGCCACCAGAGCGTCCTGCTCAGCTGGGCGCGCTCGAAGCCGAGCGTCCGGAGCACCGCGAGCTCCTGTCGTCGCATGCGCACGGTGGACACGAGGGCGTGGACCGCTGCGAGCGCGGCAAGGATCGCGAGGAACCCAGCGAGGGCGCGCGGCAGGGCCCGCACGTCCCAGAGGTTGTTCACATCCGAGGGGACCCGAGGTTCGAACACCTCCGTGTCCGTCGCCGCCGCCAGCTCCGAGTTCGCCTCGTCGACGTCGACGCCGTCCGCCCACGTGATCAGGACGTCGGCCTTGATCTCGTCGGGAGCAGAGATCCGCTCGAGATCGTCGAGCCCCATCAGGACCCCACGGCTCGGAGACCCCCGTTCGTCCGCCACGGGGAACACCGCCGTCCCGACGACGGTCGCCTCCAGGGAGCCGGCCTCACCGACGACCTCCACGTCGTCGCCGATGCCCACATCAGCGGCATCTCGGGTGGCGGTGCCGAGGACCACCTCCGCCTTCCCGCTGGGACGATGGCCGTCGAGCATCGTCAGCCCCATGTCACCCTTGAGCGACTCGAAGGCATAGGTGTTCACCTCGACCCCACCGACGCGACCCAGTCCGCCGTATCCCAGGCCCGCCTTGGCCACCCTCGGGTCCTCGAGCAGATCTCCGCCTCCGTCCTCGAGCGGGTTGCCGCTGAACCCCGACACGAAGGCGTCGAACGGTGACCCGTAGCGCGCCGGCGAGTCGACGAGCTCGTCGACGCTGGCGACGAACACCACGACGGCCACGACCCCCATCACGCCGAAGGCGACGCCGAGGAGGGCGGACCGCACGGCCCACGCCGTGCCGCCGCGGGGCTCCAGGGCCATCGCCACCCCGATGGTGGCCGACGGTCTGAGGCTCGTCCGCCGCAGCGCGCGCATCGACCGCGACGGAACCGCAGTGTCGTCGACGTCGACCGCGAACCGCTCCCGACGGCTCACGATCGCGGCGGCGAGCGTGGAGAGCAGCACGACGCCCAGAGCCAGCAGCAGGAATCCGGCGAGGACGACGCCTCGGTCGACGTCCAGCCCGGGGTCGGGCTCGGCGCGGCGGGCGATCCCCACGGGCATGAGCGGCGACGCCAGGATGGAGAGCGCGACCGCGAGCAGTGCGCCGAGCGCGGCGACGGGGAGAGCGGTCGCGGTCTTGGTGACCACCCGCTCCCATCGGGTCATCCCAAGCGCGGCGAGCCAGCGATCGCTCGACTCGTTGCTGGCGTAGTGCCGAACCATCGCCTGGGCGATCGCGAGGGTCCCGGCGAGCGCCGCCACCAGCCCACACAGCACGAGCGCCGTCACGATCACGTCGATGCTCGACTGGATCTTGGCGTCGACCTCCGACGACGGGGTGATCTCCAGGTGCTCCGCGTCGGCGAAGGCCTCCCGCAACGCCGCCGTCGCCTCCTCGGCGTCGTCGGCGCCCCCGCGGAGGCGAACGGTGAACCCGCCCGGGTACACCGCCATGCCCCCAGCCGCCTCCTCCAGGAACGCCGGCGTCAGGAAGATGCGGGGTTGGAAGTCACCGGAGCTGTCGCTGAGGAAGGTCGGCGCGTCGAACACGCCGGTGACCTCGAGGGTGAGCTCCGGACCGGCCGGTGGACCCGCGTCCCCGGTGTCGAACAGCTTGGGCAGCTGGTCCTCGCTGTAGGACTCGAACTCGGCGCGGTCACCGACGCGCAAGCCCGACTCGCGTGCGTAGATCTCGCTGATGGCCATCTCATCGGGTGCGTCCGGGTCCGGAGCCGTGCCTCGAAGGAGGCGAGGGAGGTCCACCTGGGCATCCTCGGCATCGTCGGTGCTGGCGTAGGCGAGGAAGTCGAGGTACGGATAGGCGCCGCTCCCCTTCGGGACGACGAACGGGTAGTTCGCATGGGCCAGCGCGGTCACCTGCGGGATCGATCGGATCCGCTCGGCGGCGGCCGCCAGGTCCTCGGTCGGCGGCCCGTCGAAGGCGACCTCCAGGTCCCCGGCAAGGGTGGCGTCCCGGAAGCGGTCGTACGCCGTGGAGGAGCGCCGGGCGCCCGCGACCGCGGTGAGGACGGCACCGCCGGCCACGCCGACGAGGAGCACCAGGAGCAGCGTGGCGCGCCATCGCCGGCGCAGCTCGCCCCTCGCCCGGTACCACGCTGCGCCCACGTCCCCATTCCACCCCAACCGGACGGATCCGACGAGGGTGGCGCCTTCCCGTCACGGCGGGGGTGCTAGCACCCCGGGACTGCTCAGCCGGTGGTGGCGAGACCGCCCGTCCAGGTGGCGAACAGCGCCGCGTAGCGGTCGCCGCGGGCGAGCAGCTCGTCGTGCGTGCCGAGCTCGAGGAGACGTCCATCGGCCACCA
>JBJMHD010000010.1:0-13466 GCA_045807565.1 Acidimicrobiales bacterium | reverse complement strand
AACTCGCGGATCGCCTCGTCGCTCCAGTCGACGTCCTGCTGGAGGAGGCTGGTCACGCTGGCCTTGATCGAGGCGAGCGGAGTGCGGAGGTCATGGGAGACGGCCCGCAGCACGGCGACCCGCAGCTCGTCGGCGCGGGCTCGGACCTCCGCATCGGCGGCCGCTGCGACCACGGCGGCGCGTTCTCTTGCCTGGTCCTTCCGTAGCGCTTCGACTTCGACCTGGTGACTGACCACCTCGGCTGCTCGTCCCGCGCTCTGGAGCACGAGGTAGCTCACGAGCGCGCCGACCGCGAGGAACACCGCCAGCGCGAGCGCGTTCTCCCCTTCGGCGACGGTGAAGCGGTGGTAGGGCGGGGTGAAGTACCAGTTGGCGGCCAGGGATCCGCCGACGGCCGCAGCGACGGCAGGCCCGACCCCACCCACCGCCGCGGCGAGCACGACCAGGACGAGGTAGAGCAGCAGGTCGCTGGTGAGCCCGAGGTGACCGCGGGTGTGGGCGAGAGCGATGGTGAGGAGCGGGAGCCCGACCCCGACGATGGCCCAGCCGATCCATTGGCGCCGCTTCGAGACCGGTGGCAACCGACGTCGAGGTACGTCCTCGACCCGCTGATCGTTCGCTCCCTCGACGCTGACGACGTGCACGTCGAACGAGGTGGAGCGGCGCAGGATGTCGTTGATGACGGAGCCGCGCAGGAGCTTCGACCATCGTGAGCGCCCGCTGGCGCCGAGGACGAGCTGGGTGGCCTGCTCGACCCGGACGAAGTCGGCGAGTGCAGTGGCGATGTCGTTGCCGAGCACCTCGTGGTAGGTCCCGCCGAGGTCCTCGACCAGGTGCTGATGCCGGATGAGGAGCTCGGTCCGCTGTGGTGCATCGGCGTCGGTGGCCTGCACGTGCACGCCGACGAGCTCCCCGCGGACGCGTCCGGCGATTCGGGCGGCGCGTCGGATGAGGTGCTCGCCGCTCGGGGCGCCCGTGACGGCGACGACGACGCGCTCCCTCGTCTCCCAGGTGCCGTCGATCCCGTGGGTGGCCTTGTAGGCCAGGAGCGATTCGTCGACCTGGTCGGCGACCCACATGAGCGCGAGCTCACGCAATGCACCGAGGTTGCCGATCCGGAAGTAGTTCCCTAGGGCCGCGTCGACCTTGTCGGGCGGGTAGATGTTCCCGTGGGCCATCCGGCGGCGAAGCGCCTCGGGCGCCATGTCGACGAGCTCGACCTGATCGGCGCCTCGGACGACCTCATCAGGGATCGTCTCCCGCTGCTTCACCCCGGTGATGCCCTCGACCACGTCGTTGAGCGACTCGAGATGCTCGATGTTGACGGTGGAGATGACGTCGATGCCTGCGCCGAGAAGGCGGTTCACGTCCTCCCAGCGCTTGCTGTGGTTCGAACCGGGCGCATTGCTGTGGGCGAGGTCATCCACGAGGGCGACGGCCGGGTTGCGGGCCAGCACGGCGTCGACGTCCATCTCCTCGACGCACGCTGCACCGCCGCTGACGGCCCGACGGGAGATGACCTCGAGCTGACCGATCTGCGCGGCCGTGTTGGCGCGGCCATGGGTCTCGACGTAGGCGACGACCACGTCGGTGCCGCGTTCGGCGCGGCGCCGTCCTTCGTTGAGCATCGCGAACGTCTTGCCCACGCCCGCGGCGGCGCCGAGGTAGACGCGCAGTTGACCTCTCGCCACGGTGCGAAGGCTACGACCGACGTCCTCCGGGTCGAGGCCCAGGCGGGCGCCTTGACGCTTCCTTGACGGGACCGCCCTACCTCTTGACGGTGGCGACGCGCGCTCCCGCTCGACGCGGACATACAACCAGTACATGGGTTCCGAGCGTGCGTTCCTGCTGCTCGTCATCGGCCTCGTCGTTGGCGAGATCGCCCTGCGCCGGCGCCGCGCTCGTGCTGTCGCCGCCCAGGATCGGGCCGACCTCGACGTGATCGCGGGCCTCGGAGAGCTGGTCGCGACGGGCGAGGACCCGGCCTACGTGCTGCTCGCCGCCGCCACAGCGCTGACGCACCTCCTGCGCCTGGTCGACTGCCGCTATGAGCCTGTGCCGCGCAGCGAGGCGATCCTGCCGACGATCCACCCCGACGGATCGGTCATGTGGGGTTCGATCGCGTGGGATGCGGAGCGGTGGGGGATACCGACCGACGGCGCCGTGATCCCAGTGTGGTCGCGCGGTCGTCAGCGCGGGCGCTTCGTGCTCAACGCCCCTCTCGCGCTGCCCTACTCACGTTCGGATCTCGCCAAGGCCGTATCCCTCGTCGACCAGGCCGGCGCGGCACTCGGGAGGACCTCAAAGCCTGCGTGATGCACCGGGTGCCTGACCGCGAGCTCGCCCGAACGGCTGGTTGGTGGGCATGGGGCGGGTCTCCTAGCGTCGGCTCCCGATGACCACGCACGACCGGCCCTTCGGCCGCCACCTCGAGGACTTCGTCCCCGGCGACATCTACAAGCACTGGCCCGGCAAGACGATCACCGAGTACGACGACCACCTGTTCTGCATGATCACGATGAACCACCACCCGCTCCACACGAACGAGTGGTTCGCCGAGAACGAGACCGTCCAGAAGAAGAACGTGGTGGTCGGCAACCTCGTGTACTCCCTGGTCCTCGGGATGAGCGTGCCCGACGTCAGCGGCGCGGCCATCGCCAACCTCGAGGTCGAGTCGCTCCTCCACGCCAAGCCCACGTTCCACGGCGACACGATCTACGCCGTCACCAAGGTGATCGACGTCAAGGAGACGTCGAAGGGCGATCGAGGCATCGTCACCGTCGAGACCAAGGGCATCAACCAGCGGGGCGAGGAGGTGTGCTTCTTCCGCCGCAAGCTCATGGTGTGGAAGCGCGAGCACGCCCCGGGGCGGCGGTACCCGTACGACGACGCGGTGTTCGACGCCGAGTGAGCCGATAGAGGGGGGCGGGGGATGCCGGTCGATGACGTCGCTGCACGTGGCTTCGGTGCCGGCGCCCAGGCCTACGAGGCGGCGCGGCCCGGGTACCCGGACGAGGCCGTCACCCTGCTCGCCGAGCAGGTCGGGATCGGGCCCGGCACGGAGGTGTGCGACCTCGCCGCGGGCACAGGGAAGCTCACCCGGCGGTTGGTCGAGCTGGGCGCCCGCGTCACCGCGGTCGAGCCCGTGGAGGCGATGCGGGGCCAGGCGGCGGCCGCCGTCCCCACGGCCACGCTGCTCGACGGCACCGCCGAGGCCATCCCGCTCGACGACGGGTCGGTGGACGTCGTCACGGTCGCCCAGGCGTTCCACTGGTTCGACGCGCCCGCGGCGCTCGTCGAGATCGCGCGTGTGCTCCGCCCGGCCGGTCGCCTCGCCATCCTCTGGAACGAGCGCGACGAGACGATGCCGTGGGTGGCCGAGATGAGCCGGGTGATCCACTGGCACGAGCGCACCGTGTCGCGGTACCAGCACACCGACTGGGCCGCGGTCGTCGCCGCCGCTGGCGGCTTCACACCGTTGGCCGAGCGGGTGATCCGCTGGGAGCAGCCCCACACCCGAGCGGTGCTGGCCGACCGCGTCCGCTCGATCAGCTACATCGCAGCCATGCCGACGGTCGAGCGCGAGCGGCACGTGTCTGAGGTCCTCGCGCTGGTCGCGCGCCGACCGGAGCCGTTCCCGCTGCCGTACCTGTGCCGCGTGCAGTGGTGCCAGCGGACCTGACCCACCGCCAGGAGGCCGTGCTCTCGTGGTGGGAGGAGCAGCGGCGCGAGCTGCCGTGGCGCGAGACGCGAGACCCGTGGGAGGTGCTCGTGTGCGAGGTGATGGCCCAGCAGACCCAGGTGGCGCGGGTCGCCGAGCGGTGGCGTCCGTTCCTCGACCGGTTCCCCACGCCTGCCGCGCTGGCCGAGGTGCCAGCCGCCGAGGCGATCCGGTGGTGGTCGGGGCTCGGCTACAACCGGCGAGCGATCGCCCTGCACCGCGCCGCCCAGGCCGTGGTCCGCGACCACGGCGGCAGCCTCCCCGCCGACCTCGCCGCCCTGATGGCCCTCCCGGGCGTCGGGCCCTACACGGCAAGAGCGGTGCTCGCCTTCGCCTTCGAGTCCGACCACGGGGTGGTGGACACGAACACGGCGCGCGTGCTGGCGCGGTGGGCGGGGCGCCGGTTGCGAGCCGGCGAGGTCCAGGACGACGCTGACGAGGCGGTGCCGGTCGGGCGGGCGTGGGCCTGGAACCAGGCGATGCTGGACCTGGGCGCGGGCGTGTGCTCGAGGCGCGCGCCGAGGTGCGGGGCCTGCCCCGTCGGCGCGGCATGCGCATGGTCGGTCGCCGGCTGTCCCGCGCCCGACCCCGCCGACGGATCCGCCGGGGTGAGCGGCACGCAACCGCCCTTCGAGGGCAGCGACCGCCAGGGACGTGGGCGTCTGGTCGAGGCGCTCCGATCGGGACCGGTGCGAGACGGCGACCTCGCCGCCACCATGGGCTGGCCGGGCGATGCACCGCGCGCCGAGCGCGTGGTGGCCACGCTGCTCGTCGACGGCCTCGTCACGCGGGAGCGCGGCGAGTACCGCCTCAGCTCGTGACGAAGTCGACGATGAGCTCGTTGACCACGTCGGGGCGCTCGACGTGGAGGAAGTGCCCGGCCCCCTCGACCAGCTCGAGGCGCGAGCCCTCCGAGGTCAGGAACGGCGTGGCTCCCTCGGCCAGCTCAGCGCCCATGCACCCGTCGGTCCGTCCGTGCAGGTACAGCGTCGGTTGCGCGGTGGGGAGGGCGCCGGCGGCTTGCACCGCGTCGAGCGCCGGGTCCACGCCCACGCCGCCGAGCGTGGCGCGGTAGTAGCCGATGGCGGCGGCGAGGTTCGCCGGGTCGCGCAGCGCATCCTTCACGTGCGGGAGGTCCTCGGACGCGTCGTAGCCCGGTGACCAGTCCGCCCACAGGCCGTCGATGAACTCGAGGTCGTTCATGCCGACGACGACGTCGGACAGGCCGTGCTGGAAGAAGAACATGTACCAGCTCTTCTTCAGCTGCCGGTACTGCATGAAGCCCGCGCCGACCGCGCCCGACGGCGGCACCGCCATCGTCACGACGCGGCGCCAGCGGTCGGGCTCGTGGTTGGCGGCGGTGTAGGTGGCCATCGCCCCCCAGTCGTGGCCGACGATCACCGCGTCGGCGTCCCCTCCGAGCGCCTCGTGCAGCGCGCACGCGTCGAGCCCGAGCGCGGCCGTCTGGTAGCGGCCGTCGGCCGGGACCGCGGTGGGGGCGTAGCCACGCATCCACGGCGCCACCGCGTGGAAGCCCGCCTCCGCGAGCGCGGGGAGGAGGTGGCGGTAGGTCCACGCCGAGTCCGGGAACCCGTGCAGGCAGAGGGCGAGCGGTCCGCTCCCCTCCTCGAGGAAGGCGAAGTCGACATCGTTGGCGACCACGCGGGCTTCGGTGGGAGACATCGAGCGGTGAGACCTCCGTCACACGACCAGCACCTGGGGACAAGGCGCCGGTAACGTACCGGACACTTTCGACCAGGGGGGATCCGCTGCTCACCGTCAGCTTCTACGGCGTTCGAGGGTCGACCCCGTGCCCGTGCGATGCGAACCGTCGCTACGGCGGCAACACGTCGTGCGTGGCGTTGGAGTCCCCGGGTCACGAGCCGATCGTCCTCGACCTGGGCACCGGCCTGCGCTTCTGGGGCGAGACGCTCGACCCGTCGGCGCCCTTCGCCGGCTCGGCGCTCGTCACCCACATCCACTGGGACCACGTGCAGGGCCTTCCGTTCTTCACGCCGGTGCTCCGGCCCGGCGCGCGCTTCGACGTGTACGCCCCGCCGCAGCCCGACTTCGGCAGCCTGGGCGAGGCCTTCGGTGAGTTCATGCGGCCGCCGTTCTTCCCCGTCACCACGAAGGACCTGCTCGGCGACATCCGGTTCCACGACGTGTGGGACAGCGACATCGAGCTCGACGGCGCCAAGGTGAAGGTGCGGCCGGTGCCCCACGTGGGGCTCACCAACGGCTACCGGGTGGAGATGGGTGGCGCCACCGTCGCCTACCTGTCCGACCACCAGATGCCCGTCGACGGCAGCCACGACGTGTCCGATGCCGTCCTCGAGCTGTGCGACGGCGCCGACCTGCTCATCCACGATGCGCAGTACACGGTGGAGGAGTTCCCCGGGAAGTCCACGTGGGGCCACTGCACCGTCGACTACGCGGTGCACGTGGCCGCCGAGGCGGGGGCACGACGGCTCGCCATGTTCCACCACGACCCCACGCACCACGACCAAGCCGTCGACGACATGCTCGCCCACGCCCGCACGCTCGCGAACGGCACCGTCGACGAGGTCGTCGCTGCCCACGAGGGCCTGGTCGTGTCCTTCGGGTGAACCGCTAGGTTCGCCGGCCATGACCACGAACGGCCTGCCGTTCGACCAGGCGCGCTTTCGCCAGGTCCTCGGCCACTTCACCACCGGCGTCACCGTGATCACCGCGGACGGGCCCGACGGTCCGGTGGGACTCGCGGTCGGCTCGTTCGCATCGGTGTCCCTCGACCCGCCGATGGTGGGGTTCTTCCCCGACCGGGGCTCGTCGTCGTGGCCGAAGATCGAGGCAGCCGGCCACTTCTGCGTCAACGTGCTCGCCGAGGCGCAAGAGGACGTGTGCCGGCGGTTCGCGTCGAAGGGCGACGACAAGTTCCGGGGCCTCGGGTGGCGCGCCGCCAGCTCCGGCGCTCCGGTGCTCGACGGGATCCTGGCGTGGATCGACTGCGACATCGACTCCGTCACCGACGCCGGCGACCACTTCTTCGTGCTCGGTCGGGTGCGCGACCTCGCTGTCGTCCACGACGGTGCCCCGCTGCTCTTCTTCCGGGGCGGCTACGGCCGCTTCGCCGTCTGACCGATGGCGATCTACGCCCTCGGCGACGTCGAGCCGACCATCGACGCCAGCGCGTACATCCACCCCGAGGCCGTGGTGATCGGTGACGTCACCATCGGACCCGAGTCGTCGGTCTGGCCGAGCGCGGTGCTGCGCGGCGACCCGGGCGGCATCGTGATCGGCGCGCGGACCTCCATCCAGGACGGCACCGTCGTGCACACCACGCCCGCCACCCCCACGCGCGTCGGCGACGAGTGCGTGATCGGCCACCTCGTGCACCTCGAAGGGTGCACGGTGGGGAACGGGTCGCTCGTCGGGTCGGGCGCGGTCGTGCTCAACGGCGCCGTGCTGGAGGACGAGTGCCTCGTGGCCGCCGGAGCGCTCGTGCCCGGGAGCCTCACCGTGCCGAGCCGGGCGATGGCGGTGGGCGTCCCCGCCCAGCTGAAGCTCGACGCCGTGCGTCCCGACGTGCAGATCCGGATGGGCATGGAGGTGTACCGCGAGCGCGGACGCACCTACCGTGCCCAGCTCCGGCGGCTCGACTGACCGGCGGGTCCCACATCCCGGGTCTCAGCCCAGGGGCTCAGACCGGCTCGGGCTCCGGCGCCAGGAGGCTGATGTCGGTGGCCTTCTGGCTCGCCCATGCCGCCACGAAGGGATCGTCGGTGAGGTAGATGAGCTGGTGCTTCTCCGACAGCCGGTGGAGCAGGTCGAGCAGGTCCCACTTGCGCTCGGCCGGCACCCGCAGGAACACCTCGTCGAGCAGCGCCGGGATCGGGTCGCCATGCGGTCCGGCGGTCGCAGCCTGGGTGAGGCGGCCGAGGAGGTGCTGCTGGATGTCGGCGAGCGCACCGGGGTCGCCGTTGGCGTCGTGGCCGCCGTGGCGGGCCTCGAGCGCCATGACGCGACGCTCGAGCGCCGCCTGCCGATCAGCGAGGCGGACCACGTCGGTGTCGGGCTGCACCTCGTCGAGCTTCACGAGCAGCTTCTCGCGGCGCGCCTCGAGCTCCCCGATGTCGGGCGCGTCCGCCTCGGCCGCGCTGACCTCGGTCCACTCCGGTCGCCGGAGCCGCCGAGCGGTCTCCTGGAGCGCCTCGAGCTCGGCGTCGATCACCGCGCTCGGGCGAGCGTTGGCCCGGGCCTCCTGCCGCTCGGTCGCCCGGGCGACGGCCCACTCCAGCGCCCCGAGCCGCGCGTCGAGCTCCCCGGCATCGAACCCCAGCTGGAGCAGCTGGGTCCCGAGCTGGCGGGCGAGCTCCTGCTCCTCGGCCTCCGCGATCTCGAGCTCCCCTTGGGCGCGGGCGACGTGGCCGCGCTGGATGGCCATGGCGACGCCGTGGGCGGCGGCGGAGGGGTCGGTGAGGTCGTCGTCGTCGAGGCCGTACGGCGCGCACGCCTGGGCGAGGGCGGCCCGTGCGGCCGCCACGGCGGGTTCGGCCCGCTCGGCCAGGTCGGACCGCAGCTGCGCGATCTCGTCGGCGGCACCGCCCAGGTTCCGCAGGGCGGTGTTGTACTCGATCACCTCGGCCTGGAGCTCCTTGGCGCGGCGGACGTCGACCTCGGTTCCCACCAGGTCCACCCAGGCCAGCGCGGCGGCACGGTGCTCCATGGCCGCCGCCTCCACCGTGCCTCGCATGTTCGGGTCCACCGTGGCGTCGACGCGGCGGAGGTGGAAGGCGAGGTAGCTCGGCGCGCCCGCTCGTTCCAGGGCGGCGTTCTCCACCGCCGCGGCCCGCGCGATGCGGCCGCGGGGCAGGACGAGGGTGGCGACGCCGACCCCGCCAGCGATGAGGAGCCCGACCGGGACCAGGAGCGGCGCGCTCATGGCGCCCACGGCGGCGACCGCCACGCCGACTCCGGCGCCGGCGACACCGGGGATGCGCACCGCATCCGCAGCCTGCTCGGCCGCCTCGACGCCTTGGTGGGCCGTCTCCATCTCGGCGATGACCGCGGGCGGGGGCGCGGCTTCGTCGCCGCCGAGGCCGCCCAGTGACACCTGGACCCGCTGCACCTCGTCGCCTGCGGCGATGAGCCGGTCGGCCGTCCGCCACAGCGCGTCCTGATCGAGCAGGCCCAGCTCCCCGACGAGCAGGTCGGAGGGCGCGGGCAGCTTGGCGACGGCGAGGACCTGCAGCCGGCTGTCCAGCGCTTCGCGCGCCTGCTCGGCCTCGAGCGCGGCGTCGATGAGCGTGGTGAGGCCCGCGGGTGCGGCGTCGGGGAGCGTGGCCATGGCCTTGCGCTCGTCGGGATCGAGCCGCTCGGCGTCACCGAAGCGCTCGATGGCGATCGTCAGCGCCTCAGCGGCGGTTCGCCAGCGCGCGGCGAGGTCCCAAGTGGCGTCGGAGTTGGTCAGCAGGTGTCGGTCGGCGTCGGCCCCTGCCTTGCCCGACTTCAGGGCGGCGGCCTCGGCGCGCACGCGCTCGAGCTGCGCGAGCACCTCGGCGTACTGCCGGCGAGCGGCCCCATCGTGGGCCTGCCGCAGCGCTTCGTCGAGGGCCTCGAGCTCAGCCCGCACGCTGGCGGCCGCTTGCTCCTCCGCCAGGGCCTCTTCCAGCTGGGCGTTGATCTCCTCGAGCGAGGCGCGGGCATCGCGGAGCTCGGGCGGCTCGTCGGCCCTCGGCGTGCGGCTCACGACGCCGAGGTCGGCGGCCTGCACGACCATGAGGCCGCGGAGGCTGGCCGGGGACATCCCGGCGCTCACCGGCGGGGCAGCGGGGGAGCCGTCCTCCTCGTGCCGTGCCCGCACGGGCCCGTCCGGCCCGGAGAGCGCGTTGACGAGCCGGCCGGTCCCGTCGAGGTAGCGCATGGCGGTGGATTCCGGGCCACCCGCGAGGGAGTCGACGATGCTGGCGGCCAGCGCCTCGCGCTCGGGCGCGCCCAGGCCGCTGAGCACCGTCATCCGGGGATGGAACTTCACCCGGAGCTCGTCGCCGGGGATCTTCAGGACAAGCTCGTCGAACCTCACCTCACGGAACATCGGCAGGGTGTCATCCGACCTGTAGCCCCGTCATGGGCCGTCCGGACCACAGCCCCCGCATGGATAGGGTTCGGCGGATGCACCTGAGCCGGGCGGGACTGTGGACGTTCCAGCTGGACCTCCAGCCTGCATCGGCCGCTCGCGAGACCGTCGCAGAGCTGGAAGAGCTCGGCTACCGCACCGTTTGGATCCCCGAGGCGGTGGGACGGGAGCCGTTCGTCAACAGCGCGCTGCTCCTCGGAGCGACGCAGCAGCTGGTCGTGGCCACCGGGATCGTGGGGATCTGGGGCCGTGACGCGATGACGATGGCGGCCGGGCAGCTCTCCTTGAACGAGGCCTTCGAGGGCCGCTTCCTGCTCGGCGTGGGGGTCAGCCACCAGCCGATGGTCGACTTCGTGCGCGGCCACCAGTACGACAAGCCCCTCAGCAAGATGCGCGACTACCTCGACGCCATGGACCGAGCGATCTACATGGCCCCGCGACCGGCGGACGAACCTCGCCGCGTGCTCGCCGCGCTGGGCCCGAGGATGCTCGAGCTGGCGGCGGCCAAGGCGCTCGGCGCGCACCCGTACTTCGTGCCCGTCGAGCACACCGCGTTCGCGCGCGGCGTGCTCGGCGACGGCCCGATGCTCTGCCCCGAGCAGGCGGTGGTGCTCAACGCGGACGCGGAGCAGGCTCGCGCCGCCGCTCGCCTCCACATGGCCACCTACCTCACGCTCCCCAACTACACGAACAACCTCCGGCGGCTCGGTTGGACCGACGACGACCTCGCCGACGGCGGGAGCGACAAGCTGGTGGACGCCATCGTGGCGTGGGGGGACGAGGACGCGATCCTGGCTCGGGTGCAGGCCCACCTCGACGCCGGCGCCGACCACGTGTGCGTGCAAGTGCTCGGCGCCAACGCCACCGCGCTGCCGATCGAGGAGTGGCGACGGCTGGCGGAACCGCTTCGATCGCTCTGACCCCTCGGCACTAGTCTTGACCCGCGGGTCAAGATTCGGTCGACGGGGGTTCGGGAGTGGCACGAACGAGGAGCACGGGCTGGGCGCTCATCCTCGACGCGTGCCGTCATCGCTGGCAGGGCATCACTGCCGGCGTGCTCGTCGGCCTCGGTTGGACCGCCGGCAAGGTGAGCGTCGGCATCCTCGTCTCGCGCGCCGTCGACCGCGGGATCGAGCCGCGTGACATGGACGCGCTGCGCACGTGGTCGATCGCCATCGCCATCGCGGCGCTGGTCGTCGGCACCTTCACCGGACTTCGGCGCTACTACGCGTTCCGCGAGGCGCGGTGGATCGAGGCGGACCTGCGCGAGCGGCTGTTCGCGCACTTCCAGCGGCTGCACTTCGCGTTCCACGACCGCGCCCAGACCGGTCAGCTCATGAGCAGGGCCAACACCGACCTGCAGCAGATCCAGGCCTTCGTGGTGATGATCCCGCTCACGATCTCCAACGGCGTCACGGTGCTGGCCGTCACCGTGATCCTCTTCCTCACCGACCCGGTGCTCACCGTCCTCGCCCTCGGGAGCCTGCCGTTCCTGAACGTGCTCGCCACCCGCTTCTCCCGGCGGCTGCACCCGGCGGTGATGGGGATCCAGCAGGAGTCCGCCGAGCTCGCCGCGGTGGTGGAGGAGACCGTCGCCGGGGTGCGCGTCGTGAAGGGGTTCGGGGCGGAGCGCGTGCAGGCGGCCCGCCTCCGCACCGAGGCCGACGACGTGTTCGGTCGCTCGATGGAGGCGGCCAACGTTCGCGCCACGTTCCTGCCGGCGCTCGAGCTGCTGCCGAACCTCGGCCTGATCATGGTGCTGGGCTACGGCGGCCACCAGGTGCTGAACGGCAACCTCAGCCTCGGTCAGCTCGTCGGCTTCAACGTCTACGTGGTCATGCTGATCTGGCCGCTCCGCATGCTCGGCAACATCATCGCCCAGGGCCAGCGATCGGCCGCCAGCGCCCAACGGGTCCACGAGATCCTCGTCACGGACCCGGTCATCCGCGACAACCCGAACGGCCTGCCCCTGCCCGCCGAAGGGCCCTCGGGTGGGCGCGGCGAGGTGCGGTTCGAGGGCGTGAGGTTCGCCTACGCGCCCGAGCTCCCCATCGTGCTCGACGGGTTCGACCTCACTGTCCCTGCCGGCCAGTCGGTCGCGCTCGTCGGCGCCACGGGCGGCGGCAAGACCACCGTCGCTCGCCTCATCCCGCGCTTCTACGACGTCGATGCGGGCGCGGTCCTGGTCGACGGCGTCGATGTGCAGCAGCTGCGCCTCCGCAAGCTCCGCAAGGCCGTCGGGATCGTCTTCGAGGACACGTTCCTCTTCTCCGACACCATCGCGTCCAACATCGCGTTCGCCGATCCCGATGCCTCGTTCGAGGCGATCGTCCGCGCCGCCCGCCTGGCGGGCGCCGCGGAGTTCATCGAGGCGCTCCCTGAGGGCTACGACACCCGCATCGGCGAGCGCGGCTTCTCGCTGTCCGGTGGCCAGCGCCAGCGCCTCGCCATCGCGCGTGCGATCCTCGCCGACCCCCGCGTCCTCATCCTCGACGACGCCACGTCGTCGGTGGACCCCACCAAGGAGCACGAGATCCGTGATGCGCTCACGGAGGTCATGCGCGGTCGCACCACGATCGTGATCGCCCACCGCCCGGCCACGATCGCGCTGGCCGACCGGGTCGTGCTCATCTCCCGGGGCCGGATCGTGGCCGACGGCACCCATGCCTCGCTCCTCGCGTCGAGCCCGGACTACCGCGAGGTGCTGGCCGCCGCCGAGGCCCGAGAGCACGAGGCCATCGAGACCGACACCGAAGTGGCAGGGGTCGACTGACGTGGGCTGGTGGATGCAGGGAGGGGTCGAGGAGGGAGACCGGCTCACCGCCGAGGCGGCCAAGCACGTCATCCGCCGCGCCGCCGACATGTTGCGCCCCTACCGGCGCCAGTGCGTGATCGCCCTCGGGATGGTGATCGTGTGGACGAGCACCACCCTCGCCGGTCCGTTCCTGGTGCGCTTCGGCATCGACCACGGCATCAAGGCCGACGACGGCCGGGCGCTCAACTTCGCGGTCGCGGGCTACGTGGTGGTCGCCTGCATCTCCTACGTCGCCTACCGGTTCCAGGTGCAGCTCATCAGCCGCATCGGGGAGTCGTTCCTGCGCGACCTCCGCCTGCGGGTGTTCGACCACCTGCAGCGCCTGTCGATGCCGTTCTACGACCGCGAGAAGGCGGGCGTGATCGTGTCGCGCATGACGAGCGACGTCGACTCGCTCCAGGAGCTCGTGCAGATGGGGCTGCTGATGTTCGTGAGCAACGGCATCCTGCTGGCCGTCTCCGTGTTCGTGCTGGCCGCCGTCTCCTGGAAGCTGCTTCTGCTCTGCATGGTCTGCGTCCCGTTCGTCGTCCTGGCGAGCGTCAAGTTCCAACGCGACTCCAACAAGGCGTACCTCGACGTGCGCGACGGCATCGGCAACACGCTCTCGCAGCTCCAGGAGGGGATCGCCGGCGTCCGGGTCGTGCAGGCGTTCGGGCGCGAGGACGTCGAGGCCGTGCGCTTCCAGCACGGCAACCAACAGCTCTTCGACGCCCACATGCGGTCGGTGAAGATCTCGGCCTGGTACCTGCCGGTCATCGAGTTCACCGGCCTGGCCACCACGGCCGTCGCGCTCGGCGTCGGCGGCTGGTGGG
>JBJMHD010000009.1:0-20805 GCA_045807565.1 Acidimicrobiales bacterium | reverse complement strand
CGACGGGCCGAGGAAGATGAAGCTGCCGCTCGGGCGCTTCGGGTCCTTGAGGCCGGCACGGGTGCGTCGCACGGCCTGGCTCACGGCCTTGATCGAGTCCTCCTGGCCGATGACCCGCTTGTGGAGCTCGTCCTCCATGCGGAGGAGCTTCTGCGTCTCCTCCTCGGTGAGCTTGTACACGGGGATGCCGGTCCACATCGACAGGACCTCGGCGATGGCCTCCTCGTCGACCTCGTCGAACAGGTCGACGCCGGAGTCCTTGATCTCGCGCTCCTTGCCCTCCTTGGCGGCGAGCAGCTCCTTCTCCTTGTCGCGGAGCTTGCCGGCCTCCTCGAAGTTCTGGCTCTCGACGGCCTTCTTCTTGGCCTCCACGACGGAGGAGAGCTCGCTCTCGATCTCCTTGAAGTCGGCGGGCGTCTCCATGCGCTTGATGCGCAGCCGCGAGCCGGCCTCGTCGATGAGGTCGATGGCCTTGTCGGGGAGGTGGCGGTCCGCGATGTAGCGGTCGGCCAGGTTGGCCGACGCGACGAGCGCCTGGTCGGTGATGGTGACCCGGTGGTGCGCCTCGTAGCGGTCGCGCAGGCCCTTCAGGATCTCGATGGTGTGGGCAACGGTGGGCTCGTCGACGACGATCTTCTGGAAGCGCCGCTCGAGGGCGGCGTCCTTCTCGAGGTGCTTGCGGTACTCGTCGAGCGTGGTGGCGCCGATGGTCTGCAGCGCGCCACGGGCGAGCATCGGCTTGAGGATGGAGGCGGCGTCGATGGCGCCCTCGGCGGCACCCGCACCGACGAGGGTGTGGAGCTCGTCGATGAAGAGGATGATGTCGCCGCGGGTGCGGATCTCCTTCAGCACCTTCTTGAGGCGTTCCTCGAAGTCGCCCCGGTAGCGGGAGCCGGCGACGAGGGCGCCGAGGTCGAGGGTGTAGAGCTGCTTGCCCTTCAGCGTCTCGGGGACGTCGTTGGCCACGATCTTCTGGGCCAGGCCCTCGACGACGGCGGTCTTGCCCACGCCTGGCTCACCGACGAGGACGGGGTTGTTCTTCTGGCGGCGCGAGAGCACCTGCATGACGCGCTCGATCTCCTTCGAGCGACCGATGACGGGGTCGAGCTTCTTCTCGCGCGCCTGCTGGGTGAGGTTGCGGCCGAACTGGTCGAGCACGAGCGAGCCGGAGGCTTCGGTGCCGCCGCTCTGGCTGCCCGTGCCGGCGGCCTGGCCGGCCTTCTCCTGGCCACCGCCCGGGCCCTGGTAGCCCGAGAGGAGCTGGATGACCTGCTGGCGCACGCGGGACAGGTCGGCGCCGAGCTTGACGAGGACCTGGGCGGCGACGCCCTCGCCCTCGCGGATGAGCCCGAGGAGGATGTGCTCCGTTCCGATGTAGTTGTGACCGAGCTGCAGCGCCTCGCGCAGCGACAGCTCGAGCACCTTCTTGGCGCGAGGGGTGAAGGGGATGTGCCCAGACGGCGAGGAGCCGCCCTGCCCGATGATCTCCTCGACCTGGCTGCGCACGGCCTCGAGCGAGATCCCGAGCGACTCGAGGGCCTTGGCGGCCACGCCTTCGCCCTCGTGGATCAGCCCGAGCAGGATGTGCTCCGTGCCGATGTAGTTGTGGTTGAGGAGCCGAGCTTCCTCCTGGGCCAGCACCACGACCCGTCGGGCTCGGTCGGTGAACCGTTCGAACAAGTGAGCCTCCCGCCCCTCTTTGGGGGAACCGTGCGACGAGTGTATCCCTGACCTCCGCCATCCCACCGCGGGTGGAGCATCGGCGCGATGGGCTGCGAAGGTGAGCGGAGATCGTTGGTTTTCGGCGCCCGACGGCAGAACCCCTAGCGTCTGCCCGTGGCATCCGAGAGCCCCCTGCACCAGCTCCCCGGGATGGCGGGCTACCGGGCACGGGTCGAGGATGCGCTCCTCCAGGTCGTGGCGGCCGAAGAGGAGCTGATGGCCCAGATGGGGGGCCACCTGATCACGGCCGGCGGCAAGCGCGCCCGGCCCCTGTTCGCGGTGGCCTCCGCGGCCATCCTCGCCCCCGACGCCGGGGCGATCGAGGCCGTGGTCACCGATGACGTGATCCGAGGGGGCGCCTCGGTGGAGCTCGTGCAGGTCGGCTCGTTGTGCCACGACGACGTGATCGACGAGGCCGAGACCCGCCGCGGCGTCGACAGCGTCAACCTGCGGTGGGGCAACCTCAAGGCGATCCTCGCCGGCGACTTCCTCCTCGCCAAGGCCTCGGAGATCGCCGCCAGCCTCGGCACCGAGGTCGCCGGGCTGCTCGCCGCCACCATCGGCCGGCTCTGCGAGGGCGAGGTGAACGAGCTGCGCCATGCCTACGACCCCGGCCGCACCGTCGAGTCCTACCTCACCGCCATCGATGGCAAGACGGCCGCGCTCTTCGCCACCGCCTGCCGGGTCGGCGGGATCGTCGGCGAGCTCCCCCGCCCGCACGTCGACCGCCTCACCGCCTTCGGACGCCACTACGGGATGGCGTTCCAGATCGTGGACGACATCCTCGACGTGATCGCGACCGACGAGCAGCTGGGCAAGCCCGCCGGCCACGACATCGCCGAGGGCATCTACAACCTCCCCGTGCTCCACGCCCTCGACGAGCTCGGCGCCGACCTCCGCGCGCTCCTCGGCGGCCCGATCGAGGGCTCGGACCTCGAGACCGCTCGTCGCCTCGTGCGCACGAGCACCGGCGTCGAGCGCAGCGTCGACCTCGCCCGTCGCTACATCGACGACGCCGTGGAGGCGCTCGCCCCCTTCGGCGGCACGCCGGCCGCCGACGCCCTGTCGGGGGCGGCCACGCACCTGTTGATCGGGGTCGAGGAGCTCCTGGCGGCCTAGGGCGCGACCGCGCACCGGCCACGGGGCGGTCACCCGCGCGTGGGTACGCTCGTCGGATGGCGGTGGGCGCCCCGGCGATGGAGGTTCCGTTCGTCGGCCGGGTGGACGAGCTCCTGCTGCTCGAGCGGGTGCTCGACGACGCGATCACCGGGCACCCCCACCTCGTGCTGCTCACGGGGGACGCCGGCGTCGGCAAGTCGCGGTTGCTGCGCGAGGGCGTCGCCACCGCCGTCGCTCGCGGGGTGCGCGTGCTCGAGGGCGCGTGCCACGAGGGCAGCGTGATCCCGTACCTGCCGGTCGCCACCGCCTTCCGGTCGATGGCGCACGAGGGTGCGCAGCGCCTCGTGCCCACCGCGGAGGCCACGAGCGCGGCGCTGGCGCACGGGGGACCCGAAGACCACCGCATGCGTCTCTTCCTCGACGCGACGTCCGCCCTGCTGGCCAGCACGGCCGCCCACCCGACCCTCCTGGTCATCGAGGACGTGCAGTGGGCGGACGACGCCACCGCCGACCTGATCCGGCACCTCGTCCTGTCGGGGATCCACGAGGCCGAGGTGTCATCGCTCCCGCTGTGCGTGCTGCTCACCGCGCGCGGGCGATGGGTGCCGGACGCACCGCACGTGCTCGCCCGGCTCGCACGCGAGGGCAGAGGGGCGGAGGTCCACCTCGAGCGGTTCGACCGCGCCGACATCCACGCGTTCGTGCGGGCGGTCGCCGGGGCCCGGCCGGACTCCGCGGTCACGAGCGCCGTACGCGCCGCCAGCAGCGGGAACCCGCTCCTGCTGCGCGGCGTGGTGGAGCGGAACCTCGGCGCGGGCACGTTGGTGGTGGCGGACGGGGTGGTGACCCTCGCCGACGACCGCGCGCTGCACGCGCCGAGCGACCTCGACGACGAGATCCGTCAGCAGCTCTCCCACGCCGACGCGCCCACGTCGGCCCTGCTCGCGCTCGCCGCGGTCGCCGGCGACGGAGTCGAGGAGTCCACCTTGCGGGCCGCTGCCGACGCAGACCTGGACGTCGACGACGCCATCCAACGAGCCGCCCGGCTTCGCCTGGTCGAGGTGGACCACGGGCACGTCCGGTTCGCGCACCCGCAGGTGCGCCACGTCGTCTACGAGAGCATCGGACCGACGGCGCGGGCCGCGGCGCACCTCCGCCTCGCGGATGCCCTGGAGGCGACCAGCACCGCGCCCGGCCGCGGGCTCGCCGTCGCCCACCACCTCCTGGCCAGCGGCCTGGCCTCGCCCGGCGAGCGGCTGGCGAGGTGGACGTTGCAGGCCGGCGATGAAGCCTGGGGCACCGGTGCCTGGACCGAGGCGCTCGACTCGTACGTGACGGCGCTGGACGTCGGCGCTCGGACCGCGCTCGAGCCACGCGAGCTGGCCCAGGTCCTGCTGCGGACCGGGGTGGCGGCGTACTACGCCAACGACGACTCGTGCCCCCGGTGGCTCGAGGAGGCGGCGACCGCCGCCGCCGCGCAGGGTGACCTGGCTGGTGAGGCCGAAGCGCTGCTGCTGCGGGCCCGCTTCCAGCTGATCGCGACCGCCGCGGCCGTCGGGGCCAAGCCGCCGATCACCGAGCTCGAGCGCCTGCTGCCGGCGCTCGCCGAACCGGCGTTGCGAGCGCGCCTCCACGCGACGATCTCCGACCTCTACGTGGTCGCCCTCGACCACGATGGGGCGGCTCGGCACGCGGCGCTCGCCGAGGCAGAGCTGGCGGCGGTCGGCGACGACGACAGCGCGACCACCAGCCAGGTGCACGTCGTCCTCGGGCTCCGGGAGATGACCGCCCTCGAGCTCCCGGCGGCGCGTCGTCACCTCGAGATCGCCCGCCAGACCGGGGACGAGCACCGACAGATGGCGGCCGCCACCCGCATCGGGCTGTGCCAGCTCGTGGAGGGCGACCTCGACGAGGCGCACCGGACCCTCGGCGAGGCGCGGCGCGGGGAGCGCTCGCTCGCGTCGCACGCCGGTCAGCAGCTGCCGGCCGCCGGCCTGGCCGCCATCGCGGTCCTGCAGGGTCGTCTGGCGGAGGCCGAGCGGCTGTGCGGGGAGGTGGAGGCGCTCTACGACATCCAGGAGTACGCGTTCACGCCCGGGCTCGTGTACCCCGCCCTTGCCGCCAGCCGCGCGGCAGCGGGCGACCGCGTCGGCGCCGAGGACGCACTGCGTCGGTGGCGGGGGTGCGGAGGCCGAGGCACCTGGCGGTACGAGGCGTACCTGGCGGTGATGGCCGGCGACCTCGACAGCCTCCGAGACGACCTCCACGAGCGGGGCTGGCGTCCGCCGGGGAGCGCGACGTTCTTCACGCTCGACATCCCCTGCGTCCACGTCCTCATCGGCGTCGCCCTCGGTGACGACGACCTCGTGCGATCTGCGCTGTCGCCGCTCGTCGAGGCGCACGCGCACGGTGCCGTCGTCAGCGTGGGATGGCCGTGGCTGCTGAGCCGCGTCATCGCGGACGGCCACCAGCACCTGGGCGACGAAGCGGCAGCGGAGCGCTGGTACCAGGTCGCGGATGCCGAGGCCACGCGCGCCGGCGCGCGCCTCGAGCGCGATCTCGTGCGCCTCGGGCGGGGACGCCTGGCCTTGGCTCGAGGGCGCACCCGTGAGGCCGCCGACCTCGGCACCGAGGCGGCCGCCGGCCTCGATGCCGTCGGTGCCCTCCAGCTCGCCAGCCACGCCCACGACCTGATCACCCGGACCGGCGTCGATGCGGTGACCGTCTCGGCTCGTGAGCGCTACATCCTCTTCACCGACATCGTCGGATCGACGGCGCTCAACGTCCGGGCGGGCGACGAGCGCTACCACACGCTCTTGCGCGAGCACGACCGGCTCATCCGGGCGCGGCTCCACCGACACGGTGGCGTGGAGCAGAGCCACACGGGTGATGGCCTGACGGCGTGGTTCTCCTCGGCCGACGACGCCCTCGCCTGCGGGCTGGGGATCTTCGCCGATCTGGAGCGCGCGTCCGTCTCGCACCCGGACCTGCCCGTTCGCAGCCGCATCGGGATCGCGGCGGGCCGACCCGTGCACGACGGGGAGCGACTGTTCGGCCTCGTCATGGCCGAAGCCGCTCGCGTGTGCGCGCAAGCGGACGCCGATCAGCTCCTCGTGACCCGACCGGTTCGAGACAGCGCGGGATCCGGATGGACGTTCCGGTCGGTGGGTGAGCGTTTGCTGAAGGGCCTGCCGGACCCGCGAGAGCTGTTCGCGGCGGCGGGTGGCGCCGACAGGTAGCGTCGTGCACGCACATCGGGCGGACAGAGGGGGCGGGCATGCCTGAGTTCATGCCGTACACGACCGAGAAGAGCATGATCTTCCAGGTCACCGAGAGCTGGGCGAACGGCAGTCGAGCCGACGCGCTCAACGCCCTCTGGCAGCTCGTGTCCGGCGTCCGCATCTCGGACCTGGCGCCGATCAGCTCGGCGAACCTCGATGGGTACACCGGCACCACCGCGGGGTGGCGCAAGCGGCACGTCGAGCAGCACTGGTGGGGCAGCGTGCCGCTCCCCTCGGGAGGATGGGACCGCCAGCCCCCGTACGACCCGGTGAACAACCCCACCACCGGGTTCTGGGCGCACTGGTACGGCGACGCCGAAGCCGTGTTCCGCGAGACGATGGTCCGGGCGCTCTGCATCTCGCTGGGCCTGGCGCGCACACAGGCCGACGAGCTGCGTCCGATGTACGGGCGCCGCAAGACGATCCCGGTCGCCCTGCGCGGCAACGGCAACCAGCACTGGCCGATCTCGATCGTCTGGAAGTGCCCGTGCCCCTGGTACGAGGGCTGGATCGAGTTCAAGGACTACGGCGGCGCGCGCCCCACGGCGAAGGGCGGTCACGTCACCGTCGTCCTGTCCACGCCGTCGCACGGCGTGAAGCTCTACGACACGCCGATCCGCCCGACGAACCAGCCCCCGGTGTCGAACGACCCGTGGGGCACGTACCAGCTGAACCCGAACCAGCCCGCCGGTCCGGAGGGGCTCTGGGTGGTGTCGCAGGCTGCCCACACGAAGATCGCCAGCGCCCCGTCCACCAAGTCGCAGGCAGGCAGCTGGGGCCCTCCGACCCTCGGCACCCCCGTGTTCAGTGCCGGCCCGGTGGTCACCGTCGCAACTGCGGTCGGGGATGGCGGCGTCGCCCCTCCCGGGCTCCCGCTGGTCTGAGGAGGCCTGAACCATGGATGTGACCACCGCGATCGAGCAGGTCGAGGCCGACGTCCGCTCGGCGTTCTCGGAGCAGCTCCCCGAGGGCGAGGGCTTCGCGCTCGACGATGACTTCGCGGCGTGGCGCGAGTCGCCGTTCGCCAACCCGGAGCAGACCGCGATGGCGGTCCCGTGGACCTGGAGCGGGCGCAACGCGGGGCTCCTCGGGCTCGACGCGACCAACGCCGAGGTCGTCGTGCGCGGGATGACGGTCATCGAGGAGGACGGTGGTGGCTCGCTCCAGTGCCGGCGCTACGTGGACTGGCTCCCCGCTCTCGAGCAGGCGGGCATCGTGATCTTCACCCGCCCCATCCGCTCGATCGACGAGCGGTACGGCACCGGGGAGCTCTCGGGGATCCCGGAGTACGAAGAGGCGATGGAGGAGATCTCGCGGGTGCGCAAGGACCTCGACCTGGGCTGAGGACGGATCAGATCCGACGGATCAGATCCAGCGTCGCTGCTTGGCGATCGCGACCGTGAGCGGTGCCACGCACACGATCACGGCGAGGACCACCCAGAACAGGTAGTCGTGCTCGAACAGGCCGACCTTGAAGTTCATCCCCATCACCCCCGCCACCAGCGCACCGGGGAGGAGGATCACCGAGGCGAGGGTCAGCACCTTCATGATCTGGTTCGTCTCCTGCCCGTCGCGTGCGATCAGCACGTCGAACGACCCCACGATGGCCTCGCGCGCGTCGCGCGCCTCCTGGAGGGTGGCCTCGTACCGGTCGTACAACCGCTCGAACCGCTCGGAGGAACGGTCGTTGCCGAGGAGCACGAGCTCCGGGTGGGTGAGCGCCATCAGCGGTGCGCGGTGCGCGGCCAGCGCGCGTCGCAGCGTGCCGACCTTCCGCCGCATCGCGATGAGGACCTCGATGTCGTCGGCCACAGCCTCGCCGCGCATGGCATGGGTGTCGAACTCCTCGAGGTCCTGCTCGATCCGCTCGAAGGCAGCGGTGTACGTGCCGAGCAACCACTCCAGCAGCGCGGCGAGGAAGCCGGGGCCGTCCAGCATCCCCGTGTCGCCCGAGCCCGAAGCGCGCGCCGCGAACTCATCCAGCACAGGTATCGGCTGGTCGTGGACCGTCACCACCCAGCTCTCGCCGACCAGGCACTCGATCGTCTGCAGCTCCTCGGCGTCGTCGTCTCGCGGGGCGCAGGTCGTGACGTGCAGGTAGCGGCCGTGGTCGGAGAACACCGGTCGATCCTGGGGCGTCTCGAGGTAGCGCGCCGTCGCGTCCTCCAGCGAGAGGGCCTCGACGACCTCACGCGCGTCGGCGGAGCCACGTTCCACATCCACCCACAGCAGCTGGGCACGGCCGAGTCGCGGCGGACGGTCGGCGAGCTCGACGTGGTCGACGTCATCTCGATCGAAGAGGATCGCGTCGCTCATGCTCGTGCCTCGTACCCCCTCCGGCGGGTGGGGCATGCGCAGCTCACGCCCACGGTTCGCGGCGTGCTGCTCGTTTCTCCGGAACCGCCTCAGTCCGGTAGTGCGACGGGGAGACGGCGGGCGGCGAACAAGCCCGCCACGGCTGCCCCGCAGCTCACCGGGAAGGCGAAGGCGAGGGCGCTGCTGGTCGCCCAGCCCTGCGCGTCACCGAGCGCGACGAACGCTCCTCCCAGGCCGGTGCCGAGGGCGACGCCGAGCACGTCGGCGAGCTGGATGCCGCTGCTGGCCTCGCCCTCGCGACCGGGGTCGGCCAGCCCGAGGACGGTCACCGAGAGCGGTGCGTAGGCCATCCCGATCCCGAAGCCCGCCATGCTCCAGAACGCGATGCAGAGCGGGATCGGCAGGTCGCCCAGTGCCGCGACCATGCCAGCGATGCCGACCGCGAGGAACGCGAACCCCGTCGTGACCACCCGTCGCGGACCCGCCGTCAGGATCCAGCGCTGCTGGATCCACGCCGCCGTCGCCCAGCCGAGGGTGGCACCGGTGAGCGCCACCCCGGCGACCCACGTCGGCTGGTCGCGAACGTCCTTGAACGTGAGCGACACGTAGGCGTCGGCGCCGAAGAAGGCGAAGGTGAGGATCCCCCGCACCATCACGGCGGCCGGCATGCCGGGAGCGAGGCGCAACGTGCCCGGAGGGACGAGCGCGACGAACGTGCGCAGCGCGACGGGTACGGCGACCAGCAGCATGGGGATGGCGAGCCACGGCGGTGGTCCGCTGATCGCAGCCAGCACCCCGGCCACGGCCACGGCCAGCACCACGGCCCTGCCTCGGCGATCGCCGGCGCGTTGCGCGTCCTTTCCCTCGACCGGCTCCGGAGCCCCGGTGAGCGCCGGGATGGTGATCACGCCGGCGATCACCACGAAGGGCAGCAGCGCGAGGAACACCGCGCGCCAGCTGAGGGCGTGCTCGATCGCGCTGCTCGAAGCGGGGCCGATGAGCCCAGGCACCACCCAGGCGGTGGAGAACACCGCGAAGACCCGCGGGCGCATGGCCGCCGGGTAGCTCCGGCCCACGGTCGCGTACGCGACGGCAGGGATCGCCCCGGCACCGATGCCCTGGAGCACCCGCGCGAGCACCAGCACGCCCATCGTCGGCGCGAGGCCGCCCACGCAGAGCCCGGCGGCGAAGAGGAGCAGACCGACGAAGAAGGGGAACGCGGTGCCGCGGCGGTCCGCCGCCTGCCCCGCGATGACGATGCCGAGGAGGTTGCCGAGGAAGAACCCGCTGAACACCCAGCCGTACAGCGCGAGGCCGCCCAGGTCGTCCTTGACGACCGGCATCACCGTGGAGATCGCCAGCGCCTCGAAGGCCACCAGCGTGATGGTCATCACCAGCCCGAGGGTCAGGCGCCGGCGCGGCGGCGCCCACACGCCGTCGCGCTCACCCGCGGTGGTGACGGCGGGGGCCAGCACCGAGGGGTCGTCGACGGGCATCGCCTGCATGGTGCCACCCTGCCCGAGCAGCGCCCCTCCGACATCGGGCGGCGGGTCCGATGTCCTCGGCCTCGGGGCGTAGGACCCTGCCATGCTGATCAGCCCATGGCCGCCCGGCACCAGGTCGAGCCCGAGCACCTCTGGCACTACAGCGAAGACCCGGCCATCGAGCGGTTCGTGCCCCACGTCCCCGTCACGAACCCGGACCAACCCCCGATGGTGTGGACGATCGACGGCGAGCACGCGCCGCTGCTCTGGTTCCCGCGCGACTGCCCGCGCATCACGTTCTGGACCGACGACGGGTCTCCGGCCGACCGCCTCGGCTCGACGACCTCCTCCCGCGTCCACGTCATGGAGCGGGGCTGGGTCGAGCGGATGCGCGCGTGCCGGCTGTTCGTCTACCGGTTCGCGCCGGACGGCTTCGAGCCGTGGCCCGACGCCGACGGCTACTGGGTCGCGAACGTGGAGCGCGTCGCCCTCGACGTCGCTCCCGTGGGAGACCTGTTCGAGCGCCATCGCGCGCGCGGGATCGAGCTGCGCATGGTGGACGACCTCCGACCGCTTCGAGAGCTGGTCATCGAGTCGGGGTACCGCTTCTCGATGACGCGGATGCGAAACGTCAGTCCTGCTCCGGACGGAGCGTCGGGAACAGGATGACGTCGCGGATCGACGTCGTGTCCGTGAGGAGCATCACGAGGCGGTCCAGACCGATGCCGAGCCCGGCGGTGGGCGGCAGGCCGTAGTCGAGCGCCCGCAGGTAGTCCTCGTCCACCACCATCGCCTCGTCGTCGCCCGCTGCCTTCAGGCGGGCCTGCGCCTCGAACCGGGCCCGCTGCTCGTCGGGGTCGACCAGCTCGGAGAAGGCGTTGCACAGCTCCCGCCCGGCGACGATCGCCTCGAACCGCTCGACCATGTCAGGCAGCTCCCGGTGGTCGCGCGCCAGCGGCGAGACCTCCTTCGGGTAGTCGGTGACGAACACCGGTCCCCAGAGCTCGGCCTCGGTGGTCTTCTCGTAGATCTCGAGGACGAGCTTCCCGGGGCCGTCGCCGTCCTTCACCTCCACACCGTGCTCGAGGGCGACGCGGCGGAGCTCGTCGACGGGCATGCGCACGTCGACCCGCACCCCGGCGTGCTCCTCCACGAGGTCGACCAGGCTGGCACGCCGCCACGGCGGCGTGAGGTCGAGCTCCCGGCCGCCGTAGGTGATCTTGGTCGTGCCGTGCAGCTCCTGCGCGAGGTGCGCGGTCAGGTCCTCGGTGAGCGCCATCACGTCCGTGTAGTCGCCGTAGGCCTGGTACAGCTCGAGCATCGTGAACTCCGGGTTGTGCCGGGTCGAGAGGCCCTCGTTGCGGAACACCCGAGCGATCTCGTACACCCGCTCGAACCCGCCCACGGTGAGGCGCTTGAGGTAGAGCTCGGGCGCGACCCGGAGGTAGAGGTCCATGTCCAGCGCGTTGTGGTGGGTGACGAAGGGCTTGGCGAGCGCGCCGCCGGGGATCGGGTGGAACACCGGCGTCTCGACCTCGATGAAGCCGCGCTCGTCCAACCACCGTCGGGTGAGGGTGAGGATCCGGCTTCGCTGGAGGAAGGTGAGGCGTGTCTCCGGGTTGGCCCAGAGGTCGGCGTAGCGCTGGCGGTAGCGGGTGTCGACGTCGGTGATGCCGTGGACCTTGTCGCCGAAGCTGCGGCGCGTCTCCGCCAGCATCGTCCAGGTCTTCACCTTCACCGACAGCTCGCCGCGCTTGGTCTTCACCACCTCGCCGGAGGCGCCGACCCAGTCGCCGAGGCTGATGTGCTCGAAGCCGGCGAAGTCGTCGGTGACCGCCGACAGCGCGAAGAGCTGGATCTCACCGCCGCTGCCGTCCCGCAGGGTGGCGAAGGCGAGCTTGCCCTGTGCCCGGTGGAGCATCACCCGGCCGGCGACGGTGACCTCGATGCCCGTCTCCTCGCCGGCCTCGAGCTCGTCGTGGCTGGCGCGCAGCGCCGCGGTCGTGTGCGTGACCTCGAAGCGGTAGGGCGTGCTCATGCCTGGTTCTTCTCGAAGATGAGGCGGAGGCCGTGCAGGGTGAGCCATGGCTCCACGTGGGAGATCGCCGACGACAACGGGCCGATGAGCCCCGACAGCCCCCCGGTGGCGACCACCGTGGCGTCGGCGTCCAGCTCGTTGCGGATGCGCTCGCACATGCCGTCCACCAGCGACGTGTAGCCGTAGATCGCGCCCGACTGCATCGACTCGACCGTGCTCCGCCCGATCACGTTGCGGGGCTCGACCAGCTCCACCCGGCGCAGGGCGGCGGCCCGGGCGAACAGCGCATCCAGGCTCACGTCGATGCCGGGGAAGATCGCCCCGCCCAGGTACTCGCCGCTCGCGCTCACCGCCTCGAAGGTGGTGGCCGTGCCGAAGTCCACGACGATGGTCGGGCCCCCGAAGAGGTCGAAGGCCGCGACCGCGTCGGCGATGCGGTCGGCGCCGACCTCCTTGGGGTTGTCGTAGAGGATCGGCAGTCCCGTCTTCACCCCCGGCTCGACGACCAGGGCGGGGAAGCCGAAGTAGCGCTCGGACATCCGCCGGAGCGAGCCCGTCACGCGTGGCACCGACGAGCAGAGCGCGATGCCCTCGATGTCGTTCTCGTCCCACGTGAAGCCGTGGAACCCGAGGAACTCCTGGAGGACCAGCGCGTGCTCGTCGGCGGTGCGCTCGACGTTGGTGGCGATGCGCCAGTGGTCGACGAGCGAGCTGTCGGCCAGACGCCGATCGAGGTTGGCCTCGTCCGGATCGAGGTCGTAGAGGCCGACCACCGTCTGGGTGTTGCCGACGTCGAGGGCGAGGAGCACGGCGTCTGACGCTACGAGCCGCGGGCCGAGGGGTCGAACCGGTAGATCAGCGGATGTCGAGGCCGATGTCGAGCGCGGGCGCCGACTGGGTGATCTGGCTCGAGCTGAGGAGGTCGACCCCCGCCGCCGAGTACGCGCCAGCGGTCTCCACCGTGATGCCACCGCTGCACTCGAGCAACGGCCGGGAGCCGCCCTTGCTCGCGACCCAGTCGTCGACGAGCGCGACCGCCGCGGTGGCCTGCTCGGGGGTCATGTTGTCGAGCAGCACGGCATCGGCTCCGGCCTCGAGCGCCTGCCCGAGCTCGTCGAGGTCGGTGGCCTCCACGTGCACCAGGCGACCGGGCCAGGCGGCCTTCGCCGCGGCCACCGCCTCCGCGATGCCGAGCACGGCGAGGTGGTTGTCCTTGAACATCACCCAGTCCGACAGGTTGCCGCGGTGGTTGACCCCGCCGCCGGCGCGCACGGCCGCCTTCTGCAGCGTGCGCAACCCCGGCGTGGTCTTGCGGGTGTCCCAGATCCGAGCCGAACCCCCGGAGGCCGCCGCTTCGGCGAACCGGTGCGTGATGGTGGCGATGCCCGACAGGTGGCACAGGAAGTTGAGCGCCGTCCGCTCGCCCGTGAGCACCGATGCCATCGGCCCGCTGACGGTGCCGATCGCCTGCCCGGCGGCCACGGCGTCGCCCTCGGCCGCGGTCCACTCGACCCGCACAGCAGGGTCGAGCTGCGCGAACGCCTCCGTGGCGCAGCTCGTGCCCGCGAGCACGCCGTCCGTCCTCGGCACGACGTCCGCCACGCAGGTGGCGTCGGCCGGGAGCAGCGATGACGTCAGGTCGCCCAGCGGCAGGAGGTCCTCCGCCAGCGCCCGCGCCACAGCCGCGACCACGGCAGCACGGGGCGGATCGATCACGGCCATCACCCGTAGCCTGCCACCGGGCCGGGCGCCGGGTGGCCCCGGACAGATCGCCGCCCGCGGGAGATCTCGCCGAGGTCACCCGTAACCCTTTGGCCGGACGGGACGATGACCAGCGTGAGGCGGTCCGCTCAGACCGTCGCGAGCACCCAGAGGTGTGGAGCACCGGGATCTTCCGCCCCCGGGCTCCACCCGAGCGCTGGCTTCCTGGCCACGCTCTCCCCACGGCCCTCGGATCCGCCGCCGAGGGCCGTGGCGCGTGATCAGCCGCCGGCGACGAACCGGATCCGCAGGTCCTCGCTCGTGCGCTCGAAGTCGGTCCGGTTGTGCGTGCCGCGGCTCTCCTCGCGCGCCAGGGCAGCGACGCAGAGCAGGCGGCCCACCGTGGCGAGGTTGCGGAGCTCCCACGCTCCGGGGTCGTCGCCTTCCGGGTCACCGGCGCACGTCTCCGCCGCCACCGCCAGCGAGCCGGCCGACCGGAGGACACCGGCGTGCGTCGTCATCGTCCGCTGGAGCGTGTCCAGGTCCGGCACCGCGCCAGCCTCGATGGGCGGGACGACCAGTGGGCGACCGGCGATCTCGCCTCCCCCGAGGAGCGCCCGCATGGCACCGCTGGCCTCGGGGCCCTCGACGCCGCCGTCGATCGCCTCGACGACCCTCGGGCCGAAGACCATGCCGTCGAGGAGCGAGTTCGAGGCCAGCCGGTTGGCGCCCATCACGCCGTTGCAGCTCGCCTCACCCGCCACCCAGAGCCCCGGGAGCGACGACGCCCCGTTCAGGTCCGCGAGGATCCCGCCGCAGCTGTAGTGGGCGGCCGGCGCGATGGGCAGCCAGTCCTCGGCGGGGTCGAGGCCCACCTTGGTGAGCTCGGCGGCGATCGTGGGGAACCGCTCGGCGAAGCGCTCGAGGCCGGTGGCGTCGAGCCAGAGGTGGTCGACGTCCTGCTCGAGCATCCGAGCGGTGATCTCCCTGCTGACCTTGTCGCGGGAGAGCAGCTCGTCGACGAAGCGCTCGCCCTTGGCGTCGCGCAGGAGCGCGCCGTGGCCGCGCAGCGCCTCGGTGAGGAGGGGCCGAGGCATCACGGGGTGGTGCAGGGCGGTGGGGTGGAACTGCTCGAACTCGACGTCGGCCACGGCGACACCAGCGCGGACGGCCATGGCCACGCCATCACCGGTGGCCTCCTCCGGGTTGGTGGTGACGGCGAAGAGCTGGCCGTAGCCACCGGTGGCCACGAGCACGTTGCTGGCCCGCACCTCCGTGCGTCGGCCATCTGGATCGGCGGCGACGACCCCGCGGCAGCGACCACCTTCGACGATCAGGTCGAGCGCGAACGAACCCTCCATGACCACCGACACCTCGGCGCGTACCGCGTCGACGAGGGTGCGCTCGATCTCGGCCCCGGTGGCGGCACCGCCGGCGTGCACGATGCGGGGCAGCGAGTGCCCGCCCTCTCGCGCGAGCTCGAGCTCGCCCTGCGGATCGCGGTCGAAGGTCGCCCCGAGGGCGATGAGCTCGTGGACCCGCGACGGCCCCTCGTCCACCAGCACGCGCACGGCGTCCACATCGCAGAGGCCGGCGCCCGCGGCGAGGGTGTCGGCCAGGTGGAGGTCGGTGCTGTCGGGGTCGCCACCCAGCACCGCAGCCACCCCGCCCTGGGCCCACCGCGTGGTGGCCTGCTGGAGCTCGGCCTTGGTGAGCACGCCCACGCGCATCCCGTGGATCTCCGCCGCCCGCACCGCAGCGGAGAGCCCGGCCACCCCAGAGCCGAGGACGAGCAGGTCGAGGCCGGCCACAGAGGGAAGGTCTACCCGCTCCTGCGGGACCGGCTACTCGACGTCGACGTAGCGATGGGGCGCCGGGCCCTGCTGCTCCGTGGCGATGAGCTCGGCGGTGAGGGCGTCGATGGGTCGGTTCGACCGGTCGACGTGCACGACGGTGGGCTCGTAGCCCTCCAGCTCGCTCGCCTCGAAGTCGGCGTAGCTGATGATGATCACGCGATCGCCGGGGGAGACGAGTCGAGCGGCGGCACCGTTCAGGCAGATGTCGCCGGAGCCGCGCTCGCCCTCGATGACGTAGGTCTCGAGGCGGGCACCGTTGTCCACGTCGACCACCGCCACCTGCTCGTACTCGAGGAGGTCGGCCAGGTCCATGAGGTCTCGGTCGACCGTGATCGAGCCGACGTAGTGCAGGTTGGCGTCGGTGACCGTGGCGCGGTGCACCTTCGACTTCATCATGCGTCGCCGCATCTCATCTCCCTTGTGGTGGACGCCGCCGGCGCGGTCGCCCCCTGGACGGGATGCATTCTGCCCGGCTCGCCCCGACACCTGCAACGGAGCGGCCCGGGCTGCTCGCCAGCCTCCTGCCCGCTCGCCGGGCGGGCCGTCTGCAACCCGTCGCCGCCCTGCGGTTCGACTGAGTCAGACGGTGGCGGACACGTTGTCGATGAGGCGCGCCTTGCCGAAGCGAGCGGCGGCGAGGAGCCGCAGCTCGCCCTGGAGGGGATCGACCACCTGGAGCGTGCGGGCGTCGACCACCTCGGCGTAGTCGAGCTCCGCGAGCGGCTCGGCGCCGATGAGATCGGCCATCAGGGCGCGCACCTTGGCGGGATCGCGCTCGCCGGCGTCGATGTCGGCTCGCCCCACCTGCAGCGCGGCGTGGACGAGGGGGGCGGCGGCACGCTCCTCGGGCGTGAGGTAGGCGTTGCGGCTCGACATCGCCAAACCGTCTGGTTCGCGCAGCGTCGGACAGGCCACGACCTCCACCGGGATGGAGAGGTCGCGCACCATCTGCCGCACGACCGCGACCTGTTGGAAGTCCTTCTCCCCGAAGTAGGCGCGGCACGGCCCGACGATCGCGAACAGCTTGGCGACGACGGTGGCGACACCGGCGAAGTGCGTTGGCCGGGAGCGGCCTTCGAGCGGCTCGGAGACCTCGCCGACCGAGATCGACGTGCGCACCCGCCCTTCGGGGTACATCTCCGAACCAGAGGGGACGAACAGCAGGTCGACGCCCTCCCGCTCGGCAAGGGCAGCGTCGCCGTCGAGGTCTCGCGGGTAGGCGTCGAGGTCCTCGCTCGGACCGAACTGCAGCGGGTTCACGAAGATCGACGCGACGACGACGGCGGTGTCGCGGCGGGCCGTCGCCATCAGCGACGCGTGACCGGCGTGGAGGTAGCCCATCGTGGGCACGAAGCCGACCGACCGCCCCGCGGACCGGGCGGCGTCCAGTCGCTCGCGAAGGTCGGGGATCGTGGTGACCGTGCTCAGCACAGCTTCTTGGCCTCCTCGACCATGGCGGCGTAGGCCGGTCGCTCCTCCGCGGGGAGGGCGTCGAGGTGCCGGTCGATGGTGGCGGTGTCGCCGCGGCGCACCGGCCCCGTGAGCGCGCCGCGCGGCCCCAGGGCGGCCACGTCGGCGAGGCTGCCGCGCGCCAGGTCGAGGAAGGCCTCCATCGGTGCGCCGACGCTCGCGGCCACCCGTTCGGCCTGCCCGAGCAGCGCGACGAGGTGGTTCGAGGCGATGACGGCGGCGGCGTGGTAGCGCGCCCATCCCGTCTCGGCGACGTGCACGATGCGTCCCCGGAGGCTCGCGACCACCTCGGCGACGAGCGGATCGCCGTCCTCGGCCAGCCCGAACCACGCTCCCACCAGGCGCTCCGCGCCCCGTTCCGGATCGGGCAGCGCCACCAGCGGGTGGAGCACCGCGCGGCGGCGATGCGACGCGAGCGGGCGAAGCCCCAGGGCGCCGCTCAGGTGCGCGACGACCACCCGCTCGGCGGGCCGCACGGCGTGGGCCACCTCGGAGATCGCCTGGTCGGGGGTGGCGATCAGCACCAGGTCCGTGTCCGACGCGGCCCGGGTGACGTCGTCGTCGCGCCCCAGGGTCGGGAGCACGTCCCACCCGGCGCGACTGAGCGCGGTGGCGACCGACGATCCGGCCCGGCCCGGGCCGATGATCCGGACCCGGGTCACGTCGGGGCCTCGCCGTCGGGGACGAGCGACGCGAGCGGACCGACCGGTCGCACGTCGCCCTCGGCCGCGGCCAGGCGTTCGGGGGTCGCGAGGTCGGGAGCGAGGTCCGCGAGCGGCACCAGCACGAAGCGACGCTCCCACATCCGCGGGTGCGGCACCTCGAGGTCGTCGTCGCTGGCGGTGCTCCCGTCGACCCACAGGACGTCGACGTCGAGCGTCCGCGGCCCCCATCGCTCGGCGCGGACGCGGTGGGCGTCGGCCTCGAGGCGGCGACACAGCTCGAGCAGCTGGCGCGGAGACGACGGCGTGTCGAGCTCGACCACCAGGTTGAGGTAGGGGCGCTGCTCGCCGGGGCCGCCGAGCGGATCGGTCTCGTACACGGGCGACACCGCAGCCACGTCGGGCAGCGCGGCGACGGCGGCGCGCAGGTGGCCGACCCGGTCGCCGAGGTTCGAGCCCAACCCCAGGAAGGCCCGTGCCATCAGCGGCCCCGCGTGATGCGAACGCCGGAGGTGCTCAGCTGCTGGGACACGGGCGGACGGAGCTTGCGCACGGACACCGTGACCTCGTCCACCCGCGCGTCCGCCCCCAGCACCGCGGCGGCCAGCTGGGCGGCGAGGGCCTCGAGGAGGGCGAAGCTGCTGCCGGTGACGACACGCTCGGCGACATCGCACACCGCGCCGTAGTCGGCGGTGTCCTCCAGCGCATCGGTCTCCCCCGCCCTCGCCAGGTCGAGGTGGAGGTCGAGGTCGACCTCGAGGGGCTGGGGCTGCGTCTGCTCGTGCGGGAGCACGCCCACCACGCCCGCCAGGCGGAGCCCGCGGAGCTCGATGACGTCGGCGGCCACGCGCTACTTCGGCACGGTGGCGGCGAGCGCGACGAGGTCGCGCCCGAGCGGACCCATCTGCCGCGAGAGCAGTCGCTCGACCACCGACGTCGCCTGCGGCGCCTCGGGGATCACCTCGGACCACAGCAGGTAGCCCGCCATGAGCCCGGCCACGCGGTCCGAGAGCTCGTCCTGGTGCACGAGCACCTTGCCGCCCGGCGCCCCCAGCATGTCGGCCAGCTCGGGGAAGAGGGTCTGGAGCACCGTGATCGGCTCCTCGTGCGGCCCGAAGGGGACGTGCCGCCACGGCACGCCGAGCTCGTCGTAGTTGTGGAGGTTGTGCGGCGACGGGATCAGCGTGACCACGCACGTGAACCCCTGCTCGCGGATCCAGATGATCTCCTCCTGGCGGCGGACGCGCCGGTGGTTCGCGCCGTACCCACCCGGCCGCTCGCACACGGCGAGCCGATCCTTCAGGATCCACGCGAAGTTCCGCGGCTGGATCCCCTGTGCCCACTTCCCCTTCACCGGCACCGGATCGTTCTCCTCATGCTGCTTCCTTCGTGATCTGGCCACCGATGACGAGGGCCGCCTGCGCGGTGGCGCGCACATCGTGGACCCGGACCATGCGGGCCCCGTTGGCCATCGCCCAGGTGGCGCCGGCCAGCGATCCGTCGAGGCGATCGTCGACGGGGGCGGGCGCGTCGGTGCCGTCGGAGTCGCCGAGCAGCCGACCGATGAACCCCTTCCGGCTGGCCCCGACGAGCACGGGGTAGCCGCTGGCGACGAAGGCATCCAGGTGCGCCAGCAGCGTGAGGTTGTGACGAGCCGTCTTGCCGAAGCCGATGCCCGGATCGATCCACACCTCGGGGGCGCCGGCCGTCGTGGCCGCTCCCGCCGCCGCGACGAGGGCGGCGAGCACCTCAGCCACGACGTCGCCGTACCTCGGGTCGTCTTGCATGGTCGCCGGCTCGCCCTGCATGTGCATGGCCACCCACGCCACGCCCAGCTCGGCCGCGAGGGTGCCGTTCTGGGCGCCCACGTCGTTCAGCATCGTGGCGCCCGCCGCCACCGCGGCGCGGGCCACGGCGGGCTTGCGGGTGTCGATCGAGACGCGTGCCCCTCGGGCGGCGAGCGCCTCGACGACGGGGACGACCCGGCGGAGCTCCTCGGCCTCGTCCACGGGCGTGGCGCCGGGCCGGGTCGACTCGCCGCCGACGTCGAGCCAGTCGGCCCCCTCGGCGACGAGCGCCAGGCCGCGGTCGATGGCGGCGCCGGCGTCGACGAGCTGGCCACCGTCGGAGAAGGAGTCGGGCGTGACGTTGATGACGCCCATCACCAGCGGCCGTTCGAGCACGCCGGCATCCTAGGACGCCGTCCCCGCGCCTGTTCGGGGTCGGCGAGGCCCTTTCGAGGGATCTCAGCCCATCACGGCGCGTTGATGCCGCAGCGCTCGACGAGGAAGTCGTAGGCCTCCTTGTGCGACGTCGAGGAGCCGAGGCGGGCCACCACCTCGGGCTGCTCCGTCTCCAGCGCCTTGAACGCCTTGGCCACGTCGCCCTTGGCGTCGAAGATGGCCGTGGTCGCCACGCGGTAGTCGTCCACGAGGGCGTCGAAGTCGGGCGGAGCATCGGGAGGGGTGTTCGCCTGCGCCTCGTCGAGCTGGGCGACGAGCTGCTCGTTCGCCGCCAGCACCTCCTTGGGCGTCGCCCCCTGGGCGCCGGCGACCTGGCCGATGTCGAGCATGGCGTTGCAGAACGGGCTGCCGTCGCCCACGAAGGTGGGGGTCGGAGCCGTGGACTCCGTGGTGGGCGACGAGCCGCCCGAGCCCCCGCTGCAGGCGGCGAGGAGCAGCGCCACCAGCGCCGCGCCCGCTCCACGGGACGCCACCGAGACGATCACCCCCGGCCGGTGACGAACCGCATCGCCTCCTGGCGAGTGGCGGCGTTCTCCCGGAAGAGCCCGCGGACCGCCGACGTGACGGTGGTGGACCCAGCCTTCTCGACGCCCCGCATCGACATGCAGAGGTGCTCCGCCTCGATGATCACCATCACCCCCCTCGGCTCGAGGGTGCGCTCCATCGCGTCGGCGATCTGGACGGTGAGCTGCTCCTGCACCTGCGGGCGGCGGCTGAACCCCTCCACGAGGCGCGCGATCTTGGAGAGCCCGGTGATCCGCCCGTCCTGGCCGGGGATGTAGGCGACGTGCGCCTTCCCGTTGAAGGGGATGAGGTGGTGCTCGCACATGCTCTGCAACGGGATGTCGCGGACCATCACCATCTCGTCGTGGCTCGACTCGAACGTGACGGTGAGGTGCTCGGCGGGGTCGAG
>JBJMHD010000008.1:0-10030 GCA_045807565.1 Acidimicrobiales bacterium | reverse complement strand
CGTGCGGCGCCCACCCGGTCGCGTAGACGGTGGCGCCGAGCGCGCGCAGCCGCTCGGCGACCGTGAACGCGATGCCGATCCGGCGCGAGACGCCGGTGACGAGGGCAACGCGTCCGTCGAGGGCCATGCGCGAGCGAGACTAGGTGCGGCATGAGCGACTTGGGGAAGATCGTGGTCCTGAACGGCGCACCGCGCTCGGGCAAGTCGAGCATCGCCGCGGCGATGCGTGACGCGTTCGACGAACCGTGGATCAACATCGGCGTCGACTCGTTCCGCACGATCACTCCGGTGCGGCTGCGTCCAGGGATCGGACTGCGACCGGGCGGCGAGCGCCCGGAGATCGAAGCCGTCGTCCCGCTCCTCTACGGGATGCTCTACGAGGCGGTGGCAGGGCACAGCCGGCGCGGCAGCAACGTCGTCGTCGACGTCGGCCACCACGATGCGCACTCGCAGCCGCTCGGGATCCTCCCTGACGTCGCCCGCCGTCTCGAGGGACTGCCGGCGTGGCTGGTCGGCGTGCGCTGCCCGATCGGCGTGATCATGCAGCGACGCGACGACGGCGACCCGGACCACTACGAACGGTCAGCGCCCGACGGCACGATCCCCGACGCCGTCCGTCGCTGGCAGGACGAGGTCCACCGTCCCGGCATCTACGACCTCGAGGTCGACACGTCCGAGCTCTCCCCCGCCGAGGCCGCCGGCCGCATCCGCGACCACCTCGAGCACGGTCCCCCGCCCACCGCGTTCGCGCGTCTGGCGCAGCAACCATGACCATTGTTCGGTGCTGACTTCGCGAAAACCGAAGTCAGCACCGAACAAACGAAAACGGTCAGCCGGGCCAGACGATGCTTTGGAGCTCGCTGTAGGCGTGGAGGCCGAAGGAGCCGCCGTCACGGCCGACGCCCGACAGCTTGAAGCCGCCGAAGGGGGCCTCGTGGTTGCGCTGCGCGGTGTTGATGCCGACGTTGCCCGACCGCAGCTGGCGCGCGACACGCATCGCACGCGCCGAGTCCTTCGAGAACACGTAGTCGTACAGCCCGAAGTCGGTGCCGTTCGCGAGCGCCACCGCCTCGTCCTCGTCGTCGAAGGGGACGACGACGACCACCGGACCGAAGATCTCCTCCTGCACGACCTTCATGCCCGCCTTGCAGTCCGCGATCAGGGTCGGGTTCACGTAGTAGCCAGTCGGCAGGTCTGGACGTGAACCGCCCGTCACGACCGTGCCGCCCTCCTCCGCGCCGGAGCGGACATAGCCCTCGATGCGGTCGCGGTGCGGCGCGGAGATCACCGGTCCGAGCACCGTGTCCTTCTCCAGCGGGTCACCGACCTTGAGGTGACCGGCCGCCTGCGACAGCCCCGCGACGAACTGGTCGTACACGCTGCGGTGCACGATCGCACGCGTCGGCGCGGTGCAGATCTGCCCGGAGTGGAAGGCCCACACCGAGGTGATCATCCCGATGGCCGTCTTGAGGTCGGCGTCGTCGAACACGACGCCTGCTCCCTTGCCACCGAGCTCGAGGAGCAGACGCTTCATGTCATGGCCCGCGACCGCGCCGATGCGCTGCCCGACGCCGGTCGAGCCCGTGAAGCTCACCATGTCCACGTGCTTCGACGCGACGAGCGCCTCACCGACATCCGCACCCGAACCCGTCACGACGTTGACGACACCGGGAGGGAAGCCGGCCTCGGCGAGGATCTCACCGAAGCGGATCACGGCGAGGGGATCCTGCGGCGCCGGCTTCACGACCACCGTGTTGCCCATCGCGAGCGCGGGGCCGATCTTGCCGGCCATGTTCACGATCGGGAAGTTGTACGGCGTGATGCACGCGACCACCCCGACGGGCTGCCGCAGGACCATCGCGCCCATGAGACCGCCGGCGGCCAGCGCGGTGGAGGGCATCTCGCTGGGAGGGAGCGGGATGGTGGAGGGCTCGAGCGCGCCCTTGGCGTAGCGCCGGAACCGCTCGATGCACGTGGGCACCTGCATCGTGGCTGCCACGCGCTGGGTGGCGCCGGTCTCCGCCTGCACCAGGGGGATGAGGTCCTCCATGCGGTCGCGCAACAGGTCGGCGGCGCGGTCGAGCAGCGCCGCCCGCGCCTCGGGCTTCGTGCGGCTCCACGCCGGGAACGCATCGGCGGCCGCGGCGGCCGCTGCCTCCACCTGGGCGACGCTCGCCTCCGGTGCCTCGGCGATCACCGTCTCGGTCGCCGGGTTGACGATCTCGTAACCGCCCGCGTCGCCGTCGACGCGCTCGCCACCGATCAGGAGCTGGTACATGCGGCGAGGCTAGAACGCGTTCTACTCCGAGCGCCTACCGAGGCTCGCAGATCACCACCGGGATGTCCCGGCCGGTGCGCTTCTGGTAGCCGGCGTACCCCTTGTAGGACGCGACGATCTGAGGCCACAGCTCCAGCTTCTCCTCGGCGGTCGCCGTCCGCGCCCGGTACGGCTTCGTGGTGCCTGCGTCCGTGATCTCGACGTCCGGGTCGGCGGTGAGGTTGTGGTACCAGTCGGGGTGCCGGTCATCGCCGCCCTTCGAGGCGATCAGCACGATGCGTCCGTCGTCGTGCACGGGCGAGGTGAGCCACACCGTGCGCCGCTGCCCCGAACGGCGGCCGGTGGTGTGCAGCTGGACCGCCTTCATGCCGAACACCGTCGTGCCCACGCGGCCTCCCGTGAGCTTCTGCAGCGTGCTGTGGATCACGTTCATGCTGCGGGTGACGAGGTCCATGGCGGTCTGCTGTGCGGGCATCCCGTCACGGTAGGGCGCGAGGCGGCGCTGCCCGGCATGCCACTCGCTGTCAATCAACGGTTGACACGGCGCCGCCTGTCAACTACACGTTGACACATGGCTCCGGCTCCCGATCTCAACGACCTGATCGCGACCGTGACCGCGGACGCCGCGAGCGATGCCCCCCTGGCGCGCCTCGCCACCGCGTCCGCGGTCGCGGCCAAGCTCACCGGCGCAGGCGACGCGCTGGTGGGCCACTTCGTCGACGCCTGCCGAGCCGAGGGCCACACGTGGGCAGAGATCAGCGGGTCGCTGGGCGTGTCGCGACAGGCCGCCCACAAGCGCTACTCGTCGATCCCGCGCGACCTCGAGCGCTGGACGGTGCGGGCTCGCCAGGTGCTCGAGCACGCCGTCAGCGGCGCGGTCGCCTTCGGCCACGCCTACGTGGGCACCGAGCACCTGCTGCTCGGGCTGTTCCCCCCGGGAGGCATCGCGGCGACGGTCCTCGACGGCTACGGGCTCACCGAAGGATCGGTGGCGGAGCAGGTCCTCGCCCGTGCACCGCGGCGCGACGACGGTCCGGCCGAACCGCCCTTCACCCCGCTCGCCGCGCAGGTGCTCGGCGGCGCGCTCACCGAGGCGATCTCGATGGGGCACAACTACATCGGCACCGAGCACCTCCTCCTCGGCCTCTTCGGTCAGCCCGACGGCGTGGCCGCGCAGATCCTCGGCGCCGCCGGCGCCACCCACGCGGCGGTGAAGGCCACGGTCGTGCAGATGCTCGTCGACCTCACGAAGACGTAGCCCGAGCGTCGGCGAGGGGATCGTGCTCGCGCATGAGCGTCCGCCGCGGATGGCGCCCGTCCACGTACCCGAGGAAGGGCGGGAAGATGTTGTACCCGAGCAGCTCCTGGAGCTTCGGGTCCAGCGTGCGGATGACGTCCTCGCCGATCGCGGTGATGTGGTTCTCCTGCGCGCGCACCCACGCCGCGCAGTACTCGAGGATCACGCCGAGGCGTCGCTCGTCGGTGCGGTTGGCCCCGCCGCCGTGCCAGACGGTGCCGACGTAGAACATCACGCTGCCCGCGGGCATCGTCGCCGTCAGCGCGTCGGCGTCGTCGGGCTTGTCGTCCGGGGAGGACCTGTGGCTCCCCGGGACGATGAGCGTGGCGCCGTTGTGCTCGGTGAACTCGTCGAGCGCCCACATCGTGTTCAGCACCACCTGCGCGTGCGGCCACGGGATCGGGTACACGACGTCGTCGCGGTGCAGCCCCTGCGCGCTCTCGCCGGGACCGATGTCGATCCCCACCGGGCCGCTCAGCTGGTGGTGCCCCAGCACGTGGTCCAGCACGCCGAGCAGCAGCGGGTGGGTGGCCAGCCGGTCGAACCCGCGCGTCTTGGCGAACAGCGCGTAGATGCGCTTCGTGACGTGACCCTCGAAGTCGTTGCGCCCCAGCGGGGTGCGCGCCCGATGAGGCGCCAGCTCCTCCTTGAGGGCGGCGACCTCGTCGTCGTCGATGAACCGCTCCACCACCACGCAGCCCTCGCGCTCCAGCACCTCGACGACGGCGTCCACGGTCGCGTCGTCGCGCGCCAGTCGCACCAGGTCCCCCACGGAAGCGACGGTATCCGCGGTTCCTCCACCCCGGCACGTGGGTACACGGGCGGGCATGGAAGCAACCGTGATCATCGTCATCGCCCTCGTCGTGCTCATCGTGGTCGCGGCGGTCGTCATCGCGCGGCGCCGCGCCGGAGCGAAGGAGGAGGAAGCCCGCTACCGGGCCGCCTCCACGCGCCAGCTCGCGGACGTCAGCCGCCTCGAGGCCGACCGCCAGCAGGCCGAAGCGGACGAACGAGCAGCTCGCGCTGAACGGGAGCGCATCGCCGCCGAGCAGCAGCGGTTGGATGCCGAGCGCCAGCGGAACGACGCCGACGCCCTCTACGGCGAAGCCGACGAGGTCGACCCCGATGTCGACACCGAGGACCGAACCGACGTCGACGACGCCGAGGGCGACGACGCCGTCGACCTGCGCGAGCAGGACGCCCACCGCACCAACCCCTGACGCACCGGCGCCCCCGCCGGGTCGTCACCGATGTCGGCCGCGGGCCATGCTCCGGGACGTGCGGCCCCCGCTCGTCCCGCTGTTCGACTTCGACGGCACCCTCGTCGACTCCGACGTCGCCCTCACCGCGCCGTGGCACGCGCTGGGTGTCGACCCCGCCGTCGTGCCGCTCGGCCTGCCGCTGGTGGAGGCCTGCGCGCGCGCCGGCGTGACGGTCGAGGCCTACCTGGCGCACTACGACCCGAGCGCCGCCCTCCCGTTCCCCGGCGTCCCTGACGTGCTGGCGGCGCTGGCGCGGTGGGGCCTGGCGTCGAACAAGGAGCGCACCTCCGGTCGCCGCGAGCTGGCGCGGCTGGGGTGGACGCCGGACGCCGCCCTCTTCTCCGACGACTTCGGCGGGAAGGAGAAGGAGCTGCCACCGCTGCTCGCCGCGATGCACCTCGCACCCGACGAGGCGCTGTTCGTGGGCGACACCCGCCACGACCGCGAGTGCGCGGCCGCCGCCGGCCTCCGCTTTGCGCTGGCCGGCTGGAATCCGAGGGCCCGCGCCGGTGCCGAACCCGACGACCTCGTGCTCGATCGGCCCGCCGACGTGCTCGACCTCCTCGTCGCCGACCCCTGACACGAACTAGAACACGTTCTAGTATCGGCGCCATGGCCGACGCTGCCTCCGACCTGCCGCTGATCATCTCCGTCGACGATCACGTGGTGGAGCCGCCCACCCTCTGGACCGATCGGCTTCCGAAGAAGTACCTCGACCGAGCGCCGCGCGTGGAGCGCGACACCGCCCGGTTCCACTTCGAGGGCGGTGTGTTCTCCTACGAGAAGGGCGTTGAGGGCGGCGAGCTCTGCGACTGGTGGCTCTACGACGACCTCGTGTACCCGTTCCCGAAGCTGAGCGCGGCGCTCGACTTCGAGGACCTCGACGTCACACCGGTCACCTTCGACGAGATCCGCCCCGGCTGCTGGATCCAGCAGGACCGGCTCGAGGACATGACCGCGAACCACGTGGAGGCGTCCATCTGCTTCCCGAACACGCTCCCTCGCTTCTGCGGCCAGACGTTCTACGAGCGCCAGGACAAGGAGCTCGCGCTGCTCTGCGTGCAGGCCTACAACGACTGGATGATCGACGAGTGGTGTGCCGGCGACGGGAAGGGCCGGCTGATCCCGCTCGGGATGATCCCGCTCTGGGACGCGGACCTCTGCGCTGCCGAGGTGCGCCGCAACGCCGAGCGGGGGTGCTTCGCGGTCACCTTCTCGGAGAACCCGCACCCGCTCGGGCTGCCGTCGGTGCACGACAAGGGCGGTCACTGGGACCCCTTCTTCCGGGCCTGCGAGGAGACCGGCACGGTCGTGTGCATGCACATCGGGTCGTCGTCCCGCATGCCGGCCACGTCACCCGATGCGCCCTTCATCATCTCCTCCACCCTCACCTTCTCGAACGCGATGGGTTCGATGCTCGACTTCATCTTCAGCGGCACGATGGAGCGGTTCCCCGACCTCGTGATCTCCTACAGCGAGGGCCAGGTGGGTTGGATGCCCTATGTGATCGAGCGGGCCGACAAGCTCTGGGCCGAGCGAGGGGACAACTCCTTCGGCACGTCCCTCCCGCACAAGCCCAGCAGCTACATCCACCACCGCATCTACGGCTGCGTGTTCGATGACGAGATCGGCCTGCGGAACCGTGACGTGATCGGGATGGACCAGATCTGCTTCGAGACCGACTACCCGCACGCCGACAGCACGTTCCCGCACAGCAAGAAGGTCGCGGGCGACATCTGCACGCAAGCGGGCCTCGACGCCGAGGAGACGTGGAAGTTCCTCCGTGGGAACGCCATCCGCTGCTTCGGTCTGGAGCGCTACGGCCTGACCTCGTAGCGGCTCCGCCCCTTCGCGGGGTACGGCGGCGATGTCCGGGTTTGGTGCGGCTTGGCCCGTTGCCTGCGACGATCGGGGCTCTTACGGTCACGGCGACCCCGGGGGACGCCATGACCGACCTGCTGGACCCGCCGATCGCTCGACCGGTCGCTCGTGTGCCGGACGCGCCGGCGCCCGCCGGCATGGAGACAGCCCGGATGGCCGACCGCTGGCTGCTCGCGTCGCTTCTGCTCGGTGCCGGCGCGATCCACCTGGTGATGGCGCCGTCGCACCTCGGCGAGTCGCCGCTCGAAGGCGCCGGGTTCCTCCTGTCGGCATGGATCCAGGTGGGCCTCGCCGTGGCGGTCCTCCTCCGGCTGCGTCGGCGGTGGCCGCTGGTGGCGACGGCGGTGCTGAGCGCGGCGCTGATCGCCGTGTGGCTCACGAGCCGCACCGTCGGCCTGCCGTTCGGCGCGCACGCGGGGCACGCCGAGACGGTCGGCTTCGTCGATGCCGCCTGCGTCGGCCTGGAGGCGCTCGCCGTGGTGATCGCGCTGGCGATGCTCGCCGGGCCCTCGAGGCCCCTGGTGCGATCGACGGCGGCCGCCGTCATCGGCGCGGTGGGGGTGATCAGCCTCACGACGGCGGCGGTGGCATCGCCGTCGGCGCGGGACCACGCCTCGCACAGCCACGGCGACCACGCTGCCAGCGTCGCCGGCGGCCACGACCACGGTGCGCCCGCCGACGACCTCGGGTTCGCGGCCCTGTCGAACGGCCACCAGCACGCCCACACCACCGACGAAGCGCTCACCTCCGCGGACACCGTCGCCCTGGCCAAGCAGCTCAGCGCGACCACGCCGCTGATCGAGCAGTTCCCCACCCTCGCCGACGCCGAAGCGGGCGGGTGGCACCGGGCGGGACCGTTCTCACCGGGGCTCGGCGTGCACTACCAGGGCCCGTTGTCGCTGAACGCCGACGGTCGGATGGACCCGGCCGACCTGGCGGCACCGATGCTGATCTACGACGGCCTCGAGCCGACCTCCAAGCTCGCCGGCTTCATGTACCTCGCGTACGGGTCGGCCGACGAGCCAGAAGGGTTCGCGGGGCCCAACGACCACTGGCACTACCACGAGCACGTGTGCATCCGGTTCGGGGCGGACGGCGCCATCGAGACGCCGTTCGGTGCCGACCTCCCGGGGCTCACCGAGGCCATGTGCACCGACGTCGGCGGCAGCTGGATCGAGTACACGGGCTACATGGTCCACGTGTGGAACGTCCCGGGCTACGAGTCGCCGGACGGAACGTTCACCGAGCTCAACCCCAGGATCACCTGCCCCGACGGCACGTACCACACGATCCCCACCGAGGACATCGGCGACCGCGCCACGACCTGCCGGACGAGCTGACTAGGTCACCGTCGGTCGCGGCGCGTCGAGGAAGGCGCGCCAGGACGCATCGCGCAGCACCTCCGCGAGCCGAGCGAAGGCGTCGTCGACGTCGTGGTCGGTCGTGTAGAGCGGGGCCACGCCGAAGCGGAGGAGGTCGGGGGGCCGCACGTCGCCGATCACGCCACGCTCGATGAGCGCCTGCATGACCTCCCACGCGTGCTCGTGGCGCAGGCTGACGTGGCTGCCGCGCTCGGTGGCCTCGCGAGGGGTGACGACGGCGAGACCGAGGTCGTCGGCGTGCTGGATCGCCCGTGCGGTGAGGCGCTCGCTCGTCCTCCGGAGCTCCGACAGGTCGACGCCGTCGAAGCGGGTGAGGGCATGCTCGAGCAACCGGAGCGACACCACCGATGGCGTGCCGGACAGCAGGCGGCGGATCCCCTCGGCCGGCACGTGGACCTCGGACATGGAGAACGGGTCGGCATGGCCGACCCACCCCGGGACGGGCTGCTCGAGGTCGTGCAGGTGGCGGGAGGCCACGTAGGCGAAGGCCGGCGAGCCCGGTCCGCCGTTGAGGTACTTGTACGTGCAGCCGACGGCGAGGTCGGCGCCGGCAGCGGTCAGCTGCACCGGCACCGAGCCGGCCGCGTGCGAGAGGTCCCACACGACCAGGACGCCGGCGTCGCGCGCTCGATGGGTGATCCCGGCCAGGTCGGCCAGGGCGCCGGAGCGGTACGCGACGTGCGACAGCACCAGCACGGCGGCCCGGTCGTCGAGCGCAGCCGCGAGCACGTCGACGTCCAGGCCGGCGTCGAGGTCGGCGGGCACCTCGCGCAGCTCCAGACCGCGGGCCCGGGCGACGGACGCCGCCACGTAGCGGTCGGTCGGGAAGTCGTCGGCGCAGCAGACGACGACGTCGCGGCCGGGCCGGGCGTCGACCGCGGCGTGCAGCAGCTTGTAGAGGTTCACCGTCGTGGAGTCGCCGACCAGCACCTCGCCGGCCCGCGCGCCGAGCACACCCTCGGCCAGGCGGTCGCCCACCGCGGTCGCCAGCCCGATCCACGACGACCAGGAACCCACCAGCCCGCGGCCCCACTCCTCCTCGACCAGGCGGGCGATGGCGGCAGGCGTCTCCCGCGGCATCCGGCCCAGCGAGTTGCCGTCGAGGTAGAGCAGCCGGCCGGGAGAGTCGTCGTCCGCGCCGGCGAACCGGGACCGGAACCCGGCCAGCTCGTCGGCGGCGTCGGCCGCCTCGGCGTTGGCGCGGTCGAGGAGATCCATGGGCACTGTCTACGACATCGACGGCTAGCGTCGCCGTCCGTGGGCACCGAGCTGCACGAGTTGACCGCGCTGGAGGCCGCCGCCGCGGTCCGCAGCGGAGACGTGACGCCGACCGAGCTGGTCGAGCACGCCCTGAGGCGCATCGAGGAGCGCGACGCCCCCTTGGGTGCCTTCATCACCGTGACGCCGGAGCGGGCGCTCGACGCCGCGCGGCGTGCCGAGGACCTGCTCCGGCGGGGCGGCGACCTGCCGCCGCTGCTCGGCGTCCCCACCGCGATCAAGGACCTGAACAACACCGCCGGCGTGCGGACGACGTTCGGCTCGGCCGCATTCGCGGACTTCGTCCCGGCCGTGGACGACGCCGTCGTCACCAAGCTGGCCGCCGCGGGAACGATCTCCGTGGGCAAGACCAGCGCTCCTGAGTTCGGATTCCCTTGCTACACGACCAACGAGCTCGTCGGCCCGGCGCGCTGCCCGTGGGACCCGGAGCGGCACGCCGGCGGTTCGAGCGGAGGAGCGGCGGTGGCCGTCGCCGCGGGCCTCCTCCCGTTCGCGCAAGGCAGCGACGGTGGCGGCTCGATCCGCATCCCGGCGAGCATCAACGGCCTGGTCGGCATCAAGCCCAGCCGGGGCCGGGTGAGCAACGCACCCTTCGGCAGCGAGGTCACCGGCTTCGGCACCAACGGCCCGCTGGCCCGCACCGTGCGCGACG
>JBJMHD010000007.1:0-26482 GCA_045807565.1 Acidimicrobiales bacterium | reverse complement strand
ACACGTCGGGCCCGAACGGCATCACCGAGAGCAGCAGGAACGTGGACGAGAGGACGATGTAGGGGGCGATGAAGAACAGGAGGAAGCGCAGGCCCGAGTACTCGGTGATGTACCCGGTCACGATCTCGGACTCGGCGACCGGCATGTCGAAGGGCGTCTGCGTGAGCTCGGCCTGCGTGGCCACGAGGAACACGACGAACCCGACGATCTGCGTGATGACGAAGGGGTTGCCCACGGCGTCGATGCCGAACAGGGCGCCTTCGTGCTGCGCGCTCACGATGCCCTGCAGGTTCAGCGTGCCGGCCTGGATCACCACGCCCACGATGGCGAGCACCATCGGCAGCTCGTAGGCGATCAGCTGGCCGGCGGCGCGCAGGCCCCCGATCAGCGAGTACTTGTTGGCCGACGCCCAGCCGGCGATGAGGATGCCGATCACCGACACGGACGAGAGCCCCATGGCGAGGAAGATCGCGGTGTCGAGGTCCGTGAAGTACACGTCGGGCCCGAACGGCATCACCGAGAGCAGCAGGAACGTGGACGAGAGGACGATGTAGGGGGCGATGAAGAACAGCCGCCGGTCGGCCCGCTCGGGGACGATGTCCTCCTTCTGGAGGAACTTGCCCACCTCGGCGAGGAGCTGGATCGAGCCATGGGGCCCGGCCTCCATGGGGCCGAGCCGGCTCTGCATGAAGCTCATCATCTTGAAGAGGAACACGTAGACGAACCCGCCGGCGGGGAGGATCACCATCACGAGGACGCCGACCGTGCGCAGGATCTCCTGCTGCCAGTAGGCGAGCTCCACACCGAGGAGGCTCACCGGTCGATGTCCCCGAGGATGAAGTAGAGGCTCGCGAGGATCGTGATGATGTCGGGGACGTACACGCCGCGCAGGAGCCACGGCGCGATCGAGATGTTGTTGAAGCTGGCCGAGCGGATCTTCACCCGGAACGGTCCGGTGTCGCCCTTCGACGCGAGGTAGTAGCCCATCGCCCCGAGCGGGTTCTCGGTCTGCACGTAGGCCTCGCCCTCGGGCACCTTGATGATGCGCGGGACCTTCGCCATGATCGGGCCGCTGGGCAGGCCGTCGAGGAGCTGGTCGACGATCTTCGTGGCCTCGCGGACCTCCTGGAGGCGCACCCAGCAGCGAGCGAAGCTGTCGCCGTCCGGGTGGGTCCACACCTTCCAGTCGAGCTGGTCGTAGGCGAGACCGATGTTGGCGTCGCGGCGGAGGTCCCAGTCGACGCCCGAGCCGCGCAGGTTGGCGCCCGACAGCCCGTAGGACAGCGCGACAGCCGCGGGGACCACGCCGATGCCGCGGGTGCGCGTCTGGAAGATCTCGTTTCCGTACACGAGGCCTTCCATCTCGTCGCAGAACGCGCGCAGGCGCACCATGGCGGCCTTCGTCTCGGCGACCCACCCCTTCGGGAGGTCGTCCTTCAGGCCGCCGATGCGGTCGAAGTTCGGGTGGAACCGCCCACCGGTGACGGCCTCGATCTGGTTGAGCACGAACTCGCGGTCGCGGAAGGCGTAGAACGCCGGCGTCTGGGCACCGAGCTGGAGGGCGAGGTCGCCGATGAACAGGCTGACGTTGGCGATGCGGCTGAGCTCGAAGAGCACCGTGCGGATCCAGGTGGCCCGGGGCGGCGCCTCGACCTCCATGAGCTGCTCCGCCGCGAGGATGAACGGCACCTCGTTGGCGAAGCTCCCGAGCCAGTCGATCCGGTTCACGAGCGTGGTGACCTGCGGATAGCTCCGGACCTCGCACAGCTTCTCGTAGCCGCGGTGCATGTAGCCGCACACGACGTCGGCGGAGGTGACCTGCTCGCCGTCGAGGCGGGCGACGATGCGCAGGGTGCCGTGGGTCGCGGGGTGCTGAGGCCCCATGTTGAGGACCATGCCGTCGTCGGTCTCGAGCTCGACGTTCACCCGGCCGTCGGCGGCCTGCCCGTCGATGTACCGCCGCTGGTCGGCGTCGGTGAGGGTCTGGAGCTCGGTCACGCGTCGCCTCCTTCCTCGGCGGCCTCGTCGTCCTCGGGGTCTTCGCCCGGCATCGGCTCCACGTCGACGATCCCCGGCCACGGCTTCACGACGCGAGCGAGGAGCGGGAACTCCTTGCGCAGCGGGTGCCCCTCGAACTCGGTCGGGAGGTAGATGTTGCGCAGGTCGGGGTTGCCCTCGAAGGTGATGCCGAACATCTCGTGGGTCTCCCGCTCGTGCCACGCCGCGCCCGAGTACACGTGGGTCCACGTCGTGATGCGAGGGTCGTCGTCGGGCACGTCGGCCTTGAGGAGCACCCGCAGGTCGGTGCCGGGCTGCGCCACCGACGCCAGGACCTGGATGCGCGAGCCGCCGCCGGTGTAGCCGGGCACGGCGGCGGAGCGGTCGGGCATGGGGGGCGGGAACGGCACGTCCACCGCGCTGTCCTCGTAGCGGCCGTACGGCGAGGGCAGCCAGTCGATGGCCGACAGGAAGTCGAAGAAGCGGCAGCCGGCCTTCTGGTCGGCGACCGTGGCCGCCTCGCCCCAGGCATCGGTGGCGACGCGGATCCAGAGCCCCTGGCCCGGCTTCACCAACGAGTCGACCACGGCGTCGCCCAGGTGCTCGGTGAACACCGACAGGAGCGCCTCGCGGCGGTCGTCGGTGGCGACCTCGGGCGCCTCCTCGGTGGCGGTGGCGTCGTCAGCCAACGACGATCGGCTCCCGGGGCTCGCCCAGCCCTGCCCGGTCCTTGCCCTTCCAACGCTCTGCCATGTCCTCGTTGTGGATCCGCTCCTGCAGGAGCACCACGCCCTCGAGCAGCGCCTCCGGGCGCGGGGGGCATCCCGGGACGTACACGTCCACGGGCACGATCTGGTCGACGCCCTTGGTGACGGAGTAGCTGTCCCAGTACGGCCCTCCGCAGTTCGTGCAGCTGCCCATCGAGATCACGTACTTCGGATCCGGCATCTGCTCGTAGAGGCGCTTGATGGCCGGGACGATCTTGTCGGTGACGGTGCCGGAGATCACCACGAGGTCGGCCTGGCGAGGGCTGGCCGGGAACGGGATGACGCCGAGGCGCATGACGTCGTACCGGGGCGAGGCGAAGGCGGCGCCCATCTCGATCGCGCAGCAGGCGAGGCCCCACTGGTACGCCCAGATGGAGTACTTCCGGCTCAGGTTGAGGAGCTTGGTGAGCGGCTTGGGCACCTTGCCGCTCTCGACGAGCCCCATCAGCGCACCAGCCTGCGGCCAAGCCGCGAAGGGTGGCTCAGCGCCGGCCTCAGGCTGGCGCCCCTTGCTCGGCGTCGAACCTGTGGTTCGGCGTCGAAACAGGGCAGCGATGTCGCTACACCCACCGGAGCACCTTCTTCTTCCAGGCGTAGAGCAGCCCCAGCGCGAGCACCACGATGAAGACGGCCATCTCCCACACGCCGAACCAGCCGTAGGCCTCGGCCCGGGTGGCGAACGGGAAGATGAACACCGCTTCCACGTCGAACATCACGAACAGCAGGGCGAAGATGTAGTAGCGGACCTGGCTCTGGCCCCAGCCGGAGCCCACCGGGTCCACGCCGGACTCGTAGTTGATGTACTTCTCGGACTGCGGCCGGGTGGGCCGCAGGAGGCTGCCGACGCCGAGGAGCAGCCCCACGAGCGCCGCGCCCGTGAGCCCGAAGATGCCCACCGTGAGGTAGTCGCGAAGGAGATCGGAGTACGTCTCGGGCACGGCGCGGGAGCCTAGTGAAGCCTCGAACGAGGGTCCAAGATGGCCGCAATCACGGGATTTTCGCGGTCCGCGACGACGGGTCTAGGCCGCCTCGAACGCGATGGACTCGGCGGTGATCGCGCCGCCCTTGGGCGCGAGGAAGGCGATGGTGACCGTGTGGGCGCCGGCCGAGAAGCCCCCCTCCGGCAGGTAGGCGCACCGCTGGCCCTCGGACTGGTCGAGGTCGCCCAGCTCGCTGCCCGGGGCCTCGCCGCAGACGACGGCGTCGCCGTCGTCGATCTGGAGGACGGGGGCGGTGACGCCTTCGGGCAGGACGAACACGAGCTCCTCGCCGGTGCCCACCGTCTCCCACGACGCGCCGTCGTCTGACGCGGGCTCCGGGATCACGACCTCCAGGTCCCCGGCCGACGCGAAGGGCTCGAGCACGACATCGCCGTCGTGGAGTCGGATCGGGATGGCCTCGACGCGCCTCGGCGAGCTGCCCGCCTCGCCTGCGCCGACCAGCGTGACGACGGCGGTGGTGCCGTCGTCGCCGCTCGCGACCGGCATGACCATGACGTCGTCGGGGGCGGCCGAGGCCCAGGCGCCGTACTGGTCGGCCAGCTCGGCCATGGCGTCCTCGAACTCGGCTTCTGACGCGAAGTGGTGCTGCGACGCCGTGCCCATCGCCTTCCACGCGGCGTCGGCGTCCCCCTTGCCGACGTCCTCGACCCAGTCGAGGGCGGCCTCGGACGACTGGTGCTGCCGCCGGTCCGACAGCGTGGTGACCGTTCCGCCGGCCTGGGCATCGCGCACGAGCGTCTCGAGCTCGGCGTCGGCGCGCGGGCCGCTCAGCGTGGTGCCGTTCCGTTCGTCGACCAGGGAGCGGCCGGCGATCGCCACGACGACGACGGCGGCGGCGGCCACGAGGGCCAGGACGACGTTCGACGGACGACGGAACGCGGCGGGGACGACGGCGAGCGCGGGGTCGAGGGCCGGGACGGCCTCCGGCGCCCGCACCGGCGGCACGGAGGAGACGGCGTGGCCGTCGGCCACCAGCACCCGCCGCACCGGCTCGGAGGGCGCGACGTGGGGCGGCTCGGCGTCGAGCGCGGCCTCGAGGCGCTGCCAGAAGTCGTCCTCGTGGCTCGGGACCGGGAGCAGCTGGAGGGCGGTGCGGACGACGCCGTCGGGCTCCACCTCCGGTTGGCCGCTCGGGCCGGTCATCGCACCTCCTCCCCGAGGATGCGCCGCAGGGCGGCGCGAGCGCGGTGGAGGCGGGAGGCGACGGTGCCCGGCGCGACGCCCAGGATCTTGGCGGCCTCCCGGTGGTCGAAGCCCTCGCCGTCGACGAGCACCACGGTGACGCGCTGGTCGATCGGCAGGTCGGCCAGCGCGCCCCGCACGGTCTCCGCCGCGCTCACCACCCGCTCGGGGCCCGGCCGGCCGGAGACCGGATCGGCGGGATCGCTGGTGGCGACCGGGTGCCGCTTGCGCTTGCGCAGCTCGTCGATGCAGGCGTTGTAGGTGATGCGGTACAGCCAGGTGCCGAAGTCGCTGCCCGGCCGGAACCTCGGCAGCGCTCGGTAGGCCTTCAGGTAGGCCTCCTGCAGCGCGTCGTCCATGCGGTGGCGGTCGGCCATCAAGCGGTAGGCGAGGCCTCGCATCCGGCCGTCGTGGCGGCGGAGCAGCTCGTCGAAGGCGGATCGGTCTCCGGAGCGAGCGAGCTCGACGAGCTCGACGTCGGGGATCGTGGTGTCGGACAAGAGCATGGGTGGAGGGCCACCGCGAGCCGGCGGGTCGGGGGGAGGATGCGCGCCGGGCTGGGAGGAAGCCACCGATGGTAGGGGCGCAGCGGGCGGCCACGCACGTCCGCTGGGGGGCAGGACGTGGACCGCAGGCGTGCCGCGAACAGGCGTGAGCACCGCCATCAGTAGACCATCGGAGACCGCGCCACGAGCGGTACTACGCCCCGGGCCCCCGCGGGCTTCCGAGGGCTCCGCCGTCAGGGGGTGGTGAGCTCGGGGCCCGCCGTGTCGGCTGGTTCGAGGACGAGGGCAGGGGTGGCGTCCTTCGCCGTGCTGGACAAGGCCCCAGGGAAGAGCCCCAGCCCCAGGGTGACGAGCGCACACGTGGCGAGCGCCAGGCCCGCCGCGAACGGGACCCGGATCGTGCGCGCCTCGCCCGCCTCCTCCACCGACATGTACATCGACACGATGATCCGCAGGTAGAGGAAGGCGGCGACCACGGCGGTGAGCATGGCGATGATCGCGAGCCACGTGGAGCCCGCCTCCACCGCGGCGTTGATCACGTAGAACTTGGCGAAGAACCCCGACGTGAGGGGGACGCCGGCTTGGGCGAACAGGAACAGCGCGAACACGAGCGCGATCAGCGGGCGATCGCGGGACAGGCCGCGGTAGTCGTCCAGGTTGTTGCCGATGTCGCCCCGGCGGCTGATCACCGTCACGACTCCGAAGCTGCCCGCCACCATGAAGGTGTAGGCGGCCAGGTAGAACAGGGCGGCCTCGACGCCCTGCTCGGTGGCAGCTTGCACGGCCACCAGCACGAAGCCGGCGTGGTTGATGGAGCTGTAGGCGAGCATGCGCTTCACGTCGGTCTGCACGACGGCGAGCACGGAGCCCACGACCATCGTGAGGGCGGCGACGACGAACACGATCGGCTGCCAGTCCACGCGGTAGGTGCCGAAGGCGAGGAAGAACACCCGCAGGAGGCCTGCGAACCCGGCGACCTTCACCCCGGAGGCCATCCACGACACGCTCGGGCTGGGCGCTCCCTGGTACACGTCTGGGGTCCAGAAGTGGAAGGGCACCGCCGCGACCTTGAAGGCGAACCCCACGAGGAGGAGCGCGAGGCCGGCCAGCACGAGCCCGGTGTCGGCCAGCACGGTGGTGGCGAGGAACCCGGAGATGTCGACGAGGTTGGTGGACCCGGTGCCGCCATAGGTGAGCGCGATCCCGTACAGGAAGAACGCGGAGCTGAACGCGCCGAGCACGAAGTACTTCACGCCGGCTTCCTGCGAGGTGATCTTGCGCAGGTGCATCGCGGCGAGCACGTAGACCGCGATGGAGAGGATCTCCAGGCCGAGGAACATCACGATGAGGTCGTTGGCCGAGGCCATCATCAAGCCACCGGAGGCCGAGAGCATCATGAGCACGTAGGGCTCGGCGCCCTCCATGCCCTCACGCCGCAACCAGCCGTCGAGCAGCAGCGCGCCGAGGACCACCGCCATGGCGATGGTGACGGTGGCGAAGATCGAGAAGCCATCGACGCCGACGGCTTGGCCGAGGGTGGAGAAGGCGCCGTCGTCCTGCACCCGATCCCAGAGCGGCACGGCGAAGGCGATGGCGCCGGCGGCCACGACGACGGTGAAGAGCGCGTACACCGAGCGCAGCGGCCGGCGCGTGCCGAGGCTGTCGGTGACGAGCAGCAGGAGCGCGCCGCCGATGAGCGTGAGCATGGGCGCGAGGGCGGACCACGCCACGTCGACGCTGCCCACGGGCACCGGGTCCTGGTCGATGGACTGGCCGAGGACGGCGAGGAGCGGGGTCATGGCGCCGCCTCCTCGGTGTCGTCCTGGTGCTCGCCGTCAGCGCGGTCGCCCGCTCCGGTGCTGGCGACGTCGGGCTGCTCGTAGTCGCTGTTGTCCTCGATGTGGGCCACGAGGCGGTCGACCGACGGCTGGATCCTGTCGAGCACAGGCTGCGGGTACACGCCGAGGAACACGATGAGACCGACGAGCGGCGCCATCACGAGGCCCTCGCGCCAGGTCATGTCGGGGGTGGCGGCGTTGTCCTCGTCGGGCTCACCGTGGAACACCCGCTGGTAGGCCCAGAGGAGGTAGAGCGCGGCGAGGATCACGCCGACGGCGGCGACGATCGTGAACCAGCGGCGCGTGAGGAACGAGCCCACCAGGATGAGGAACTCGCCGGCGAACCCGTTGAGCCCGGGCAGGCCGATCGAGCTGAGCATCACCAGCGTGAACACACCGGCGAGGATCGGAGCCGATCGCTGGATCCCCTTCAACGCGGCGATCTCGCGGGTGTGGCGGCGCTCGTAGATCATGCCCACGAGGAGGAACAGGGCGCCGGTTGAGAGCCCGTGGTTCACCATCTGGAGCACGCCGCCCTGGATGCCCTGGGTGGTGAGGGCGAAGGTGCCGAGGACGATGAAGCCGAGGTGGGCGACCGAGGAGTACGCCACGAGCCGCTTCAGGTCGCGTTGCATCGTCGCCACGATCGCCCCGTAGAGGATGCCGATGACGCCGAGGGTGACCATCGCGGGCGCGAACCACACCGAGGCTTCGGGGAAGAGGTAGAGCCCGAAGCGGACGAAGCCGTACGTCCCGAGCTTCAGCATCACGCCGGCCAGGATCACCGAGCCCGCCGTGGGGGCCTGGGTGTGCGCATCGGGCAGCCAGGTGTGGAGCGGGAACAGCGGCACCTTGACCGCGAAGGCCACCGCGAACGCGAGGAAGATCCATCGGACCGCCGACCAGTCGAGCGGGTTGGCGCTGGTGGAGTCGTCGGTGAGGTGATGCGACTCGGCGATGTCGATCAGGTCGAAGGTCAGGTCCGGGTTGCGCAGCTGGTCGGCCTGCGCCTGGAGGTCGGCCCGCTGGTCCTCGTCGAAGGGGACGCCCGACTGCTGGGCGGCTTGGTCGCCCTGCGCGATGCGCTGCTCGATGGCCGCCGCCTTCGGCGCGTTGTCCTCGGCGACGCCGTCGCGGTGGAGGTAGGCGAGGCTCACGATGCCGACGAGCATCAGAGCCGAACCGAGCATCGTGAAGATGAAGAACTTCAAGGCGGCGTACACGCGCTCGGCGTAGCCCCAGCCGCCGATGAGGAAGTACATCGGCACGAGGACGATCTCGAACATGACGAAGAACACGAACAGGTCGAGCGCGCAGAACACGCCGATGCACCCGGCCTGCAGGATCAGGAGCCACGCGTAGTACGGCTTGGGGTCGTGGTGCGGGGTGACGGCGAGGATGGCGAGCGGGAACAGCAGGCCGGTGAGCACGACGAGGAAGAGGGAGACCCCGTCGATGCCCAGGTGCCAGGAGATCCCGAAGTCGGCGATCCACGACCGGTCCACCGCGTACTGGAAGCCCGCCTCGTGGGTGTCGAAGGCGGCGAGCAGCCAGAGCGTGATGGCGCCGGTGCCCGTGGCGAAGAGGAGCGCGACCAGGCGGTGCAGCTCGGCACGCGCCGAGGGGATCAGCGCGACGACGGCGGCGCCGATGAACGGCACGACGATGGCGGCGGTGAGCGGCGACGTGGCGACGTCGTGCGACACCTCGCTGGCGAGGAGGAAGCCGCTCACGACACGCCGCCGCGGGTGAGGAAGTACACGAGGAGCCCGACCGCGCCGAGCGCGATCCCGAGGGCGTAGCTGCGCACGAAGCCCGTCTGCAGGAGTCGGAGACCCCTCCCACCGCCGCGCACGACGGTGGCCATGCCGTTCACGGCCCCGTCGACCACCTCGGCGTCGAAGGTGGCCACCCCGTCGAAGGCCTGCCGCCCTGGACCTCCTGCGAACGCGGTGATCGCCGAGTCGTAGTACCAGCCCTCGGCCAGCACCTCGGGCTCGACCGGCTTGAGGCGGCGCTGCAGGTACACGGCAGCCGCCAGCCCGATCCCGATGAGGCCGGCGATCACCGCGATCACCGCCAGCCCGACCTTCGTGCCGGTGGCGACGCCGAGGACGGCCTCGTTGCCGCCCACCACCGGGTGCAGCCACTCCTCGAGCCGCTTCAGGTTCTCGGTGAAGGGCAGCTGGAGGAGGCCGCCCAAGATGGCGAGCCCGGCCAGGATCACCAGCGGCAGCGTCATGAGCCACGGGGACTCGTGGGGCTCGGGGTGCTCGTGGGCCAGCGCGGGCTCCGCGGGAGCAGGGTGGGCATCCGCGTCGGCATCCGCGTCGGCATCGTCGTCGGCGACCTCGGCGGCGGACTGCTCCGCCTCCCCTCCGGCGTGGACCTCGGCGTCGCGCCACCGCTCCTCGCCGAAGAACACGAGGAACACCTGGCGGCTCATGTAGTAGGCGGTGAGGAGGGCGGTGACGAGGCCGACCGCCCACAGCGCCGGGTTGGCGTCGTACGCGAAGAGCAGGATCTCGTCCTTCGACCAGAAGCCTGACAGCGGCGGGACGCCGGCGATGGCGAGCCACCCGACGATGAAGGTCGCTGCCGTGATCGGCATGTACTTCCGCAGCCCGCCCATGCGGCGGATGTCCTGCTCCTCGTGCATGCCGTGGATCACCGAGCCGGACCCCAGGAACAGGAGCGCCTTGAAGAACGCGTGCGTGACCATGTGGAAGATCGCGGCGACGTAGGCGCCGACGCCCACGGCGAGGAACATGTAGCCGAGCTGGCTCACGGTCGAGTAGGCGAGGATCTTCTTGATGTCGTTCTGCGCCACGGCGATGGTCGCGGCGAAGAGCGCGGTGATCACGCCCACCCATGCGATGACATCGGGCGCCCAGTCGTAGCCCTGGGCGAGGATCGGGTTCACCCTGGTCATCAGGTAGACACCCGAGGTGACCATGGTGGCGGCGTGGATCAGCGCCGACACGGGCGTGGGACCCGCCATGGCGTCGGGCAGCCACACGTAGAGGGGGAGCTGGGCGGACTTGCCGCACGCTCCGACGAAGAGCAGCAGCGCGATGGCGGTGGCGGTCACGGGTGCGATCTGACCCGACCGCTCGAGCACCACCGAGTAGTCGAGCGACCCCACCGTGGCGAAGGCCAGGAACATCGCCGTCATGAAGCCCCAGTCGCCGATGCGGTTGGTGACGAAGGCCTTCTTCCCAGCGGAGGCGTTGGCGTCCTTGGTGAACCAGAACGAGATGAGGAAGTAGGAGCACGCTCCCACTCCCTCCCACCCGAGGAAGGTCACGAGCATGTTGCTGCCCAGCACCAGCATCAGCATCGAGAACACGAACAGGTTCAGGTACACGAAGAACCTGGGGAACCCCTCGTCGCCGTGCATGTACCCGACCGAGTAGAGGTGGATCAGCGTGCCGATGCCCGTGACGAACAGCGCCATCGTGATCGAGAGCGGATCGGCCAGGAAGCCGAGCTTCACCTCGAAGCCGCCGACGTGGATCCAGGTGAAGAGGTCGTAGACGTGGCTGCGGTGGTGCTCGTCCTCCCCCAGCAGCGCCCCGAAGACGACGAGCGTCGCCAGGAACGCGCCGCCGCACGCGACCGTGGCCACCCAACCGGCGGCAGGCTCGCCGAACCGCCGGCCGAGCAGGAGCAGCACGAGGAAGCCGGCCAGCGGCAGCGCAGGGATCAGCCAGACGAGGTCGAGCGTGTCCAACGCCTATCCCTTCAGCACGTTGAGGTCGTCAGCCGTCGCGTCGGGCTGCTTGCGGAGGAGGGCCACGATGATCCCGAGCCCCACCACGACCTCGGCGGCCGCCACCACGAGCACGAACACCACCACGGTCTGGCCGTCGACGTCGTGGAGCATGCGCGAGAAGGTGACGAAGGTGAGGGTGACGGCGTTGAGCATCAGCTCGACGCACATGAACATCACCAGCGGGTTGCGGCGCACCAGCAGGCCGACGGCCCCGATCGAGAAGATGATCGACCCCAACACGAGGTACCAAGCCGGGGTCACCTCGGCGACCGCGATCACGCGCTGCTCTCTGCAGGCTCGGGCGCCGATCGCTCGGCGTCATGGGCGGTGACCAACGGATCCTCGATGAGGTCGGCCCGCTTGACCTTGCGCGCCAGCACCACTGCACCGACGACCGCGATGACGAGGAGCACCGAGGTGACCTCGAAGGCGAACAGGTAGGTGGTGAAGAGCGACTCGCCCAGCTGGGCGACGTCGGCCACGCCGCCGTCGATCCGGTCGGCGGCCCCCTCGGCGGCTGGCGCACCGGTGGCGTCGCCGTCGGTGGACCAGAAGGCGAACAGCGGGAGCGCGAGCACGGCCAGCCCGATCAGCACGGCGGCGACGCGCTGCCCTCCTCCGAGGGGCTCGATCGAGAGGTCCTCGGCCCGGTCGACGCCGAGGAGCATCAGCACGAAGAGGAAGAGCACCACGATGGCGCCGGCGTAGACGATGACCTGCACCGCCGCCAGGAAGTTCGCCTCCTGGGCCACGAACAGCACGGCGATGCCGAACAGCGTGCCGACCAGCGAGAGCGCGGCGTGCACCGGGTTGCGGTTGAGGACCACGCCCAGCGCCCCGACGATGCAGGCCGCGCCGGCCACGAGGAACACGAAGAGCTCCATCAGTGGTGTCCGCCGTCCTCGTCGCCGTGACCGTGGTCGCCCGCGTCGGGTCCCGGCTGGGGCTCCGGCTCGGGCTCCGGGGCGCTCTGGCCGACCTCCGCCGGCTTCACGCCGAACCCGAGCTCCCCCGACCACGCGACCTTGCCGATGTAGTCGGCGTCACCGGACGGCGCGGTGGCGCGCACCCACGCCGAGGAGCTGGCGGCGACGGCGTCCATGTCGCGCCAGTCCTCCCAGGGGAGCTGCTGCGGGAGCCCGTCGTCGTCCACCAGCAGCTCCGCCTTCGTGTAGATGGCGTCCTGCCGGTTCGTGAAGGAGAACTCGAAGAGCTTCGACTCGGTGATGGCCTCGGTGGGGCACGCCTCCACGCAGAGGTCGCAGTGGATGCACCGGAGGTAGTTGATCTCGTAGACGAACCCGTAGCGCTCACCCGGCGAGACGGGGTCGTCGGGTGGGTTGTCGGCGCCGCGGACGTAGATGCAGCGCGCCGGGCACACGCCCGCGCAGAGCTCGCACCCGATGCACTTCTCCATCCCGTCCTCGTACCGGTTGAGCACGTGGCGGCCGTGGATGCGCTCGGGCTTCACCCGCTTCGGGCCGGAGTCCTTGACGTACGGGACGGTGACGGTGCGACCGGTGTTGCTGCCCTTGAACAGCTTGCGGAACGTGACGCCGAACCCCTCGAGGTAGCCCATGGCTAGGCGAACACCTCCTCGTCGGAGAGCTCACGACGACGGTGCGCCGTCCGGATCGCCGTGCTCAGCAGCAGGTAGGAGACGACGATGGCGGCGATGCCGATGGCGACGACCACGACGGGGTTCCACTCGCGGTCGCGGGCGATGTTCAGGCTGGCCAGCAGGAGCATCCATCCGAGCGAGAGCGGGATGAGGACCTTCCACCCGAGGTCCATGAGCTGGTCGTACCGGAACCGCGGGAGCGTGGCGCGGAACCACACGAACACGAAGAGGAAGATCAGCAGCTTGGCCAGGAACCACAGCGGTCCCCAGATCCAGTCGGGCCCGAAGAAGGTGGGGCCGGCGGGGCCGCCGAGGAAGAGCGTGACGATGATCGCCGACATGGTGACCACGTTCATGAACTCCGCCAGGAAGAAGAGCGCGAAGCGGATCGAGCTGTACTCCGTGTGGAAGCCGCCCACCAGCTCCTGCTCCGCCTCCACCAGGTCGAAGGGCGGCCGGTTCAGCTCCGCGGTGCCGGCGATCAGGAAGATCACGAACGGGACGACGCCGGTGACGATGAGGTTCCACCTCGGGATGACACCGAGGTAGCCCTCCCCCGCCTGGGTGAGCACGATGTCGTGGGTGGACAGGGATCCGGCGAGGAGCACGACAGCGACCACGGAGAGGCCGAGGGCGGCCTCGTACGAGACCATCTGCGCCGAGGCGCGGACCGCACCGAGGAGCGGGTACTTCGACCCCGACGACCAACCGGCGAGCATCACGCCGTACACGGCGATGCTCGACATGGCGAGCAGGAACAGGATGCCGATCGGCGGGTCGGCGAGCTGCAGGTACGTCTGGTGCCCGAGGATCGAGACCTCGCCGCCGATCGGGATGATCGAGAACGCCAGGAACGCAGGGAGCACCGAGAGGTACGGCGCGAGGCGGAACACGAAGCGGTCGGCGCTGTCGGGGATCGTCTGCTCCTTGAAGAACAGCTTGATGCCGTCGGCGAGCGTCTGCAGCATGCCGAACGGGCCGGCCCGGTTGGGCCCGAGCCGGTTCGACATGTCGGCGTGCACCTTGCGCTCGAACCAGATCATGAAGAGCACCGACACGAGCAGCAGCGCGAAGGTCACGAGGACCTTGAGCAGCACGATCAGCACCTCGTCGAGGCCGATGTCGCCCGCGAGGAGCGGGTCGATGGCGAGGATCGGGACCCCCATCACGCCTTCACCACGCGGATCTCGGTGACCGGCGCGGTCGCGTCGATGAGCGCGCCGACGGTGGCGCCCGGCTGGTTGACGGCGACCGCGGCGGCGCCGCGCCCCACGCGCTCATCGCGCTCGACGGGGAGCGAGATCGATCCCTTGGAGGACGTCGCCGTGACGATGGTGCCGGTCTCGACGCCCAGGCGGTCGAAGTCCTGGGGGTGCAGGCGGAGCACCGTGTCCTGCGTGAGGCCGGCCAGGCCCGGGGACCGCTGGGCGTCGGTGCCGAGGTCGTAGAGCTTGCGGCTGGCGACGAGGCGCAGCGAGTACGCGTCGACGGCCGGGGAGTCGCCGGTGGTGGTCGACCCCGTGAACACGAGCACCGGTGGAGCCGCGGGGCTCGCCGATGGGGCGTCGACGACCTCGCCCTGGGCGGGCTCATCGGCGGGCGCCTCCGCGGCTTGCGCTTCCTCGGCGTCGGATGCGGCGGCTTGGCGCTCCTCGCCGGAGTCGGCGGCCAGTGCCGCGGTGGCAGCTTCCCCTGCCGCCTCGGTGACACCCGAGTCGGGGCTGGGCGACGACGGTTCGTCGGTGAGGTGCATGCCTTCGGGGTTCGCGGACCGTCCCGCTCCGCTCGGGGTCTGGGGGCGTCCGACGAGCACGCCGTCACGCGCTCCGTGGATCGAGTCGACGGTGAGGCCGGTGTGGCTGGGCGCCACCTGGAGGATCTCCTCGAGGATCTGGGCGGGCGACTCGACGCCGAGGTCCGCCCCGAGCAGGCGCGCCAGCTCGGTCGCGAGCATCCAGTCGTCACGAGCGGTGCCGGGCGGCGTGATCTTGCGAGCGACGGTGCTGATGCGGCCTTCGACGTTCGTGGTGGTGCCGTCGGTCTCGGCTGGTCCGCTGGCAGCCAGCACGACGTCGGCCTGCTGGGTGGAGCTGGTGAGGAAGCGATCGACGGAGATCACCGTGCGCGCACCCGCCAGGCCCCTCGTGGCGAGGTCGGTGTCCGGGAAGTCGACGAGCGGGTCGGCGCCGAGGAGCACCAGCACGTCGATCTTCCCGCCGGCGGCGGCGTCGAGGATCCCCGTGGCGTCGAGCCCGCGCTCGGCGGACACCTTCGACCAGCCACGGCCCTTGAACCACACGCCGGCGTCCCCGAGCGACGTGCGCCCTGGCAGCAGGCCGGGGGCCAGGCCCATGTCGAGTGCCCCGTGGACGTTCCCCCGCCGCAGCGCGCTCAGGAAGCGCACGTCCGGGTGCGCCTGGTGGATCGCGGATGCCGCCGCCACGACGGCGTCGGCGCTCTCGGCGACGTTGGCTCGACCCAGCACGACGGTGACCGGGCCCTCGTCGAGGAGCGCGGCGGCGGCCGAGATGGCATCGGGGGCGACGCCGCCGACCTCCTGGTTGGCGGAGCCGGCGAGGAGGGCCCGCACCACCTCTCCGACCGCGCCGGGGCGGTGGAGCAGGGTGGCGGTGGCGAGGTCCGACACCGAGGTGCGCTGGGTGGCGAGCTCCACCACCCTCACCGAGTCGCGGGTGACGGCATGGCGCAGGCGCAGGAAGAGGACGGGCAGCTCCTCCTTGATGTCGGGACCGATCAGGAGCACGGTGCCGCCGGGCGCGCAGACCTCGTCGATGGTGGCGCGCGGCAGCCCGAGCACGACCTCCGCCGGCAGGCCGTCACCGAGCTGGGCGTCCACGTTGTCGGTGCCCAGCACGCCCTTGGCGAGCTTCGACCACGCGTAGGCGCTCTCGTTGGTGAGGCGCGCGCCACCGAGGACCGCGATGCGATCGCTCGGCGCCGCCTTCAGCGCCTGGGCGGCGGTGGACAGCGCCTCGCCCCACGGCACCTCCGTGAGGGCGCCGCCCTTGCGGGCGAGCGGCGCACCGAGGCGGTCCTCGCTGTTCACCGAACCGAAGCCGAACCGGCCGCGATCGCAGAGCCAGCCCCAGTTCACCGGGTCGACGTCCACGCCCTGGTACCGCAGCACCTCGTTGCGGCTGGACTGCACGAGCGTCCGGCATCCCACCGAGCAGGTGGTGCAGGTGCTCTCGACCTGGTCGAGATCCCACGGGCGCGCCTTGAACCGGTAGGGCGTGGCGGTGAGGGCGCCGACGGGACAGATCTGGACGGTGTTGCCGCTGAAGTAGCTCGCGAAGGGGTGGTCCGGGAAGGTGTTGACCTGCGTCTGGTTGCCGCGGTCCTGGAAGTGGATGAGCGTGTCACCGGCCACCTCGTCGGCGAACCGGGTGCAGCGATCGCAGAGGATGCACCGCTCTCGATCGAGGGCGACGAGCTCGCTGATCAGGATCGGCTTCTCGAAGTGCCGCTTCTCCTCGACGAAGCGGCTCTCCCCGGGCCCGTACGAGAGGGTCTGGTCCTGCAGGGGGCACTCGCCGCCCTTGTCGCACACCGGGCAGTCGAGGGGGTGGTTGATGAGGAGGAACTCGAGGACGCCGTCCTGGGCCTTCTTCGTGACCGGGCCCTCGGTGTCCACCTTCATGTCGGGTGCCACCGGGATCATGCAGGCGGGCTGGAGCGCCGGCCCGCGGCCGGTGTCGATCTCGACGACGCACATCCGGCACATGCCCACCGGCTCCATCCGCGGGTGGTAGCAGAAGCGCGGGATGTAGGTGCCGTTGCGCTCGGCGGCCTCGATCACCAGCTCACCGGGCTGGGCCTCGATCTCCTTGCCGTTCACGGTGAGCAGCACCGTCTCGGCGGGGGCGTGGGTGTCAGCCACCGGCGACCCCGCTCTCGGCGCGCGCCGGCTGCGGCACGTACGCCTTGCCGTTGATGGCGACCGGGAGCTCGGCCACGCCGCCGCAGTACGCCGCGAACTCGTCGCGGAACCGCACGACCGCCGATGCGATGGGCGACACCGCGCTGGGGCCGAGCGGGCAGATCGTGGTCTGCCGGGGCGGCCAGCTGATGCCGGGGCTGATGTTGTCGCACACGTCGAGCAGCAGCGCGACGTCGTCCGGGCGGCCGTGCCCGTCGAGCATGCGACGAAGGACCTTCTCCAGCCAGCTCGTGCCCTCTCGGCACGGCGTGCACTTGCCGCACGACTCGCGAGCGAAGAAGCGAACGACGCGCCAGCACGCCTTCACCGCGTCGGTCGTGTCGTCCATCACGACGACCGCGCCCGAGCCGAGCATGGAACCGGCCTGGTCGACGGTCGCCTTCTCCAGGGGCAGGTCGAGGTGCTCTTCGTAGAACCACGGCGCCGATGCGCCGCCGGGGATGAACGCCTTCAACGTGCGCCCGTCGCGCATGCCCCCGCCGTACACCGGGGCGAAGATGAGGTCGCGGAAGGTGGTGACGCCGAACTCCACCTCGTACACGCCGGGGTTGCGCACGTGTCCTGACACGGCGAAGACCCGCATGCCCTTGCTGGTCTCCGCGCCCAGCTCGGCGAACTTGGCACCGCCGTTGCTCACGATCCACGGGAGGTTGGCGAGCGTCTCCACGTTGTTCACGACCGTGGGCTGCAGGTAGAGGCCCTTGGCGGCGGGGAAGAACGGCGGCTTGAGGCGCGGCATGCCTCGGTTGCCCTCGAGGCTCTCGATGAGCGCGGTCTCCTCGCCCACGATGTACGCGCCGGCGCCCCAGTGGAGCACGACGTCCACCGAGAAGTCGGTGCCGAGGATGTCCTTGCCGATGTACCCCGCGGCGTAGGCATCGTTGAGCGCCTGGGCGATGCGCTCCTGGGCCAGGGCCATCTCGCCCCGCACGTAGAGGAAGGCCTGGGCGGCACCGATGGCGTAGCAGGCGATGAGGACGCCCTCGATGAGCTGGTGGGGGTCCTTCTCCATGAGGAGGCGGTCCTTGTACGTGCCGGGCTCGGACTCGTCGCCGTTCACGACCAGGTAGCGCGGCCACACCCCGGGCGGGCAGAAGCCCCACTTCGTGCCGGCCGGGAAGCCGGCACCACCGCGCCCGAGGAGGCTCGCCGCCTTCACCTCGTCCCCCACCTCGGTGGGCGTCTTGGCGAGCGCGGCCTTCAGGCCGTCGTACCCGCCGGTGGCGAGGTACCGGTCGATGGTGTGCCCGTCCTCGAGGCCGAAGCGCGTGGTGACGATCGGCTTGGCGTCGGTGATCACGCGGGCGCCTCGCTCGTGGCGGTGCGGAGCCACACGGGCTCCTCGCACTGACCCGGCACCGCGTTTCCAGCTCGCCGGTCGTGCGGGAGCTGCTGGCGCGTGCGTGCGAGCACGCCGTGCTTCGGGACCTCGTGAGCGCGGCGGCCGTGCCGGAGGTCGTCGATGATCCCGTCGGCGTCCTCGGCGGTGACCTTGTAGAAGTAGCGGTAGTTCACCTGGAGGCAGGGGGCCTCGGTGCAGGCGGCGATGCACTCGACGTCCTCGAGCGTGAACGTGCCGTCGGGGGTGGTGCTCCCGGGTCGGATTCCGAGCCGGTCCTCGAGGTGGTGGAGCAGCTCCTCGCCCCCGAGGAGCATGCACGAGATGTTCGTGCACACGTTGACCAGGTACTCGCCCACCGGCTCGCGCTTGAACATCTCGTAGAACGAGCAGGTGCCCAGCACCTCGGCTGGGGTGACGCCGACCAGCTCGGCGATGTGCGCCATCGCGTCCTCCGCCACGTAGCCGTCCTGCTCCTGGGCGAGGTGGAGGAGCGGGATGAGCGCCGACTTCGGACGCGGATAGCGGGCGATGATCTCCTTCGCCGTGATCGTGTTCTCCGCGGACAGTCGCGCCATCAGCGGTCGACCTCACCCATGATCGGGTCGACGGAGCTGATGACGGCCACGGCGTCGGCGATGAGACCGCCGCGCATCATGTGGGGCAGCGTCTGGAGGTTGATGAAGCTCGGTCCGCGGATGTGCATGCGGTAGGGCTTCGCCGAGCCGTCGCTCACGATGTAGCAACCGAGCTCGCCTCGCGGTGACTCGATGGCGGCGTACGCCTCGCCCTCCGGGACCTTGAAGCCCTCGGTGAAGATCTTGAAGTGGTGGATGAGCGCTTCCATGGACTCGTCGATGCGGGCCCGGGGCGGCGGCGTGACCTTCTTGTCCTGGATCCGGTAGTCCCCCTTCGGGATCAGCTCGAGGATCTGCCGGATGATGCGGATCGACTCACGGATCTCGTTGAGGCGTATGGCGTACCGGTCGAAGCAGTCGCCGTAGGTGCCGACCACCACGTCGAACTCCACCTGCTCGTAGTGGAGGTAGGGCATGTCCCGCCGCAGGTCCCACGCCACCCCCGTCGACCGCAGGATGGGACCGGTGGCCCCGAGCGCGATCGCCTCCTGGGCGGTGATCACGCCGACGCCCTGGAGGCGCTCGCGGTAGATCGGCTGGCCGGTGAGGAGCACGTCGTACTCGTCGAGGCTCGCGGGCACGGCGTCGATGAACCCCAGCACGGCGTCGCGCCAGCCGTCGGGCAGGTCCGCGGCGACGCCACCGGGCCGGATGAAGTTGTGGTTCATCCGCAGCCCGGTGATCATCTCGAGGAGCCGAAGGCCCTCCTCCCGGTCCCGCCAGCCGTAGAGCATCATCGACACGGCGCCGATGTCCATGCCGTTGGTGGCGAGGAACAGCAGGTTGCTCGTGATGCGGTTGAGCTCGGTGAGCAGCATGCGGATCCACTGGGCGCGCTCGGGGATGTCGCCGTCGATCCCGAGGAGCTTCTCGGTGGTGAGGCTGAACACGAGCTCGTTGAAGAGCGGCGCGGCGTAGTCCATCCGCGTGACGTTGGTGGGCCCCTGGAGGTAGGTGAGGTCCTCGCCCGTCTTCTCCATGCCGGTGTGCAGGTAGCCGACGATCGGCTTCGTGCGCAGCACCGTCTCGCCCTCGAGCTCGAGCATGAGGCGCAGCACGCCGTGGGTGCTGGGGTGCTGCGGCCCCATGTTGATGATCATCGTCTGGTCCTCGGACGGACCGTCGCTCACGAGGTCGGCGGCCTCCGTCTCGGAGAGGCGCAGGGTGGCGCCCAGCTCGCGGAGCAGCTCGTCGGCGCCGGCTGACCCACGCAGGGTCATCTCCTGTGCGCCCTCGGACGTCTCGATGCCCGAGCTCCGCGGGTCCAGGCTGGTGTCGGTCATCGCGCGTCCGCCGTTCCCTTGAACTGCACGGGGATGCGGCCGATGGCCTCGTCCTTGCGCAGCGGGTGGCCCACCCAGTCCTCGGGCATGAGGATGCGCGTGAGGTCGGGGTGCCCCTCGAAGGCGATCCCGAAGAGGTCGAACACCTCGCGCTCGGGTGCCTCGGTGCCGGGGTGCACGTCGAAGAGCGACGGGACGGTGGCGTCGTCGGCCGGCACCTGGACCCGCAGCCGGATGCGCTCGGGCGCACGCTGCGACATCAGCATGACGACGACCTCGAACCGCTCGGGAGCGATGCCCTCCGGTAGCGGGCGCGGCGCCTCGTAGGTGAGGTAGTCGACCGCGGTCACGTCGAGGCACATCACGAAGCCGTCGTCGTCACGGAGCGTCCGGACGAGGTCGACGAGCTGCTCCCGGCTCGGGTGGAGCACGCGCTGGTCGCCGGCCTGCGTGACCGGAACGCCGTGCAACAGCTCGACCTCGGGCTCGGAGGCGTCGGCGGGCGCGCCGTCGACGGCGGTGGTGTCGTCGGCCACCTCAAGACCGTCCGAGGGTGACGGGCTGGGGGACCGCCTGCGTGTTGCGCTGGCCGTCGAGCTGCTCGACCTGGAGCCCGAGGCCCTCACCCGGGCGGCGGGTGAGGTGCCCGTCGCGGATCTTCTCGTGCAGCGTGTTGATGGCGTGCAGCAGCGTCTCCGGCCCCGGTGGGCAACCCGGCGCGTACACGTCGACGGGCACCACCTGGTCCACGCCCTGGACCAGCGCGTAGTTGTTGAACATCCCGCCGCTGCTCGCGCACACGCCCATGCTGATCACCCACTTGGGCTCCATCATCTGGTCGTAGATCTGCCGCAGGACGGGCGCCATCTTCTGGCTGAGCCGGCCGGCGACGATCATCAGGTCGGCCTGGCGCGGCGATGCCCGGAACGTCTCCATCCCGAAGCGAGAGATGTCGTAGTGCGGCCCTCCGGTGGCCATCATCTCGATGGCACAGCACGCCAGTCCGAAGGTGGCAGGCATCACCGACATGCGGCGAGCCCACTTCACGAGGTCTTCGAGCTTGCCGGTGAGGAAGTTGTGATCGAGCCCCTCGAGGCCCTGCGACACGTCCCAGTGCATGGCTACGCCGCCTCGTGTTCGGTGGGGGCGCTGCGGCCGTCGAGCCCCACTCGCTTCACCGTGGCGCCGGTGGTGCGCTCGGGGGTGACCATCGGCGAGAGGCGGCGGGCTCGGTTGACCGGGCCCCAGTCGAGGGCGCCGTTGCTCAGCAGGTACACGAACGACCCGAGCACGGCCACGGTGAACAGGAGGATCTCCGAGAGCCCGAGCGCTCCGAGGTTCCGGTAGATCACCGCCCACGGGTACAAGAAGATGATCTCGATGTCGAAGACGATGAAGATCATCGCGATCAGGTAGAAGCGCACCGGGAACCGCTCGGGCGCCTCACGGCCGGGGACGATCCCGCACTCGTAGGGCGCCCGCTTGGCGACGGTGGTGGCGCTCGGCGCGAGCAGCTTCGACGCCACTCGGCTCATCGCCGCGAACACCACGGCCAGGACGGCCAGCGCGACGACCGGGAGGTACTGGCCCACGGGTCAGGCCTCGGCCGGCCCCGGCAGGAGGCCGCGCGCCTGCGCGGCCCGGAGGTCGCGCTGGTGCAGCATCACGAGCGTCGCGAGGAAGAGCAGACCCGACACCATGGTGAGCACCGCGCCCGGCAGGCGACGGGAACCGAGGTCCCGGCTCATGATCACCGACACGGTGGGCTTGCTGGGATCGGGCTCAGGCGTGGGCGGCGCCTGCCCGGGCTTCGCCTCCTGATCGATCACGGGGTGCACCTGGATGATGGCGTAGCGGGACGGGTGCGTGGGGTGGAGGAAGGTGTTCTTGAACTTGTGCGAGATGCGGTCCCAGCGCGTGGGGTTCGGCGGGAGGTCTTCCTTGCCGCCGGTCTCGAAGCTGTACACGGTGACGTAGTCGGCCGCGCCCTCGATGCCGAGCGCCTCGAGCGGCGTGGCGACGAAGTGCTCGTCCACCGTGGCCTTGGCCTCGCCGAACGCGGGGTTCGACTCGGCGAGGATCTTCCAGTCGCCGAGGGCGTCGGCGGCGCGCTCCTCGAGGGCGTCGATCGCCTCCTCGTTCATCTCCTGCACGTCCTCGGGCGGCGGCAGCTTGGTGGTGTCGATCTCGTGGGCTTCGTCGAGGTCGGCGAGGTCGAGGCCCTCCTCCGCCGTGCCGTCGGGCTGGTACACGACCTCCTCGACGGTCCAGTGGTTGATCTCGCCGAGCATGCCGATGCTGCCGTACACCCACCACGTGATGCCCATGATCGTGCACCACCCGAACACCGCGCTGATCGCCACGAGGAACCCGAGACGGGACCCGAGGTTCGTGCCGAGCAGCAGGTACACGGACCCCATCAGCACCACGACGCCGACGAGCACGGCGAGGAACCCGCGGATCTGCGGATCCCACGCGATGCCGGCGATCAGGTGGACGGCGGTCACTTCTTCCCCCCGCTGGCCGAGCCGCCACCGCCGGTGGCCGCCGTGGTGGTGGTGCTGGGCTGGGTCATCTCCTTGATGATCCGGTCGCAGCCCTCCGTGATCGGCTCCGCCTCCTCGCCGAGGCTCGCCTCGTACTTCGCGACGGAGCAGATCATGTCCTCGGTGAACATGCCGTCGCCCTTGTCGTCGTCGTGGGGGTCGTCGTCGTCGTCGAAGTTGTCCCCGAAGCCCGGCATGCGGCCGCTGCCCTGGCCGCGCTGGCCATAGAGCAGCCCGTACTCGGTGCCCTCGGTGAGGAAGTCGATGAGGTCTTGGATCGAGAGGAACTGCCGCGGGATCACGCCGCTCGTGAGCGCGAACCCGAAGGCGCCGGTGCCGTCGGGGTAGCCCGTGTAGTCGCTGAGGTCGGCGTCGGCCGGCTCGTAGGGGCCGTACCGGAAGGAAGCACCCTTGGTGTGGCAACGGCTGCAGGAGTAGGCCCCGCCGGCGAAGCCGTTCTGCAGGCCGAGGTTGAACAGCACCTTGCCGGTGGCAGGGTCGTTCCAGTCGATGTCGGCCTTCTCGTCCAGGCCGAGCTCCTTGCGGACCTCGCCCTCGACCTCGGCCTTCGCCTCGTCGGAGGTGAGCTGGATCGAGCTGATGTAGGCGACGAGCTCGTCGAGCTGCTGCAAGGTGAGGGGACCGCCACCTGCCGTGCCCCACGCCGGCATCGGGGTGCCGGGCCGGCCGTAGGTGAGGATCTCGAGCAGCTCCTCCTTCGAGAAGCGGAGGAGCACGGTGTTCAGCGCGGGCGCCTTCCACGTGACGGTGGCGACGAACTTCTTGTTCGCGTCGGTGAGCGTGTACGGCGGCGCCTGGCCGCCGACGCCCTCGGCGCCGTGGCAGCCCGCGCAGTTGTAGCCGCCCTCCTCGGTGGGCGCGAAGAGCTTGGCGCCCCGGTTGACGAAGGTCTGGTCGAAGTTCTCGACGGCGCCTGACTGCCGTCCGGGCTCGTTGAGCCAGTACAGCGGCAACCCCACCGCGGTGAGGGCGACGAGCACGAGGCCGCTGGCCAGCGCTCGGTTGAGGCGCTTGCCCTCGAGCTGCTCGTCGTCGTAGTAGGGCTTGCGGTTCGGCGCGAGCTCGATCTCGGCACCGACCTCGGGCCGGCCCTGGCGGATGTTGACGAGGAGGTACGCGACGACGGCGATGCCGGTGATGACGGCGATGACGACACCGATTGCCTTGACCGTGGTGGCAGCCACCACGGCGCCCATGAGAGGTGTCATCGGGCTAGTGACCTCACAGGGCGCTCAGGCGGGCAGGCCGGCCGGAGCCGAGCCGGCTTCGCCGGGCGGCGGGAGGCACTTGCGGAGAGCGGGAGGAGCGAAGCGACGCTCGGAGCAAGCATCAACTCAGTGCTTCTCCCCGCCGCCGACGCAGTGGGGGCCCTCGGCCTCCTGGCCGGTGGTGTTGGTGCCGATGGGCGGGCCGGTGATGATGATCGCGGTGTTCACGGTGATGGCGCCGCCGTCGACCGTGATGGGGAAGCGGTCGAGGCCACGCGGCGCGGGGCCGCCCTTCTTCTCACCGTTGCGGTTGTACTGCGAGCCGTGGCACTGGCACTCGAACCACTGCGAGGTGAGGCACTGCGGGACGCGGCACCCGAGGTGGACGCACTTCTGGTAGAGCGCCGTGTACCCGGCCTCCATGCCGGGCAGCTCCTGCTTGTACACCGAGCGGGCGGCGCCGAGGGCGGCCGCCGGGTAGTGCGTGACCCACATGCGGCCTTCGGGGTAGTAGGCGAACCCCTGGCCCTCGGTGATCTTCGTGTCGACGTCGGACGTGCTGCCGATGGTGATCTCGGAGCCGAAGCCCCCGCTGAGCTGCGGCCAGAGGAAGGCGAGCACCGAGCCGCCGAAGCCGGCGAGCCCCAACCCGAAGAACGTGACGATGCCGCGGTTCATGAACTGGCGGCGGGTGACGTCGAGGGCGTCGGGGTCGGGTGGGACCCAGGGGACGGGTGCGCTGGCGCCGACGGTGGCGAGCTCCTTGCCGCCGTCCCGCTGCTCCACGGCCGCCGCCCGCTCCACCTCGCGGCCGGTGACCGGCGCGGCCTCGTCGCCGTCGAGCACGGCCACGGCGCCTCGATCCCGCCGGCGCGTCTCGCGGGCCAGCGCACCGATCGCCTCACCGGTGTCACGCCGGCGAGCCGACGCGAAGAGCACGACGCCGGCGAGCACGACGAGGACCGGGATGGCGATCAGGAGGGCGGTGGTGGTGTCCATTGGGATGTCCCTACAGCTCGACGAAGAGGTCGACGTTCCACGGGAAGATGAAGTTGAAGCCGGGGCCCCGGAAGAAGGTGCCGATCATCACCAGCACCGCCCAGTACATGAGGAAGAACGTCATCAGCGCGATGGCGAACTTCCGGTTCTCGGGCTTGTTGCTGGGGTTGCGGTCGATGTACGGCGCCAGGATCAGCCCCACGAGGCCCATGCCCGGCAGCATCACGCCGGCCACCATCGGGTGGAACCACTTGAGCAGCTCCTGCAGGCCGAGGAAGTACCACGGTGCCTTCGACGGGTTCGGCGTCTGGTTGACGTTGGCCAGCTCGAGCAGCGGTGCGTTGACGAAGATGGAGAACACCAGCAGGAACGCGGTGCACGCCAGCGCGGCCACGAACTCGACGACGAGCAGGTGCGGCCACACGTGCACCTTGTCCTGCGGCGTGGCCTTCACGTCCTGGATGGAGCCGGACTTGACCACCGTGAGGAGGCGCTGGGTGTGCCCACCGGGTCCGGTGGCGAGCGGCGGCGCCGCGGTGGCGGTGGCGGTGGCCACCGCGCCGGCACCGGCGGGAGCGACCTCGGTGGAGGCGGCGGCCTCGCCGCCCGCAGCCTTCGCCTTGGCGGCCTTCGAGCGCTCGAGCAGATGGGCGGGGATCTTGCTCTCGGCCTCGGAGGTGGGGGCGTCGCCGCCGGCGGGGGCGTCAGCGGTCGCGTCGCCCGATGGGGCGTCCTCGCCCTTGGCGGCGGCCGCCTTGGCGCGGGCTTCTTCCGCTCGCTTGCGGAGGTGCTCGGGGATCTCGGTCATCGCGTCCTCACCTCCTCGATCACAGCGGTCCGGAGATGCCGCCGTCCTTGCGCACCCGCCAGAAGTGGATCGCCATGAAGATGACGATCACGAACGGGAGCATCAGGACGTGCAGCACGTACCAACGTAGGAGCGTGTCGGTGCCGATCTCGGCGCCGCCGAGCAGCACGAAGCGCACCTGGCTTCCGAAGACGGGCGTGTAGCCCATCATGTTCGTGCCCACCGTGACCGCCCACAGGGCCAGCTGATCCCACGGGAGCAGGTAGCCGGTGAAGGACAGCAGCAGCGTGAGCAGCAGGAGCACCACGCCGATCACCCAGTTGAACTCCCGGGGCGGCTTGTAGGCACCGTGGTAGAAGACGCGCGCCATGTGCAGGAACACCGACAGCACCATGAGGTGCGCGCCCCATCGGTGCATGTTCCGCACGAGCAGGCCGAACGTCACGGACGTCTGCAGCGTGTAGATGTCGTTCCACGCCGCGGCTGCCGTCGGTCGGTAGAAGAACATCAGGAAGATGCCGGTGACGGTCAGCAGGATGAACAGGAAGAACGACAGGCCGCCGAGGCACAGCGTGTAGCTGACCCGCACCGCGTGGCGCTTCACCTTGACCGGGTGCAGGTGGTACAGCACCGAGTTCATGATCACGTAGGACCGGTTCCGGGGGCTGTCGGTGTAGCCCTTCCGGAAGATCGAGCCGGGCCGGAAGATCGAGTTCCAGGCCTGCGAGCTCTGCATGTTGTCGTTGATCTGGGAGACCTTCGCGCCGAGGCCGGGAGAGTCGCCTTGCATCGTCTTCGCCACGCGCTACTCCTACTCTCCGTCTCGGACCAGCGTCGAATCGGTGGGGATGGCGGTCATCAGCCGAGCCGCATCCCGTAGCCGTAGCCGTGGGTGTTCGTCCGTTGGTGAGGGTCGCCGCCGGCGTCGGGGTCGACCAGCTTGCCGAGGATGATGACCCCGGTCGGGCACCGGTCGACGCACAGCGCGCAC
>JBJMHD010000006.1:0-11224 GCA_045807565.1 Acidimicrobiales bacterium | reverse complement strand
GAAGGGATCGCCGTGGTCATCGGCCACGTCCCGCCATCCGCCGTGCAGGCAGGTGGCCCGATCGCTCGGGATGGGGGACGGGAGGGTGATCCCGCCGGTCATGGAGAAGGCCTCGCCGACCGCGCCGGGTCCAGTGGAGGTTCCGGTGAGCACGATCTCTCCGGATGCCCCGGCGAGCGCCCCAGTGCCCGCCGTGACGACGAAGTGGATCTCGACTGGGTACGGGAACCGGCTGAGGTCGACCGTTCCGAGCTCATCGAGCGTGAGGGTCGACCCGTCCGAGCGCGTGAGCACCCCGGTGCCTTCGGTGCGCAGGGGGCTCTGTCCGAAGACCAGCACGAACTCGTTGTGGATCGACCCCGTGCCCAGCACGCCGGACGACGTGTACGTGAACTCGGTCGTCGACGTGTTGTCGCCACCGGACGTCGTCGCGGTCCCGGTCACGATCCCGGTGGCAGCCGTCGCTGGCGCGACGCCGAGCGCCGCGACCGACGCCAGGACCGCGAGGACCGCGAGGACCACTGCCGACCGGCGACTGGGTGAGCCTGTTCGCATCTGTCGCTCCTGCTCCCCCTCGCGGCCGTCGACCGGACGGGCGACCATGGGACCTCGAGGGCTCGGGATCGACCGTACGAACGCGAGGGGCTGCCGCTAATGGGCGCACGCACAAGAAGCCCTGTGCGGACAGCGAGGTAGGACCATCCACCACGATCGGTGGCGCTGGCCCCTGACGCCGGCGATCAGCTCATCGCCTTGAACGCGAGCATCATCTCCTCGTTCAGGTTGGTGGGCACCTCGTAGCCGCCTTCGTCGCGGATCTTGTCGAAGTTGTCGCGCACGGCCTCGGGGGTGAGGCCCTCCTGGTAGTGGCCAGGCGTCACGCCGACGAAGATGCGGGCCACGCGCCCACCGCCCACCGAGTACACCTCGCCGGTGACGGGGCAGTCCTCGTGGGCGAGGTAGGTCACGACGGGCGTCACGAGCTCCGGAGCGAGCTTGTCCATGGCGTCGCCGAAGAGCTCCTCGGTCATCCGGGTCTTGGCGACGGGCGCGATGGCGTTCACCTTGATGTTGTTCTTGGCGCCCTCGACGGCGAGCACGCGCGTGAGGCCGACGAGCCCCATCTTGGCAGCGCCGTAGTTGGTCTGGCCGAAGTTGCCGAAGATGCCCGCGGCGGAGCTCGTGTTGACGATGCGGCCGTACCCCTGGTCGCGCATGAGCTGCCACGCCGGCTGCGTGACGTAGAAGGCGCCGCGCAGGTGCACGTCGAGCACGGGGTTCACCTGGTCGGGCGTCATGTTCTTGAAGGAGGTGTCCCGCAGGATGCCGGCGTTGTTGACGATGATGTCGACCTTGCCGAAGGTGTCGACGGCGGTCTTCACGATCGATGCGCCACCCTCGGGGGTCGCCACGCTGTCGTAGCTCGCGACCGCCTCGCCCCCGGCGGCCGTGATCTCGTCGACCACCTTCTGGGCGGCGGTCTCGGAGCTGCCGGTGCCGTCGGAGGCGCCGCCCAGGTCGTTGATCACGAGCAGCGCGCCTCGCTTGGCGAGGTCGAGGGCGTGCGACCTCCCGAGGCCGCCGCCGGCACCCGTGATGATCGCCACCTTGCCGTCGAACCCGAGATCAGCCATGCGTGCTCCTGCGCGTCGAAGTCGTTCTGAGGACCCGGCGAGCGTACGCGGGGCGCCTCGAGGCGTCCGAATCGGCCGCTACCTGGATCAACCGTTGGCGCGGCCGAAGGCGATCCGGCTCCGCCGGTCGCCGTGAGGCACCTGCCGCCGAAGCCGGCTGGCTCCGCCATGTCGGCGAGAGGCACCGGCGGAGGCTGCGCCGCAGCCGGAATCGACTCAGCGCGTTCCGAGCGAAGCGAGGCCCGGAGCAGGCATCGGCTCAGTGGCGGCTGCGGTGGTCGAGGTAGCTCGCCAGCGCGAGGACGAGGTAGGTGACCGCCACGCCGAGCGTGATCTCCCGGTACGTGTCCTGCGCCAGCGGCACGAGCGCGACGCACACGAGGGCGGCCAGGAGGAAGAACTGCGCACGCTTGTCCGACATCAGAAGAGGTCCACCACGAGGAAGGTGAGGTAGGAGATCAGGAACGCGCCCGGGATGGTGAGCACCCACGCCCACACGACACGGCCGGCCACGCCCCAGCGCACCGCCGACAACCGCCGGGCGGCTCCGACGCCGACGATCGCCCCGGTGATCGTGTGGGTGGTCGATACGGGGATGCCGGCGGCGGAGGTCGCGAACAGCGTGGCGGCGGCGGCGGTCTCGGCGGCGACGCCGCCCGAGGGCTGGAGCCTGGTGATCTTCGAGCCCATCGTCTTCACGATGCGCCAGCCCCCCGTGAGGGTTCCCAGCCCGATGGCGGTGTGGGCGCAGAGCACCACCCAGATCGGCACGTCCGAGTCCGGCGCGACGTGGCCCGCCGCGATGAGGAGGGCCAGGATGATGCCCATCGTCTTCTGGGCGTCGTTGGCTCCGTGCCCGAGGCTGAACGCGGCTGCCGACACGAGCTGTCCTCGACGGAATCCCTTGTTGAGGAGGTCGAGCCGCCGCACGCGGTGGAACGCCCACGCGATGAGCACCGTGAGGATCAGGCCGACCGCGAGCCCGATCAGCGGCGACAGCACGATGAAGAGCCCGATCTTGCGTACGCCCTCGGACACGAGGACGTCGAAGCCGGACTTGGCCACCGCCGCGCCCGCCATGCCACCGACGAGGGCATGGGAGGAGCTGGTCGGGAGCCCGAGGTAGAAGGTGATGAGGTCCCAGATGATGGCGCCGATCAGCCCGGCGAAGATCACGCCGATCGTGAGGACCTCCTGGTCCACCACGTCCTTCGCGATCGTGCTGGCGACGTGCGTGCCGAAGAAGAGGAACGCCACGAAGTTGAACACCGCCGCCCACACGACGGCGAGCCGGGGCGAGAGCACGCGGGTCGACACCACCGTCGCGATCGAGTTGGCGGCGTCGTGGAAGCCGTTGACGAAGTCGAACCCCAGCGCGACCGCGATGACGATGACCAGTGCGAGGTCTTCCACGGTGTCAGATCAGGCGTGCTTGAGGACGATGGCCTCGACGACGTCGGAGATGTCCTCGATCGTGTTCATCGCCCCCTCGAGGGCGGACACGATGTCCTTCACGCGGAGCACCTCGAGGGCGTCGACCTCCCCGCTGTAGAGCCGGCTGAGGATCCGCCGGTACACCGCGTCGCCTTCGCTCTCCTGGCTGTCGATGGCGTCGAGATGGGGCTGCACGCCCTTCATCGACTCGAGCTGGTTGATGAGCTGCTCGGCCTCCTCGGCCATCCGCACGAGGAGGTCGGCCTGCTCGGCCATCTCGGGGAGCGGGTCGGTGAGGCTCGTGAGCAGCATGAGCTGCGACACCGTCTGGATGTCGTCCACGACGTCGTCGAACGATTCGGCGAGGGCATGGATGTCCTCACGGTCGAAGGGTGTGACGAAGGTGCTGTTCAACCGCTGCAGGATCGTGCGGGTGATCTCGTCGCCTCGGTGCTCGCACTCGTTGATCCGCTCGTGGCCGCCGTCGGCGCCGTCGGTGATCAGATCCCGAAGGCGCCGAGCGCACTCCGAGGCGTTGGCCGCTGCCTGATCGAAGAGCGGGAAGAACTTGTCGTCCGTGGGCAGCAGCCGGAATCGCACCGCGGGGAGGGTAATCCCTCCCGTTCACCTGCCTGCCACCTCGGAGCAAACCCCCGGGGGAGGGTGGTCAGTCGCGGCCTTGGAGGATGGCGAGGAGCCTGAGGAGCTCCAGGTAGAGCCACACGATGGTGACGAGCAGGCCGAAGGCGGCGTACCACTCGACCTTGGCCGGCGCGCCGGCGGCGACCCCTCGCTCGACGAAGTCGAAGTCGAGCAGGAGGTTGAACGCCGCCACGCCGACGATGGCCAGGCTGATGGCGATGCCGATGGCGCCGGTCTGGTGGAGGTACGGCAGGTGCGCCCCGAACAGCGTGAACACGAGGTTCACCACGTACACGAGGCAGACGGCGGCGGTGGCGGCCACGATGCCCATCCGGAGCTTCTCGGTGACCTTGATGATGCGGGTGCCGTAGAGGAACAGCATCACGGCGAACACGCCGATGGTGAGGGCAACCGCCTGGTAGGCGATGCCGTTCCACAGGTCGTTGTAGAGCTTGGAGATCACGCCGAGGAAGGCGCCCTCGAGCAGCGCGTAGAGCGGTGCCGTGAAGCGGGCGAGGGCGGGCTTGAAGCAGGTGACCATGGCCACCCCGAACCCGACGAGCATCACGAGGAAGGTCCAGCCCGGGATGCTCGGGTTGTCGACGGCCGTGTCGACGCTGTTCCAGCCGTAGATGCCGGCGCCCACCACGAGCACGAGCAGCGCCGCCGTGGCCCACACGGTGCCGCTCACCGTCATCGTGTCGGTGCGGGTGACAGGCGGGGCGGCGTAGTCCTCCTGCACCCGCTGCTGGGTGGCCGCAGCCCATCCGGCCTCTGACTCGGCGATCCGCTCGAAGGCGGCGTCGCTCAGGGCGGGGTTGGAGTTCGTGAACGCGCGTCGTGCCATGGCGACAGTCTGCCGCCTGGGCGATGCAACCGGTGCGCGCGCTAGCCCACGGCGCGCGCGACGCGCTGAGCGATGTGCACGGCGTGGTCGCCGAGGCGCTCGTAGAACCGGGCCACCAGGGTCGCGTCGGCCGCGACGTTGGCGGGGAGGGCGCCCGAGAGGAGCTCGTTCGTGAGGGACGTGTGGAGGTCGTCGATCTCGTCGTCGGCTTCCTCGAGCGCATCGCCCGCTCCTGGATCGCGGTCGATGAACGCGTCGGCCGCGGCGCGCCACAGGTCGGCGGCCAGCGTGCCCATCCGCTCGAGCTGGCCCCGCGCGCTCGGCGTGAGCTGGGCGGCCAAGCCCGACCCGGCTCGCTTGGCGATGTGCTCGGCGAGGTCGCCGGAGCGCTCCAGCTCGGGGACGATGCGGATGATGGCGAGGGCGTAGCGGAGCTCGCCGGCGACCGGCGCCTGGAGCAGCAGGAGGCGCTCGATGTCCCTCTCGAGCTCCGCCATCAGGTCGTCGATCGTCTTCTCGCCGGCCCGCACGCTGGCGAGGGCGTCCTGGTCGTCGCCGAGGAACGCCTCGTTGGCCGCGGCCACGGCCTCGGACACAAGGGCGAACAGGCGCACGACCTTCGACGTGATGGCGTCGATGTCGCGGTGGTAGCCGACGCGCAGCTCCTGCGGTCGTTCGGTCATGCTCTCCTCATGCCAGGGGGACCCCGAGCTCCTCGGCGGCCCACGCCTTGAGCCGCTTGTAGTCCACCTTGCCATTGGGCGCCCGCCCGATCGTGTCAATCGCGAGGACGCGCTTGGGCGCCTTGTACGCCGCCAGCCTGTCCTTCACGTGAGCGACGATGGCCTCTTCGTCGAAGGGCGCGCCGGGGGCCAGCTCGACGACGGCCGTGATGGCCTCGCCGAACTTCTCGTCGGGGATGCCCACGGCCACGGCGTCCACCACCGCGCCGCTCGTCTTCAGCACCTCCTCGACCTCCTCGGGGAACACCTTCTCGCCGCCGGTGTTGATGCACACCGATCCCCGCCCGAGGAGGCTGAGCGAGCCGTCGGCCTCCACGGTCGCGTAGTCGCCGGGGACGGAGTAGCGCTTCCCCTCGAACATGATGAAGGTCGCCGCCGACTTCGCCTCGTCCTTGTAGTAGCCGACGGGCTGCCAGCCGCCCACCGCGACGCGACCGGTCTCGCCCGATCCCGGCTGCACCTCCCGCCCGTCGTCGGTGATCACCTTGGTGTTGTCGCCGAGCGTGAACTTGGCCGTGGTGGATGAGCCAGCCGCGCTGCTCACCGACTGCCCCATCCCGAGGGCCTCCGAGCTGGAGAAGGCGTCGACGATCATCATCCCGGGGTGGTGGGCGAGGAGCCGCTGCTTGGAGTCCTCGCTGAACATCACGCCCGAGCTCGAGATCATCAGCAGGCTCGACAGGTCGTACTTCCCCGGTGCCGCGTCGAGGGCGCGGAGCATGGGCTTGGCGAAGGCATCACCGACGAGAGCGATCGAGTTCACCGACTCCCGCTCGACGGTGGCGAGCAGCTCCTCCACGTCGAGGTTGCGGCTCTCCAGGGTGACCGTGCACCCGCCGTTCGACATGATGATGAGCTGGGTGAACAGCCCCGTGCCGTGCATGAGCGGACAGGCCGGCATGCCGATCGGGCCGGGCTTGGTGACGGCGTCGCGGATGAGCTGCAGGTCGGGCTCGGTGTTCCGCACCGTCGGGAGGAAGGTCCCGACGAGGCTCTGGAAGAGGTCGTCCTGCCGCCACATCACGCCCTTGGGCATGCCCGTGGTGCCGCCCGTGTAGAGCAGGAGCAGGTGGTCCCCGTCGCGCCCCCACGCCCCGCGGACGGGCTCCGTGTCGCCCGCCTCGGCAGCCGTCTCGTACGGCGTCGCCCACCCGGGGCAGTCGCCGCTGCCGTCGTCGACCCAGAGCCACAGCTTCACGCGGGGCACCCGCTCGCGGATGCCCTCGATGCGCTCGCTGAAGGTGCCGTGGAACACGACGGCGACGACGTCCCCGTTGTCCCACAGGTAGACCAGCTCGTCGTCCAGGTACCGGTAGTTCGTGTTGATCGGTGCCAGCCCCGCCTTGAACGAGGCGTACACCGACTCGAGGTACTCGGGGCCGTTGTAGAGGTACTGCGCGACCTTGTCCTGCTCCTCCACGCCCGCATCCAGGAAGGCCCGCGCGATGCCGTTGGCGCGGCGATCGTGGTCCCGCCAGGTGACGCGCCGGTCACCGTGGACCTGCGCGGTGGCGTCGGGCACCTGCTGGGCGACCACCTCCCAGACGTCCGCGAAGCTCCAACCCGGCATCGTTCCCCCTCGTCGGCGATGTGTGACGGCTGGCTACCCTACCGTCTTGACCGTGCGGTCAAGAACCCGGCTACCGTGCCGCGCGTGGACTTCGAGCTGCCGGGGGACGACGATCCGCGCCGCCTCGCCGTGCGCGGGTGGTTGGCCGACAACCCGTCGCCGAGCGGCCGGCAGCTGGCGGAGGCTGGCTACGTGGCGCCCCACTGGCCGACGCCGTGGGGCCTCGACGCCGACCCCATCCACCAGATCCTCATCGACGAGGAGCTGGCCGCGGCCGGGGTGCGGCGCCCGTCCAACACGATCGGCATCGGCTGGGCCGGGCCCACGATCGTGCACGGCGGCACCGAGGCGCAGAAGGAGCGGTACCTCTTCCCGCTGCTCGCCGCCGAGGAGATCTGGTGCCAGCTCTTCAGCGAGCCGGGCTCAGGATCGGACCTCGCGTCGCTGTCGACCCGCGCCGTGCGCGACGGCGACGAGTGGGTCGTCAACGGCCAGAAGATCTGGACGTCCCTCGCCCAGCACTCGAAGCTCGGGATCCTCATCGCGCGCACCGATCCGGACGCGCCGAAGCACGAGGGCATCTCGTACTTCATCTGCCCGATGGACGCGCCGGGCATCGAGATCCGCCCGATCATCGAGATGACCGGGAGCCACACCTTCAACGAGGTGTTCTTCACCGACGTCCGGATCCCGCACGAGAACCTGGTGGGCGAGGTGAACCGCGGCTGGGCGCTGGCGAAGGTGACGCTGGGCAACGAGCGCGTCTCGCTGTCCTCGGGCGGTGCCCTGTGGGGCATGGGCCCCACCGCCATGGACCTCCTCGACGCCGTCCGCGCGGCAGGGGGGACCACCGATCCGGTGCTCCGCCAGCGGTTGGCCGCGCTGCACGTCGAGCACGAGCTCCTTCGCCTGATCCGCCTGCGCACGGTGACGGCGCGGATCAAGGGCGAGCCGCCCGGTGCGGAGGCCTCGATCCGCAAGATCCTGGCCGACGAGCACGGCCAGGCGATCATGGGGCTGGCCAAGGACCTCGCCGGCGCCAGCGGCATGCTCAACGGCACCGGACCGAGCGAGGTGCCGGGCGGCATGTGGCACTACGGGTTCCTCTTCGCGCCCGCGCTCACGGTCGGCGGCGGCACCGGCGAGGTCCAGCGCAACATCGTCGCCGAGCGCGTGCTCGGCCTGCCGCACGACGTCGACGTCGAGCAGGGCCTCACCTGGGCTGAGTCCCGCCGCGCCGGCTGATCAGGCGGCGCGGCGCCTCGCCGAGCTCCGGCGCGCTCGACGGTTCGACCGCCGGGCACGGTCGATGAGCTCGAGCACGGCGGCCTCCACCTCCTCGGGGATCCCGAGCTCGAGGTCCTCGACACCGTCGATGTCCACGTCGGCCAGCACGTCCTCGACCGTCTCGTCCTTCTCGAAGAGCTGCACCACGCGCGGGTCGATGTAGGCGCTGCGCGCCACGGCAGGCGTGTTCCCCAGGTGCGCGGACACGTCCTTCACCACGGATGCGACGGCCCGTTTGCGGGCGGTCGGCGAGTCGCCGCCCTCCTCCGTGGCCAAGCCGACGGCGGCGAGCACGGTCCCCACCCACGTGCGGAAGTCCTTGGCGCTGAAGCGCTCGCCCACCAACCGCTGGACGTACGCGTTGATGTCGGACGACTTGATGTCCACCCACTCGCGGCCGTCCCTGTAGGCGAGCAGCTCGGCGTCGGGCTCGGACCGCCGCCGACGCAGCGTGGTGATCACGGCCCGCACCTCGGGGTCGGCCACCTGGCACTGGCGCCGCTGGCCGCTCTTGGCGTCGTAGTCGAACTCCAGGAGATCACCTCGCACCCGCACGTGGTGCTTCCGCAGCGTCGCCAGCCCGTAGGTGTCGTTCTCCTCGGCGTACGCCTCACCGCCGATGCGGAAGAAGCCGAGCTCGAGCAGCCGGGCCGCGCACGCCAGCACCCGGTCCTTGGGCATGCCGTCGAGCGCGATGTCGGCGGCGACCTGCTCCCGCATCGACGGGAGCCGCTGCGCGAACTCGAGGATCCGGTCGAACTTCTCGCGGTCCCGCGCCGCCCGCCACTCATCGTGGTAGCGGTACTGGCGCCGACCCTTGGCGTCGACCCCGGTCGCCTGGATGTGGCCGTTGGGATCGGAGCAGATCCACACGTCCTCCCACGCCGGGGGGATCGCCAGCGACTTGATGCGGGCGATCACCTCCTCGTCGGTGACCCGCGTGCCGTCGGCCTCGGCGTACGTGAACCCCTTGCCCGCCCGCCGTCGCGTGATCCCGGGCCCGTTGCAGTCGATCTCCCGCACCGCCATGCCCGCCGCTGTACCCGGCAGCCGTGAGCGTCATCCCCGACCGGAGGAAGGGTGCGACGAGGCCTGCGACACACCGTGCCCGAATCGAGGACCAGGTGTCGCAAGCTGGCGCGGCGCTGCTGGCCGCGGGCCACCGGGTCAGCGGCCGACGACGACCGGGGAAGCGTCGATGGTGGCGCGGTCGAGCCGCTTGACCTGGGCGCCCTTGGTGCCGTGGAGGGCGCGCAGGGTGAGGAGGGCGGCCGCGAGGCTGGTGAGCGCCCCCAGGGCAAGGGCCCACCGGGCCCCGAACGTCTCGGAGATCCACCCGGTGATGGGGCCGCCGATCGGCGTGGACCCGAGGAAGACGACGGCGATGAGGGCAAGGACCCGGCCGCGCATCTCGGGCACCGTGGCCAGCTGCACCACGGCGTTCGACCCGGAGATCACCATGATGCTGGTGATGCCGACGGGCACGACGGCGAGGTATGCCGCGAGCGTTCCCGGCGCCAGCGCGAGCGCGGTCATCGCCACGCCCAGCGCCAGGGTGCAGCGGGCGAGGAACGCGGTGTTCGCCTGGGTGCGGCGGGCGATGGTGAGCGCACCGATCACCGAGCCGATGCTCATGATCGACATCAAGGCGGTGAAGGTGGTGGCGGATCCCTCGAGGTCGCGTGTGGCGAAGAGCGGCAGGATGACGCCGAAGTTGAACGTCATGGTGCCCACCGCGGTGACGAGCAGCAGCGGCAGCCGCAGCTCAGGCTGGCCCCACACGTAGCGGAGGCCCTCGCGGAGCTGGCCCTTGGCCTTGGCGACCAGGACGGTGGGGCGGAACTTGCTCCGATCCAGGCGCAGGAAGAGCACCAGCTGGGGCACGAAGGACACCGCGTTGGCGGCGAAGCACCACCCGATGCCAGGGCCGGCGATGAGGAGGCCCCCCAGCGCCGGGCCGAACACGCGGGACGTCGTCATGAGGGTGCTGTTCAGGCCGACGGCGTTGGGCACGTCCTTCTCGGCCACGAGGTCCGTGACGAGCGATCGGCGGGCCGGGTTCTCGAGCGCGGTGACCAGCCCCGCCGCGAAGGTGAGGAGGTACACGGACCACAGCGCTTCGTTGCCGGAGAGGACCAGCACCGAGAACGCCGTGGCCACGAGCGCACCAGCGACGTTGGTGGCGATGAGGAGGTGGTGGCGGTCGCGCCGGTCGGCGAGCACGCCGCCCCACGCGCCGAACAGGAGGATCGGCAGGAACTGCATCGCCGTGACCAGGCCGACGGCCGTGCCGCTGTCGGTGATGGCGAGCACGAGGAGGCCGATGGCGATCATCTGCATCCAGGTGCCGGTCTGGCTGATGATCTGGCCCACGAAGAAGAGGCGGAAGTTCCGCACGCGCAGCGAGCGGAAGGTCTCGGAGCCGAACGTCCTGATGCGCGTCATCGGGCGGCCTTGCGCGCGGTGAGCTGCTCGAGCACCTCGGCGGCGGCGGCGAGCCGCTCGAGGTCGTCCGCCGGGAGGTCGTGGAGCTGGCGGGCGAGCCACGCCGTCTTGCGAGCGCGGTTGCGATCGACGAGCGCGTGGCCCTCACCGGTGAGCTCCACGCGGACGAAGCGGCGGTCGTCGGGATCGGTGAGCTTCTCGACCAGGCCACGCTCGTGCAGGATGCCGGTGACCTTGGTGATCGTGGGGCTGGCGACCCGCTCGAGCTCGGCCAGCTCGCCGAGGGTGACAGGCCCGTGGTTGGCCAGGGTCGCGAGGACCGCCGACTGGGTGGGGGACAGGTCGCTGTCGGAGGTCTGCCGCAGCTGACGAGCCAGGCGCGTGACGGCGAGCCGCAGGCGGGCGGCCAGCTCGGCGGTCTCGTCGGTGGTGGGCACGGAGGACATCGTTTCACCCAACTACTTACCTTGGCTAATTATTTCCCGTCAGGCGGCGCGGCCAAGATGTCGCCCATGCCCGCTGGCGTCCTCACCCCGGTCGATCTGAAGCGCCACCAGAAGGTGCGCGCCTGGACCGACCTGCCCGGGGTCCCCGCCGGGACGTACGGGAAGGTGCTGCAGGT
>JBJMHD010000005.1:0-19028 GCA_045807565.1 Acidimicrobiales bacterium | reverse complement strand
GATCCGCCCGACGCTCCTCATGCCTCGCCGAAGGAGCGGGGCCTGATCCAGAGGAGATCCCCATGACGAGTACCACCTCCGCCCCGAAGCACGTGATGCGAGCGCGCCGACTCGTCGCCGTGGCGGTGGGCGCCACGCTGGGGATCACCGGTGCGTTCACGGTCGCGAGCGCGCAGGACGACGCCACACCCAGGGCGTGCCGCGCCAGCCAGGCAGACCTGCTCCGAGCCGCCGACGCCGCCCGCGTGCTCGAGCAGCAGCGTCCTGACCTGTTCGCGCAGAGCCCTCGCCCCGCCGACTACGACGACCTGCGCCTCGCCGCCGAGTGGGCCCGCCGCCTGGCCGTGCTCGACCCCGACGGCTCGTGCGCCTGACACCAACGTCTGTGCGGACCTCTCGTCGCATGGTGACGGTTTCTCCGCACAGACGGTGTCAGGCGCTGTCGCGCAGGAGGCGGCGCAGGATCTTCCCCGACGCCGACTTCGGCACCGCGTCGATGAAGGTGAGCTTGCGGATCTGCTTGTAGCTCGCGACCTGACCGGCCACGAACTGCTGGATGTCCTCGGCGGTGACGTCGGCGCCCTCCTTGAGGACGACGTAGGCCGAGGGGATCTCCCCCGCTTCCTCGTCGGGCACGCCGATCACCGCCGCGTCGGCCACCGCGGGATGGGTGAGCAGCAGGGCCTCGAGCTCCGCCGGCGGCACCTGGAACCCCTTGTACTTGATGAGCTCCTTCAGGCGGTCCACCACGAACAGGTGACCGTCGGCGTTCACGTGCCCGATGTCGCCGGTGTGGAGCCAGCCCTCGTCGTCGATGGTGGCCTTCGTGGCGGCCTCGTTGTTGAGGTAGCCCTTCATCACCTGCGGGCCGCGCACCCAGACCTCACCGTCCTCGTCGACGTCGAGGTCCTTGCCCGTGGGGTCGACGATCCGGAGCTCGGTGTTCGGGATCGTGACACCGACGGAGCCCGGCACGAAGCCGCCCGACGGCGTGGCGTGGGTGACCGGGGAGAGCTCGGTCATGCCGTAGCCCTGGACGACCTCGCACTCGAGCCGCGCCCCGCACTCGAGGGCGAGCTCGGCCGACAGCGGCGCCGCTCCCGAGAACACCATCCGCAGTGCCGACAGGTCGTACTGGTCCACCAGTGGGTGCTTGGCGAGCGCCACGACCATCGGCGGGGCCACGAACGCTCGCGTGAGCCCGTGCTCCTGGTGCAGGGCGAGGAACTGCTCGAGGTCGAACCTCGGCATCGTGACGATCGTCGACCCCGACGCCAGGCCCATGTTCATCAGCACCTGCATGCCGTAGATGTGGAAGAACGGCAGCACGGCGACGAACGACTCGTCGTCCCCCAGCGAGATCACCGCCTGGCTCTGCACGATGTTGGCCACGAGGTTCCGGTGCGTGAGCATCACGCCCTTCGACAGGCCGGTGGTGCCTGACGAGTACGGGAGGACCACGACGTCGTCGGGGTCGACGGCGACCTGCTCGGCGAGCGGTTCGCCCTCGAGCGAGGACAACGGAGCCACACCCTCGGCCTCGCCGATCACGAAGATCTCCTTGACGGCGGTGTCCTGGGCGGCCTTGGTGGCGACCTCGAGGAACATCGGCACCGTGACCAGCCGGGTGGCGCCGGCATCGACGAGCTGGTGGTGCACCTCACCGTCGGTGTACGTGGGGTTCACCGTGGTGATCACCCCGCCGGCCATCGCCACGCCGTGGAAGACCACGCCGTACTCCGGGCTGTTGGGGGCCATGATCGCCAGCACCTCGCCCTTGGCGAGCCCGGCCGCCACGAGCCCCCCGGCCAGGCGGCGCACCGCATCGTCCAGCTCGGCGTAGGACATCGTGCGCCCGGTGGCGCCGTCCACGAACGCGGCGTGGTCCCCCCGCTCGGCCGCCCGGCCGAGGACGAACGGCGTGAGCGGGGTGTCAGGGATGGTCACAGCGGGGATCGGGCTGGCGAACGTCACGGAGCGCCCTTTCGTCTGAACGTGGCCGCGCCCGGCCCGGTGGCCCGAGGCGGAGGGGCCATCAGTATCGCCGCGTCGCCGGCCCGCCGCGTCCGGGACGCTCAGGTGGTGGTGCCGAGCGGCGCCGGTCGTGCGAAGTGGAACCCCTGGCCGTAGGTGCAGCCCATGCGGTGCAGCGCCTCCGCCTTCGCCGCCGAGTCGATGTGCTCGGCGACGGTGTCGAACCCGAGCGCCTGCCCGAGCTGCACCATCATCTGCACGAGCGGGTGCTCCTCTTCGGACGGCTCCAGGGTCGAGATGAACGATCCGTCGATCTTCAGCTCGTGGATCGGCAGCCGGTGCAGGTAGTTCAGCGAGCTGTAGCCCGTACCGAAGTCATCGATCGCGATCCGCACACCGAGGGCGCGCAGCTCGTTGAGCGCCGTGAGCATGCGGTCCTCGTCGCGCACGAGGACGGACTCCGTCACCTCGAGGGTGAGCAGCTCCGGCGGGAGCTGGCTGGTGCGCAGCGCGCTGGTGACGGCAGATGGGAAGTCCGTGCGCTCGAGCTGGCGGCCCGACACGTTGACGGCGACGCCCACCCCCGGCTGCTCCGCCTGCCAACCAGCGGCATCCGCCGTGGCCCGGGTGAGCATCCACTCCCCGATCGGCACGATGAGGCCCGTGTCCTCCGCCACGTTGATGAACTCGTCGGGCGACACCATGCCGTTGCCAGGACGCCGCCAGCGCACCAGCGCCTCCTGCTTCACCAACCGGCCCGAGCCGAGCTCGACGATCGGTTGGTACAGAGCGCGAAGCTCATCCCGTTCGAGGGCGCGCTGGAGCGAGGATTCGAGACCGAGGCGAGCGGCCAGCTCGATCCGCATCGCCTGGTCGAACCGCTCGACCTGACCCCGGCCACGCTGCTTGGCACGGTGCATCGCCGTGTCGGCGTTGCGAAGCAGCTCCACGCTCGTCTCGGCATCGCGTCCGGTCGTGGCGATCCCGATCGACGCGGTGACGAAGATCTCGTGGCGCCCCACCACGAAGGGGGCTCGCAGCGCGCTGGTGATGGTCGCGGCCAGCCGGAGCAGCGCGTCGGCGCTGCGGCGAGCGTCGCAGAGGACGATGAACTCGTCGCCCCCGGGTCGGGCCAGCACGTCGCCCGGATCGATGGCCGTCGCCAGGCGCTCGGCGACGCGGGCCAGCAGCCGATCGCCCACGTCCTGGCCGAGGGTGTCGTTGACGAGCTTGAAGTCGTCCAGGTCGAGGTAGAGGACGCCGAGGACGTGCCCGGCGGTCGTCGACGGGCGGGCGAGGATCGTCCGGAGCCGCTCGATCACGGCTCGACGGTTCGGGAGACCGGTGAGGTCGTCGCGCAGGGCCATCTGCTCGAGCTGGTCCTCGATCTGCCGCTGGCGCGTGATGTCGCGAACGATCGCCGTGTACACGGTGCTCCCGTCGATCGACGTCGTCGAGAGCGACACCTGGATCGGGAACTCTCCCTTCTCCCGGTGGAAGGCGAACACCTCCGTCGGGGTCGTCGTGTTGCCCGGGAAGAGCGCGAAGTGCGATCGCAGGAGGTCGATGGCGGTCTCCGGGATGAGCTCCGGGTACGCACGGCCGATCACGTCGGCGGCCCGCGTGCCGAAGATCCGCTCCGCCGCCTGGTTGAACGTCTCGATGACGCCCCGCTCGTCGAGGGTGATGATGCCGTCTCCGGCGGTCTCCACGATGCTGCGCGTCCGTGCCTCCGACGCTCGGAGGGCGGCCTCGCCGCGCTTGCGCGCGTCGATGTCGTGCAGGCTCACCACCAGCCCGCCCAAGGACGGGTCGTCGATCTTGTTGATGCCGACGCACTCGAACCAGCGGGGCGCACCCTCGGTGTCGAGGATCCTGATCTCGATCGGGTGGCCCGAGAGGTCCGGATCGCTCAGGACCTCGGCGAAGCGCTCCATCGCGGCCGCCACGTCGTCGACGAAGATCAGGTCCGAGGCCGCCCGACCCACGAGGTCGGCGGGCGCGTAGCCCAGCGACCGCTCGACCGAGCTCGACACCCAGGTGAGGTCGGCGTTGGCGTCGGTGATGGCGACGACGTCCCAGACGTGCTCCGACAGGGCCGCCACGCGTGCCTCGAGGTCGATGACATCGCTGATGTCGAAGGTCATCGACGCCACCACGTCGTCGCTCACCGGGATCGCGACGATCCGACGCCAGGCCGGTCCGGCGGGGGCATGGACGAGCAGCGCCGCCTCCTCGCGGCGGCCCGAGCGCAGCGCGGCGCGCTGCAGGCTGTCGAAGGGCTCCGACCCCGCCTGGTCAGCGACCCCCGTGAGCCGCACGCCCGCCTCCGGCAGCAGCCCGAGCCAGCGCCGGCGCACGTAGCCGTTGGCGTGGAGGAGCTCCCAGTCGGCGATGTCGTCCTCGAGGTCGCGGACGGCTCGCATCAGCGAGAACCCACCACCGAACTCCTCCAGGGCGACCTGCAGCAGGTCGTTCAGCTCCGCCTTCGACTCCGACACCGCCCCTGACACCTGCACCCTTCGGAAGAGGAACGTCCACCCTATTGTAGACAAGTGTCTACGTCAACCGGTACCGTCCCCCCATGACCGCCCCCACCACCGCGCCGGCCCCGTCCAGGGCCCGACCCCGCGGGCGGACCGAGGTCGTGAACGCGCTGCTGGACGCCGCCACCGGCCTCTTCGCCGCCCGCGGGCCCTCCGCCGTCTCGCTCCGGGACGTCGCCCGCGAGGCGAACGTCAACCTCGGGCTCATCCATCGGTACATCGGCGGCAAGCAGGACCTGCTGGGGATGGTGCTCGAGCGACGACCGGGCATGCCCGCCCTCCAGCCTGGGCCCCCGCGGACGCCGGACGAGCTGGTGAGCCTCATCCTGGAGCTGATCGCCGCCGACGCCGCCTACACCAAGGTGGTGATGCGAGCCACCCTCGACGGGTTCGACGTGCCGCAGCTCCCCGTCGCGTTCCCCGTCGTAGAGCGTGCGGTCACCGCTCTTCGCGCCCAGCTCCCCGAGCGCGACGCCGACCTACGCGTGGCGTTCCTGGCCGCCGCCGCGATCGGCTGGCAGGCGATCGGTGGGCTGTTGCTCCGCGTGCTGGATCAGGAGGGGGCATCGACGGCGGACGTCGCCGCCGCGCTCCACCCGGCGCTGGCCGCCTTCGTCACGGCGGAGCCGCGCTGACCGTGGGGCGCCGCGCCGATCGGAGCAGGAGGTAGCCGGTCAGCGTCGCCACGACCGAGGCGGCCAGCACGCCGATCTTCGCCTCGTCGACCAGGGCGGGGTCGTCGAAGGCGAGCCCCGCGATGAACAACGACACCGTGAAGCCGATGCCGGCGAGCGCGGCCACCCCGACGAGCTGCCGCCACGAGGCGCCCGTCGGCAGGTCCGCTCGGCCCAGCCGGACCGCGCCCCACGTCGCGGCCGAGATCCCCACCGTCTTCCCGAGCACCAGGCCGACGACCACACCGATCGTCACGGTGGAGGACGACGCGTGGTCGACCGCGTCGGCAGTGAGCTCCACCCCCGCGTTGGCGAGGGCGAACAGCGGGACGATGACGAGGCTCGACCAGCCGTGGAGCTGGTGCTCCAGCCACTCGAGGGGCGACACCGCCTGACGGGCCAGGCGCGTGGTGTCGCGGGCCGCCTCCGGCGTGAACACGTCAAGGAGCTCGTCGGTGCGCGACCGGACGATCTCCCTGGTGAGGGCGGGCGTGGCGGGAACGAGGAGGCCCATGACCACCCCGGCGACCGTCGGGTGCACCCCCGACTCGTAGACCGCGACCCACAGCACACCGCCGAGCAGCACGAACCAGGGCGTGGCGGTGACGCCGAGGCGGCGGAGCCCGACCACGCAGCCCACCACGACCAGAGCGACCCCGACCCAAGCCAGCTCGATGGCCGACGAGTACACGACCGCGATGACGAGGATGGCCCCGATGTCGTCGACGATGGCGAGCGTGAGCAGGAACAATCGCAACGCGGGTGGGATGGCCGGGGCGACGAGGGCCAGCACCCCGACCGCGAACGCGATGTCTGTGGCCATGGGGATGCCCCACCCCGATGCCTCGGCACCGGCCGGGTTGAGACCGAGGTAGAAGAGGGCGGGCACGACCATGCCTCCCACGGCGGCGACGATGGGGAGCACCGCGCGCCTCCGGTCGCGCAGCTCGCCGAGCACGAGCTCGCGCTTCACCTCGAGGCCGACGACGAGGAAGAACACGGCCATGAGCCCGTCGTTCACCCAATGCCGGAGATCGAGCTCGAGCGACCACCTTCCGACGTGGACGCCGACGTCGGTGTGCCACAACGTGGCGTAGGACTCCTGCCAGGGCGAGTTGGCCCACACCAGCGCGACCACCGCCGCGAGCACCAGGAGGACGCCGCCGGCTGCCTCCGTGGCGAGGAACTCGCGCAGGGCTCGGGTGGGGCTGCTCAGCGGAGGCAGTCGTGCAGCGCGCTCGGGCATCGAGATCCGATCCAGGTGAGGTTCGATGCCGACCAGACTTCCCGGCGCGCCAGCGACGATCGTACCGAAGGCAGGCGTGATGCGGCGGCGCCCGTCCCCCTGCCTTGACATACATCAAATCAGACTGATCTAATTGCGCCGTGGACGCGACGTTGCCCCCGGACATCCTGCGGCTGCTCAGCGACCCCCTGCGGTGGCAGCTCGTGACGGAGCTGGGCCGCAGCGATCGGCGGGTCGGCGAGCTCGTGCAGCTCGTCGACAAGCCGCAGAACCTGGTCTCGTACCACCTCAAGGAGCTTCGCCAAGGCGGCATCGTGAGCGCTCGGCGCAGCTCAGCCGACGGGCGAGACGTGTACTACTCAGCGGACCTCCTGCGCTGCCGTGCCCTGCTCGGCGAGGCCGGGCGGTCCCTCCACCCCGCCGCCGTGCCCGGCCACGTGGACCGACGCGCCCGCCATCGTCGAACCCGGCCCCGCCTGCTGTTCCTCTGCACCGGCAACAGCGCCCGGTCGCAGATCGCGGAGGCGCTCGTGGAGCACCGATCGAGCGGCGAGGTCGAGGCGCGCAGCGCGGGCAGCCACCCCAAGCCGTTGCACCCGAACGCCGTGCGCGTGATGGCCGAGCGCGGCGTCGACATCGCGGGTCGCCCCACGAAGCCGCTCAGCCAGTTCGCACGCAACCGGTTCGACCGCGTCATCACGTTGTGCGACAAGGTGCGAGAGGTCTGCCCGGAGTTCCCCGGCAACCCCATCACCGCGCACTGGAGCATCGCTGACCCGGCCGCGGCGGGCGACACGGACAAGGCCACCTACCCGGCCTTCGAACGGGTCGCCGACGAGATCGACGCCCGCGTCGACGCGCTGCTCGCAGAGCTCGACACCCGACCACTGGAGGGGACCCACCATGCCTGACCCCAGCACCGTGAACGTGCGCTACCTCGTGGAGGACGTCGCCGCGTCGGTCGACTTCTACACCCGGCACTTCGGCTTCACGGTGGGCATCTCGAGCCCCGCGTTCGCCGACGTCACCCGCGGGAACCTGCGCCTGCTGCTCTCCGGACCGAAGAGCTCCGCCGGGCAGCCGATGACCGACGGTGAACGCCCGGTGCCGGGAGGTTGGAACCGCATCCACCTCATCGTGGAGGACCTGGAGGCGGAGGTCGCACGGCTCACCGACGAGGGCGTGCCGTTCCGCAACGAGGTGGTGACCGGCCCGGGTGGAGCCCAGGTGCTGGCCGTCGACCCCTCCGGCAACCTCGTCGAGATCTTCCAGCCCGCGGCCGGCTGGTGACCCGCACCACAGGAGGACCCCTCATGATCACACCCGGGATCGACCACATCGCGCTGACCGTGCCCGACCTCGACGAGCAGGTCGACCGGCTCACGAGCGAGTTCGGCATGGTCGTCGAGGCACGGACCGACTTCTTCGCGGTGATCGCCGACCCGACCTCCGGCCTGAAGCTGGAGCTCGGCCGCTCCGACGACGGCGAGGTCCACTTCCGCCACATGGGGTTCTGCGCCGAAGACGTCGACCGAGTCCACGGTGAGCTGGTGGATGCCGGCATGGAGAGCAGCGAAGCGCCCCACCGGCGCGACTTCGCCGCCATGTACACCTCGTACCTCCGGCAACCGGGCGGCTTCGAGGTGCAGCTCGTGAAGTACGACCAGTCCTGACCCGTTGGCCGTAGCCGACGAGCGCGGCGCCGGGCGCGACGAGGCGCCCACGCGCCTGGCCCGTCGGCTCGGTCTCGCCGACGCAGTCGTCATCGGCCTGGGGTCGATGATCGGTGCCGGTGTGTTCGTGGCGATCGGCCCCGCCGCCGAGGCCGCCGGATCGGGGCTCCTCGTCGGCCTGGCGATCGCCGCGGCGGTCGCCTACTGCAACGCCACCTCCTCCGCCGAGCTGGCAGCCGTCTACCCGGCGTCGGGCGGCACCTACGTCTACGGGCGAGAGCGGCTCGGACCGTTCTGGGGGTACCTCGCCGGCTGGGGCTTCGTCGTGGGGAAGACGGCGAGCTGTGCGGCGATGGCGCTCACCGTCGGCGCCTACGCCTCGCCCGATCGAGAGCGCCCGATCGCGGTCGTGGCCGTCGTCGGGCTGACGATCGTCAACTACTTCGGCGTCCGCAAGACCGCGGGGCTCACGCGGGCGATCGTCGCCGTGGTGCTCACAGCGCTCGCCCTCGTGGTGGTCGGCACGGCCTTCGGTGGGACGACGAGTGCCGACCACCTCCACGGCCTGGGCGACGAAGGGATCGCGGGGATCCTGCGGTCGGCGGGACTGCTGTTCTTCGCGTTCGCGGGCTACGCACGGATCGCGACGCTGGGCGAGGAGGTCGACGACCCGGCCCGGGTGATCCCCAAGGCGATCCCTCGCGCGCTCGGGATCACCCTCGTCGTGTACGCCCTCGTCGCGGTGAGCGCGCTCGCCGCGGTGGGTCCCGCGGTGCTCGCGCACGCCGACGCACCACTGGCCGCTGCCGTGCGCGCGGGGAACCTCGACGGGCTCGTGCCCGTCGTGCGGATCGGGGGCACCGTGGCCGCCCTGGGCGTGCTCCTCTCCTTGATCGCCGGCGTCAGCCGCACCGCCTTCGCCATGGCTGCCGACCGGGAGCTGCCGCGATGGCTCGACGCCGTCCACCCCGCGCACAAGGTCCCCTACCGGGCGGAGCTCGCAGCCGGGGCGGTGATCACGAGCCTCGTGCTCGTCACGGACCTGCGCGGCGCCATCGGCTTCAGCTCGTTCTGCGTGCTCGCCTACTACGCGATCGCGAACGCCTCAGCCTGGACGCTCCCGCCCCACCAACGCCGCTGGCCGCGCGCCTTCGCGGTCGCGGGCGTCGTGGGCTGTGCCCTGCTCGGCGCCACCCTGCCCCTGACCTCGATCGTCACCGGCCTGGCCGTGCTCGCCACCGGCGCCGCCATCTGGCTCGTGCGGCACGGACCGGGCCACGAGCGGGGAAGGGCGCTCGCGGGCGGGCGGTAGGGTCAGCGGGATGGCGCGAGGGACGCGGACCGCCGCGCGTGCCGGAGCCGAGGCGTCACCTGAAGAGGACCGGACGACGCTTCGGCTCGGAGCGGACGACTGGATCGGCGCCGCGCTCGAGATCATGGTCGACGAGGGCATCACCGGCGTGAAGATCCAACGCCTGTGCGACCGGCTCGGCGTCACCAAGGGCAGCTTCTACTGGCACTTCCGCGATCTCGACGCGTTCCTCGATGAGCTGGCCCAGCGTTGCGTCGAGGACGGCGCGCGCCTCCACGGGAGCGTCGCCGACCAAGTCGATGCCGCCGCCAGCCTGCAGCAGGCGATGCGCGTCTTCGCCGACCCGCACAACCGCAACCTCACCCGGGCGATCCGAGACTGGGCCCGCAACGACGAACGGGCCCGCGTCGCCATCCGCCGCGCCGACGAGTCGCTCTTCGAGCAGGTGAAGGACGCGCTCGTGGCGATCGGCTTCGACGAGGCCGAGGCGGAGGTGCGGGCGAAGATCCTGTACTACGCCGGCGTGGGGTACGCCCACGTGGGGTCGCTCGGCGACCGGCTCTCCGGCGAGGAGCAGCTGGCAGCGACCTGGGAGATCCTCACCCGCCGCTGAGCGCGTGAGGATCGCTTCGTGCGGGCGCTGCGGACGTCAGTAGACGTCGCGCCGCGTCTCGACCACGGTGTCGCCGCGCCGTCCGCTGAAGATCGTCAGCGTGGCGATGAACCCGAGCGCGCCGACGATCATCAGGATGATCCCGATGGTGTTGATGTTGAAGCTCCCTGAGCTCTCGACGTCGACGGCGAAGGTCATGATCGCGCCCGCCGCGATGAGGAGGATGCTGACGCCAATGCCCATGGTCGTGGTCCTTTCGAGCTGCGTTGTGCTGGCTGCCGCCACGTTTCCCCCGAACGGCGCGGGATCAACCACGCCGCGTCGCGGACCTCAGCCCGAACCCGTATCGGTGTCCTCCTCGGCGGGCTGCTGGCCGTCGTTGTCCTCGTCGTTGTAGTTGTCGGGGGACTGGTCGGCGTCGGCGCCACCTGAATCCGATGTCACCTCGGTCGTCGTGCCCTGCTTCCCGCCGGGCTCGTCTGAGTCGGTGTCGCCGCAACCCGCGACAAGGGACGACACGACGAGCAGGACGGCAGGCACCATGGGGTGGGAGCGCATCCGCCCGCCCTTCCCGCACCACCTTCCCGGAAACCGAAACCAACGGTTCCCGCGCGCCACCTCACCGCCGGATCAGCTCCGAGCGGGATCGGGTTCCACGTCGCTGTCGCCACCGGGGTCGGCTTGCTCCTCGTCCTCAGAGGGTTCCTCGGCCGGAGGCTGCGGGTCGTGCGGGTCGCTCATGGGACCTTCCTGCCCGCCTGATGCGGCTCCGAACCAGGCCCCGGCCCGGCTAGGGGCTGAGGACGTCGCGGAGCTGCGCGAGACGGTCGGGGACGATCGTGCAGTTGACCCAGCGGCCGACCTTCTCCTTCGTGATCAGGCCGGCGTCGGCGAGCAGGGAGAGGTGGTGCGACACCGTCGACTGGGTCTTGCCGACGGGTTCCTCGAGGTCGCAGCTGCATGCGGTGCCGTCGGGGGCCGCGGCGATGAGCGACAGGAGCTTGAGCCGGACCGGGTCGGCGAGCGCCTTGAACGCGAGCGCGAGCTCCTGGGCGTCGGCGTCGTCGAGGGGGGCGGCGAGCAGCGGAGCGCAGCACGCTTCGCTGTCGAGCAGGATGGCCGATCGCTTCACACGAACCCCTTGCACTCATCGACAGATGTCGATACATTGATGACTGTCAATAGGTTACCAGTCCGGAGGAGCACCTCGTGTCCCGTGTCCAGCTCGCCCTGAACGTCCCCGACATCGACGAGGCCGTCGCCTTCTACTCGAAGCTCTTCGCCTCGGAGCCCGCCAAGCGCCGCCCTGGCTACGCCAACTTCGCCATCGTCGACCCGCCCCTGAAGCTCGTGCTGTTCGAGCACGCGGGTGCCGAGGCCCGACTCAACCACCTGGGCGTCGAGGTGCCCGACAGCGACGCTGTGTGGAGCACCCAGCAGCGTCTCGCCGACGAGGGCGTCGACGCCGCCGACGGCTCGGGCACGTGTTGCTTCGCCAAGCAGGACAAGGTGTGGATCGAGGCCCCGGACGGCGCCTGGGAGATCTACGCGGTGCTGGCCGACAGCGAAGCCTTCGGCGACAGCCAGGCCGCGCTCGACGATGGCGGGATCGGCGTGTGCGGGGCGGGGCAGATCGATGCCGAGGTCAAGGCCACCGGGACCGTCTGCTGCTCGTGAGTCGGCATCCCGACCGGCGGCGCCGTTGATGGCCGCCACCCTCGGCCGGAAGGTCACCGCCGAGGGCGTGGGCACCGGGCTCCTCGTCGCCGTCGTGGTCGGCTCCGGGATCTTCGCCGAGCGGCTGTCACCCGACGACGTCGGGTTGCAGCTCCTCGAGAACAGCCTCGCCACCGCCGGTGGGCTCGTCGCCCTCATCCTCGCCTTCGGGGCGGTGTCGGGTGCCCACCTGAACCCGATCGTCACCATCGCCGACCGCGTGTTCGGCGGCACGACCACCCGGGAGCTGGCGGCGATCATCCCGGCTCAGATCGCGGGCGCCTGTGCCGGCGCCATCGTCGCCAACCTGATGTTCGACCTCGATCCGATCACGCTGTCCACCCACGAGCGGACCGGCGACGGGATGTGGCTGGGTGAGGTCGTGGCCACCTTCGGGCTCCTGATCGTGATCCTCGGGGTCGTCCGCTCGGGGCGTGCGGACGCCGCTCCGTTCGCGGTCGCCGGCTACATCGCAGCCGCCTACTGGTTCACCTCGTCCACGAGCTTCGCCAACCCGGCGGTGACCATCGGCCGGACGCTCACCGACACCTTCACCGGCATCGCACCGTCGTCGGCACCCGCCTTCATCGCCATGGAGCTGGTCGGCGGCGTGCTCGCCATCGCCCTGGCCGCCTACCTCCACCCGAACGCGCCCGCCGTCGACCTCGTCGTCCCGCACGACCACGCCGACGCCGCCTGAGGACGTCGGCGCGCGGTGCGACCGATCCCAGGCGAGATCGAACGTCGCATCCGGGGCCCGCTGGCGTCGATCGGCGTCGACGCCCAGCCAGGCGCGCCCGGCGGCGGCGTCAGCTCACGGTGAAGGCGACGCCGGCGATCGTCGCCGCGGCCGCAGGGGCACCGGCGATCGTCACCTCGCAGAGCCCGGACCGTCCGTCGCCGTCTCCCACGAACCGGAGGGTCGCGCCGTCGAGCTCCACGACGCCGCCGGCGCTGCCGGTGCCGAAGAGCATCCCCCAGCGGGCCGCGACCTCGGACGGGGAGCTCACGGCGAAGGTCGCCCCCGTGATCGTCGAGCGACCGCGGTCGGGTGCCGCCTCCCAGGCGGGCCCGGCCCAGGGCCACGCCGCCTCGACCTCGCACCGATCGATGGAGAGCAGGGTGCCACCGGTGTCAGAGGGATGGAGGTGCAGGCCGGTGATGCCGTCGCCAACGGCCTCGAACACGATGCGGATCTCGAGGTCCTGTGCGCGGCGGCGGACGTCGTCGAGGGGCTCGGTGGTCTGGACGATCGCCATGTAGCCCGCGTCGTGGCCCATGCGATCGAGGAAGCGCCGAACGGGTGCGTCGTCACGGAACGGGCTCACGATCTCGAGGAACGTGTCACCGACGGCGTACAGCGCGTTGCGCAGACCGAAGTGCGCCACGCCCGGGTCGGCCCAGACGTGGGGCAGATGGAGCTGGTCCTCCACCGCGGCTCTCGTGGCGGCGAGGTCCGCCGCCGCGACCACGACCTGACGGAGGCGCACGGAACGAGGCTAGGCGCCGCTCGTCGTACCCTCGCCGCCGATGGACTTCGCCGACGCCACCGCCGCCACCAGGGACCCGGACGCCCCCGACATCTACGACGCCGCCGTGGCCGCGGGCTGGGACATCGGCGGCAACGCCAACGGGGGCTACCTGCTGTCGATCGCGGCGCGTGCCATGACGCAGGCCGCCGGCCGGGCCGACCCCGTTACCCTCACGGCTCACTACCTCTCACCGGGCAAGCCCGGGGCGCTCCGCATCTCGACCGAGCTGGTGAAGGCGGGCAAGCGGTTCGCCACCGTGCGGGCGCTCGTGCAGGGTCCCGGCGACAAGGCGGTCATCGCCGTGCTGGGCACCTTCGGCGACCTCGACCCGTCGGCCGCGGCCGACGCACCCACGTCGGTGCACTCACCGCCACCTGAGCTCCCGCCGATCGATGCGTGCGTCCCGATGCGACGAGTCGCCCTCAGCGACGAAGCCGGTCCGCCCGACTTCATGCACAACATCCACCTGTCGCTGCACCCCGACGATGCCGGCTTCATGGTGGGCGAGCGGAGCGGCGCGGGCCGGATGCGCGGCTGGTTCAGCCTCCGCGACCAGCCGATCGACACGATCGGCCTGCTGACGGCCGTGGACTCGTTCCCGCCGACCATCTTCAACATGGGCCTCCCGGTGGGCTGGGTGCCGACGGTCGAGCTGACCGCGCACGTGCGAGCCCGCCCGGCACCGGGGGCGCTGCGCTGCGCGTTCACGACTCGCTTCGTCACGGGCGGGTTCCTTGAGGAGGACGGCGAGGTGTGGGACAGCACGGGCACGCTCGTCGCCCAGTCGCGCCAGCTCGCCCTGATCCCTCGCACCTGAGCAGGTCTGCGGCCACGAGGCGGACGCCTCCGAGCCGCCCGAGTCGCAGTTGCCTACGGTGGGTGCGATGACGACGTCCGGACGGACGGAGCGGCGCGCAACGGTCCCCTCACGGCGATGACGTCCGCGCCCGAGATCCGGTTCGTCCCGGTCGGGCTGCGCCGCGTCGCCTACGCCGTCACGGGCGACGGTCCGCCGCTGGTCGCACCGGCCTGGTGGGTGAGCCACCTCGAGCTCGACTGGGCGACTGACGCGTTCCGGGAGTTCTGGCACACCGTCGGCGAGGGGCACACCGTCGTGCGGTACGACCGGCCCGGCGTCGGGCTGTCCGGTCGTGACCTGCTCGACGAGGATCTGACGCTCGACGGCGAGGTCGCTGTTCTCCGGGCCGTCATCGACGAGCTCGGCGTGGAGAAGGCCGCGCTGCTGGGCGGCTCGTCGGGTGGTTGCGCCGCGGTCGCGTTCGCCGCGCGCTTCCCTGAGCGGGTCGAGCGGCTCCTGCTGTACGGCGCCTACGCCGACGGCAGCTCGATCACGTCGCCCGAGGTTCGGGACGCGCTGCTGGCGACGGTCCGATCGCACTGGGGGCTGGGGTCGCGGGTGCTGGCCGACCTCTTCCTCGGCGAGTCCGGCAGCGTCGAGCAGGAGCGATACGCGCGGTACCAGCGGGCCGCGGCGAGCCCGGAGACCGCGGCGCGGCTGCTCCACCTCGTCTACCGGAACGATGTGCGGATGGAGGCGGCGGAGGTGCGCGCACCGACGTTGGTCGTGCACCGTCGCGGCGACCGCGCCATCCCCTACGACAGCGGGCGCGCGCTCGCGGCGGCCATCCCGCGGGCGACCCTTGTGCCCCTCGATGGCAGCGCCCACTTCCCCTGGGCAGGAGATGCACAGGCGGTGGCCCGCGCCCTGCGAACCGCGCTCGTCCCCGAGCCACAGGCGCGCATCGCCAGCGAGCGCGCCGCGGTGCTGCTCTCGAGCCGGGAACGAGAGGTGCTCTCGCTCGTCGCGGACGGGCTGAGCGACCAGGAGATCGCGGACCACCTGGTGCTGAGCCACCACACGGTGCACCGCCACGTGGCCAACATCCGCCACAAGCTCGGTCGTGGGTCTCGCGCCGCCGCTGTCGCGGAGGCGGCACGCCTGGGCCTGCTCTGAGGCGCGTGGCCCGAACGGGCCATCTTCGGTGGATGGCCCAGGCGAGCGATGCGGGATCGTCCGCGCGCCCCGATGATCGTCCTCATGCCCCACGACATCGCACCGACCGCCGCATCGACGGGCTCGACCCCCTGGGGCCGTGCGTTCGCGTTGCTCTACGACCCCTTCCTGCTCCTCGGAGAGCGGGCCGGACTGCGCACGGAGCGCCGCCACCTGCTCGGACACGCCCGCGGCCGGACCGTCGACATCGGCAGCGGCACCGGTCTGAACCTGCCGCACGTCCCGGCCGGGGTCGACGAGCTGATCCTCGCTGAACCGGACCCCGCCATGCGGACCCGCCTCGAGCGGCGGCTCCGGCACGCGCTGCACCAGCCGCAGGTCGTCGACGCACCTGCCGAGCACCTCCCCTTCGCCGACGGATCGATCGACACGGTCGTCTCGACGTTGGTCCTGTGCACGGTGCCCGCTCCCGAGCTCGCCCTCCGGGAGATCGCCCGGGTCCTGGCCCCCGGCGGACAGCTCCTCTTCATCGAGCACGTCCGATCCGACTCGCCGGCCCTCGCCCGCTGGCAGGACCGCCTCGAGAAGCCCTGGCGGGCCTTCGCACGGGGGTGCCGCTGCAACCGGGCGACCGCGGAGCTGATGGTCGCGTGCGGGTTCGAGCTCACCGAGCTGCGGGTGGCGTCCTGGCGGGCGATGCCGCCCATCGTGCGCCCGCTCATCATCGGCCGCGCCACGGTCGGCCCGGTCGCGACGCGGGGGACGCAGCGATGACGCCGAACCTCCGCGTGGGGCTCTTCCCCGCCGCCTTGCAGGTCGACGGTGGCCCCCAGATGGACGCCCTGCTCCATCAGGTCGTCGGCGCCGGGGTGGACCACCTTTGCGTCGGCGACCACGTGAGCTTCTTCGTGGGCGCGGGGTCGGACGGGTTGATCACCGCTACGTCCCTTCTCGCCGCGCAACCCGAGCTGCCGGTGTACGTCGGGCTGTACCTGCTGCCCTTGCGCCACCCGGTGCTCGTCGCTCGCCAGCTGGCGACGCTGTCGGAGATCGCGCCTGGCCGCCTCACGCTCGGTGTGGGGGTCGGTGGCGAGGACCCGCACGAGATCGAGATCTGCGGAGTGGATCCCAAGACGCGAGGGCGCCGGATGGATGAGTGCCTTCAGGTCCTGCGAGGGCTCGCCGACGGCACCCCGCTCACCTTCGAGGGCGACTTCTTCTCACTGCAGGACGCGCTCATCGCGCCCGCGCCGGTGCCCCGCACACCGTTGATCGTGGGCGGACGATCGGACGCGGCCGTCCGTCGCGCGGCGTTGCTCGGCGACGGCTGGCTCGCCATCTGGGTGTCCCCCCGTCGATACGCGGCGGCGCTCGAGCTGGTGGCTCGCCACGCCGGCGAGGTGGACCGCGACACGAGCGGCTTCGAGCACGCCCTCAACGTCTGGTGTGGGTTCGGCGCGACGTACGAGGCCGCCCGGAAGCCCCTGGCGACGCAGATGGAGTCCTTCTACCAGATGCCCTTCGAGCCGTTCGAGCGCTACTCCCCGCACGGGACCCCCGAGCAGGTCGCCGAGCTCCTGCGCCCGTACGTCGACGCCGGTTGCTCGGCGCTCAACGTCATCCCCTGCGCCGACGACCCGGAGGAGGCGATCGCGGCAGTGGGTGAGCTTCGGACGTTGCTCACCGCGGCCGAAGGAGCCACCGACTCAGCGGCGTAGGAGGCGCCGCCGCGAACCGAAGGCGGGCCCCGAGGTCAAGAAGAGCTTCGACGAGGTCGCGGAGCTCACGAACCAGCTCGTCTGACGAACGGCGCTCGCGGCGGCTCGAACGCTCGCTCCGGATGCCTTCGCCGGACGACCGATAGCGTCAGCGTGGTGAAGCGCTGCGAACCCTTCATCCGGGACACGGACCTCCAGCCGGGCGCGACGGCGCTCCTTGCGACCACGCTGTCGTGAACCTGACGCTCGAAGGCAAGGTCGCTGTCGTCACCGGCGGCTCTCGGGGCATCGGCCGCGCCATCGCTGAGGGGTTGGCCGCTCAGGGCGCCGACGTCGTGATCGCCTCCCGCAAGCTCGAGTCCTGTGAGGCCGCCGCCGCCGACATCACAGCGGCCACCGGACAGCGCGCCGTACCTGTCGGGTTCCACGCCGGCCGGTGGAGCGACGCCGAGCGACTCGCCGACGCGGTGTTCGACGAGCTCGGGCGTTGCGACGTGCTCGTGAACAACGCCGGGATGTCGCCGCTGTACCCCGACCTCACCTCGGTCACGGAGGAGCTCTACGACAAGGTGCACGCGGTGAACGCGCGTGGCCCGTTCCGGCTCTCCGTGCTCCTGGGCAGCCGCATGGCCGAAGGTGACGGTGGGGTCATCCTCAACGTCTCGACGGCGGGCACCCTTCGGCCGAGCAGCAACGAGCTCCCGTACGCGATGGCGAAAGCCGGTCTGAACGCCCTCACCCTCGCGCTGGCGGGCGCCTGGGCACCGAAGGTCCGGGCCAACCTGCTGATCCCGGGCGCGTTCGACACCGACATCGCGACGCACTGGACGCAGGAGATGCGCGACACCGTGGCCACCATGAACCCGCTCGGCCGCATGGGCGAACCCGCTGACATGGTCGGCATCGCCGTGCTGCTCGCCTCCGACGCTGGCAGCTACATCAACGGTGCCCAGATCCTCGTCGACGGCGGGCTCTACCGCAGCCTGTGAAGCCGGGAGCCTCCTCTTCGCCGAATCGCTCGCCATTCGCGTCCTGCTCGATCCAAGAGAGGAGCCATCGTGGACGCGGTTCGTGACAAGGTCGCTGTGGTGACCGGCGCAGCCAGCGGCATCGGCCTCGCGATCGGACAGCGCTTGGTGGCCGAAGGCGCCCGAGTGGTCTTCGCAGATCTCGATCTGGACCGGGTGGCGGAGGAGGTCGAGGAGCTGCGATCGCGGGGCCATGAGGCGCATCCGGCACGTGTCGACGTCCGCGATCCGTCGTCGGTCGAGGCCGTCGCGCAACAGTGCGTCGACCGCTACGGGGCCATTCACATCGCGGTGAACAACGCCGGCATCGTGAACGGTGGCGCAGCATGGGAGCTGTCGCTCGAGGACTGGCACAAGGTCCTCGACGTGAACCTCTGGGGGGTCATCCACGGCGTCCGCTCGTTCGTCCCCCGCATCCTCGCGAGTGGCGAGGACGGTCATGTGGTCAACGTCGCTTCGATGGCTGCGGTACAGGCGATCAGGGGTCTCGGTCCCTACACCGTCGCCAAGCACGGGGTCCTGGGGCTCTCCGACGTGCTGCGTGCGGACCTCGACGCTGCCGGTGCGCGTGTGGGAGTGAGCGTCGTCCTTCCCGGACGCATCCGCACCGGCATGAACCCGATCGGCACCGTGGAGCCCTCGACCGTTGCAACCAACGTCATCGATGCGATCAAGCGGCAGCGGAGCTACGTGTTCACCGATGATCATTCGAGCGGGGAGGTGCGAGCCCGTTTGGAAGGGATCCTCGCAGCCCGCGACGACGTCATCGACTGATCTCGACCCCGCCCGGGTCAGAGCCGTGCCTGTCCAGGACGGCGTGTACCTCCAGACGCGAGGAAACGCCCTGCTCGCAGGGCGTTTCTCGGGCAGCGCGCTCGGAGGGACTCGAACCCCCAACCTTCTGATCCGTAGGTCTGAGGTGGGCCATTCCGGCGACTTGCCGTGGGTACCGCGTGTTGTCCGTCACCTGCGTTTTCGAGGTCGGCCACCTTGCCGTCATTGACCGTCAGTTCCCGGCTTT
>JBJMHD010000004.1:0-32728 GCA_045807565.1 Acidimicrobiales bacterium | reverse complement strand
TCACGGGGGCGGGTGGCGTCCTCGTGGCACGGGCGAAGAGGGGGGCGTGGGCGATGCCGGCGCTCGAGCTGTGGAGCAGTCACGGCTGGGAGCGGGTCATCACCCTTGCGGGCCCGACGCACACCGTCGGTTCGGATCCCGAGTCAGCGGACATCGCGCTGACCGACGCGGCGGTGTCGAGGGTGCATGCCGTCCTTGAGCAGGTCGGGAGCACGTGGCTGGTCAGGGATGTCGGCGCGCGCAACGGCACCTTGCTCAACGGCGAGCGCATCACGGCGCAGCGTCGGCTGCGCGACGGCGACGAGATCACGGCGGGGCACACGCGACTCGTGTTCCGCGACGCCATCGACGCGCATCGGCCCCCCACGGACGCGCTCGCGGGACCACCCGACAACCTCACCCCCACGGAGCGAAAGGTCCTTGTGGAGCTCTGCCGTCCTCTGGTGTCGCACAGCGCCTTTCAGCCGCCGGCGTCCGTTCGCGAGATCGCCGCTCGTCTGTTCATCGGCAAGAACGCCGTACAAGCGCACCTCACGAACCTCTACGACAAGTTCGGTGTCTACGACGACGGCGCCGAGGGCGGTCGACGGGTGGCGCTGGCGAACGAGGCCATGCAGCGCGGGGCGGTCACGATCGCTGACCTCGAGGGGCCTCCTCCGGACCCGGCAGCCCGTCGTGGCTGAGCACGAGCGGCTCGGTGACCGCTACGAGGTGCTCCGGACCATCAGCGAGGGCCGGCGGGCCTCCGTGCTCCAGGCACTCGACCACGTCCACGATCGGATGGTCGCCCTGAAGGTGTACCGGGTCACGGACGACGATCGCGACGCGCTGCTCGCCGAGGCCCGAGTGCTCATGAGCTTTCCGACGCATCCCGGGTTGCCCGTGGTGCGAGGCGACTTCTTCACGGACGAGGGCGACCGCTACGTGATGGTCATGGACTGGGTGGACGGCACCGACCTCCAGGACCTCCTCGACGAGGAGGGGTGCCCCGGTCTGCCGTTGGACGAGGTGATCGACGACCTCGCGCAGGTCGCCGACGCGCTCGACCACCTGCACGCGCAGGAGCCGCCGATCGTCCACGGTGACGTGAAGCCGGCCAACGTCGTCCGAGCCCCGAGCGGCCGGGTGGTGCTCGTCGACTTCGACATCGCCGGGGCCGAGAGCGGCGCCGGCCCCGCGGGCACGCTCGGCTATGCCGCGCCCGAGGTCGCCGCGGGCGCGAAGCCGACCCCCGCGGCGGACGTCTTCGGTCTGGCGAGCACGGCCGTCACGCTGCTGAACGGCCGATCCCTCACAGAGGCGGCGCCGACCTATCCCGGCATCGACGCGGCCGAGGTGGGGCACCTGGCGCGGGCTCTGCGCGGGGCGCTGGCCGTCGACCCGGCCAAGCGGCCGCGCTCCGCCGGCCGGCTCGTCGAGAAGCTGCGGGGAGCCGCTCGGTCGGAGCACCCCACCGGGGTCGTCGCGCTCCTCGCCACCGAGGTCGCCGACGCGGGACGGCTCTGGGGCGATGAACCGGACGACATGCGCATCGCGATGGCGCGCCTCCGCGATCTCCGCGATGAGGTCGTCGACGCTCACCAAGGACGCGTCGTCAGCTCGATGAACGAGGGCGACCACTCCATCGTCGTCTTTCGGGAGCCATCCGCGGCCGCGCTCGGCGCGCTCGACCTCCACGACCGCGTCAGGGCTGAGCACTTCCCGCCGGGCCTCGACGTACGGCTTCGCGCCGCCGTCGCGGTGGGCGAAGCGCCGCTGGTCGACGGCGCGTACACGGGCCCAGTGGTGGACCAGGTCCTCCGGCTGCGGTCTGTTGCTGCACCGGGCGCCACAGTGACGTCGGAGGCGACCGCCGAGCTCCTGATCGGGCTGGTCGGTCGGCAGGTCAGCATCGTGCCGATCCGACCCAACGCCACCTCGAGCCTGCCGAACGGCGCCTCGATCTGTGGCCTCACCCGGCCGGGCCGCGAGAAGGACGCACGCGTGCGAGAGGAGCCGCCCCATGAGCCCTCCACCCCACTGAAGCCGAGAGCCGGGGGGCGCCCGCGCCTGAGTGGGGTCGCTGTCGACTCCCTCCTCGACCCCCTGACCCTCACCGGGCTCACGATCGCCGGGCTGGCACTCATCTTCCTCATGGTGCTGTCCCCCGAGCTCGGCATGGGTGGCCTGGCCGCCGCCGTCCTGGTCCTCGGCGGACTTGCGGGCGCGGGCAGCTTCGCCTGGCGCTGGTCGACGGCTCGTCGACAGCATCAGGCCCAGCTCGCGCAGGAGCAAACGGCGCGTGACGCGAGGGCTCACGCCGAGAGCGTGGAACGCGACCGATCAGAGACGCGCCAACGCCTCCGCGAGGACTTCGCGCAGCTCACATCGGACGACGCCGACGACGGCGCGCGAACCCTGGAAGGACTGGCAGACGAGTTCGCCGCGCTCACCGACCTGCTGAAGCGCGTGCGCGACCGGCCGACGGTCAGCATCTCCTCTCGCATACCGGAGCTGGCGGAGGATGCCTACCGCCAGGGCATGAGCGTCCTCTCCGACGCGATCGGGCAGCTCAAGGTCACCGACGGCGCGCAGTCTCGAGACCTCCCGACGGAGCTCGAGGAGATCGAGGATCGCCTGGCGCGAGGCGCGTACTCCGACGAGCGCGATCGATCGAGAGACCAGAAGCGACAGTCGACGACGCGCAGGCTCCTGGACCGCCAGAAGGAGGCCCGGCAGCGCGCTCGCGACCTGATCTTCCAGGCAGAGACCTGCACGGCGGCCCTGGCCGAAGCGGGCATCGAGCTGGCGTCGGTCTACGCCGGTGACACCCAGGTCGACACGGATGCCGTGGTGCACTCGCTCGAGGACACCATCCGTTGCGTTCGCGACGTGCAGGACGAGCTGAGGAGCCTTGGCTACTAGGGCCGCCCTCCCGGACACGAGGAGCAACAGGATGTCGCAGCACAACGAGCGAACGACGGGTGCTGGCGCGCCTCGCCTCATGATCGAGGTGTCCGAGCCGTCGCTGATCCCGCCGGACCTCATGTCATCCGACGAGGTGGAGCTGGCCCGAGCACGGGCTGCCGATCTCGTCCAAGGCGTGCGCGACGCGACCGGTTCTCGGCAGCTGGCGGTGCTCGACGAGGTGAGCAGCGTCGGCCTCGAGGCGCAGCGCAACGCCGGCCGCCAGCTCGAGCTCGTGAAGACCCGCCTCGCGACCTTCCTCGACGAGGACGGTGCGAGCAAGGCGATCGCGACCGAGCTCATCGACCTGCGGGGTGCACTGGACCGCATCAACCCAGACGTCGAACGGCGGAGCCTGTGGGCGCGCACGGTCGGCGCACTGCCCTTCATGCGGGACAGCGCGATGGTGCGGGCGCTGAGGCGAATCGCAGTGCGCTATGAGCCCGTGTCGAAGCAGGTGACCGTCATCGAGGTGAAGCTGCGTCAAGGCCGCACGATGCTCGCGCGCGACAACATCGAGCTCCGTCGCCTCTACGAGGACGTGGAGTCGCAGCAGGAGGCCATCCAGCGGCAGGGGTACCTGGGGGCACTGCTCCTGCACGAGCTGACCTCGGTCCTGGTCGAGACCTCGGACCCCCTCGAGCGCGATCGCATCCAAGCGGCGGTGCACGACGTGGCGACTCGGCTCCAGGACCTCCACGCCATGCAGGAGGTGCACCTTCAGTACTTCGTGAGCATCGAGCTCACGCGCAACAACAACAGCCGCCTCGGCCAGGCCGTCGATCGAACGCTCACGTTGGCGACCAACGTGGTCACGGTCGGCCTCGCCATCCAGGCCGCCCTGGTCCGCCAGCAGCGGGTGAAGGAGGCGACCGCCCGCACGCGGGAGTTCCTCGGCGAGATGATCGTCCAGAACGCTCAGGCGATCCGAGCCCAGACCGATGAGATCGGGGACCTCTACAACGAGCCCGTCATCGCGATGGACAAGCTCGTCCAGGCGCACCACGACCTGGTCGCGGCGCTCGACGCAGCGAGCCGGCTGCGCGAGGACGGAACGGCCACCGCCCGCCGCAACATCGTCGAGCTGACATCGCTCACCCGCGAGCTGGGCGAGAAGGTCCAAGGCCTCGAGGACGAGACGGAGACCCGGCGATGAAGCGACTCGGCGTCGCCGTCAGCATCCTCGTCGTCGCGCTCGTCGCGTCCCTGCTGGTCCGCGTCGCCATCGTCGAGTCAGAAGATCCGCTGGTCGTCGTCCAGTGGTCGAACAGCCACCCGCTCCGCGAGGGCCTGCTCGAGGACATGGCCGAACGGTTCAACGACGAGGGCTTCGAAGCCGCCTCAGGCCAACCCATCGAGATCAAGGTCGTCGAGTGCGACTCGGCCGATCAGGTCGAGGACGTGGTCGCGCGCGTCACCGACGTCGGCGAGATCGGGGCATGCAAGGACGACGGGCAGGCAGCGGAAGACCCGACGATCATCACACCGCAGTCCGACGACTGGTTCACGTTCCTGAACCACCTCGCCAAGAGCGTCGTGGTCGACCCGGGCAAGGCAAAGCCCCTCGCCGAGGCATACCTCGGCATCGTCACGTACAGCGCGATGGCTCAGTGCTTGACGTCATCGAACCAGTCGATCGGCTATCAGGACGTGCTCGAGCTGGCGGAGCGCGGGTGGGCCGCTGCGGGTTGCAAGCCCAAGTCGTCGTGGGGGACGTACCCCCGACTGTCGTTCACGAACCCGAGCACGTCGACCAGTGGACGCAACGTGCTGTTGACCCTCTACGCCATGTATGCGGGCGGCGCGGCAGGTACCAAGGCCCTCGACCAGCTCAGCGAGGAAGACGTCGCGCGAGCCGACGTCCAGGACCGAGTGAGGGACTTCCAGGGCGCCGTGGACCACTACATGAACACGACGCCCGCCTTGAACACCCAGATCGCCGACGAGGGGGCTGAGTTCTTCCTGCTGCCTGAGGACAACGTCGTGAGCCTCTACAAGGGCTTGGAGGAGCGACGAGGTGCTGACGGCAAGAAGGAGGACTTGAAGATCCAAGGCCTCAAGATGCTGTACCCGGAAGAGGGCTCGGTCTTGAACTCGAACCCAGCGGGCATCGTCGACGCCAGCTGGGTCGATGCCGAACAGCGCGACGCCGCCAACACGTGGATCGACTACCTGCGGGAAGAAGAGCAGCAGCGAGACTTCATGGCGGCGGGCTTCCGGCCAGCACATGACACCGGCCTCGGCCTGCACGTGGATGCGAAGCAGTACGGGCACTGGGGCCTGGACGCCCAGGACCCGGAGAAGGTCATCGACCCAGCGAAGGTCAGGCCGCAGGTCCTCGACCAGATCATCGCCTCGTGGGGTGCGGTCAAGAAGCCGTCGGTCGTGACCTTCGTCGTCGATCTGTCCAACTCGATGGGGGGAACGAAGGTCGAGCAGGTCCAGGACGGCCTGCGACGGATCATCGACGAGATGGAGGACGCCGCTGCGGAGTCGAGCAAGGTCGGCCTGGTCACGTTCTCGTCCGCCGTCAACGAACCATCGATGCCGCCAGCTCGGCTTGCTGACGTCGGAAAGGACATCGGGGACGCCATCACCGCGATGGAGGGGCAGGTGAAGGGCAACACCGCTCTGTACGACGCCATCGCCAGGGCGGTCGACCTCACCGATCGCGCCGATGCACCGCCGGGAGCGACACGAGCCGTCGTCGTGCTGAGCGATGGACAAGCGAACGCAGGGCGATGCCTCGATCGCATCGTCAACATGGCTCACGGCGAGGACCGCATCGCCACGTACTGCGGGAGGACCGACGACCAGCCCCCGCGGGACGAGAACGGCGCTGCCGTGTCGCCTCACGAGGTCGACGGCTTGAGCCTCGCCCAGGATGTGGCGCACGACGACCTCAGGGTCTTCTTCGTCGGCTTCGGCCAGGCCGACGTCAACGTCGGCCGCATACTCGCAGGCGCCACGAAGGCTGACTTCCAGACGTCCACAGAGGACGGCCTCGCCGCGGTCATCGAGGCCCTCAGCGGCTACTTCTGATGTCGGCCGCCTCGATCCCGGGCAAGCGGTGGGGGGCCGAGCCACCTCCACCACGATGGTGGAGGCGAGGCGCCCGGTTCGGCTACGGCCTGGTGGTGCTGGCGATCGCACTGGCCGGAGAGACCTGGGCCACAGCGCACGACGACGCGCTCGGCCTCGCGATCTCGGGTGCGATGCTCGCGGTCGCCTCCGGCATCCTGGTCGCCGCCGCGCTGAGCCCGGCCTGGCCGGCGATCGCCGCCGTGTTCGGGCCAGCCCAGCGCGTCGCTGCCCGGGCGTGGGAGCCGGTCCCTGGAGCGGTCCGCCGCGGCGTCGCGTTCCTCACGCGCCCGATCGTTGCGATCACGGCACGGGCGGCGAGGGCCGCCGAGCACCTCCTGCTGGCGCTGGCCGGGCTCCTCGCTGGTGCCAGCGCGCGGGTCGTCTCGGTGACCGGACCACGGGTCGCGGCCGCCTGGGGCCGGGCCTCGACCCTGTTGGGTCGAGCCGTGGCGCATCTCGTCCGCGTCACGGCAGCGGGCGCTCGGCCCCTCGCTTCTGTCATCGCGGGCGGCATCGTCGCGACGCGACGAGGCCTGGTGGCGAGCTGGCGTCCGATCGGGGTCGTGGGCGGCAGGGTCGTCGAGCGCGCCCGGTCGTTGGCCAGAAGGGCGGGCGACCTCTGCTGGGTCATCGGTGAAGCGATCGCTCGCGCGGCCCACGCGCTCGGTCTCGCGCTCCGGGGCATCGCGGCACGAGGTGGCACGCTCGTTCGGGCGGTCGGTCGACGCGTCCTCGTGATCTCGGCGCCCGTCGCGAGGGCAGGGGCCCGGTCCTGCGTCTCGTTGCTCCAGTACGTCACCACGGCCGGCCGTCCCGTCTGGTTCGCGATCACGAGGTTCGTGCAGAGGACCAGCGCGGACGCCTCGAGGCGGTCCAAGCGCCTGTTCGAGCACCTGACCCCTGCTCGCGCCACGCTCCTTGCGGTCGAGCTCGTCTTCGTGGTGCTCGCCGTTGCCTGCAGCGGGGTGTGGACGTGGTGGCTCGACGGGGAGCGGGTGACGGGTCCGGTCACCGCCGTCAACGACCCGGAGGTCGGCCCGGCGGCGACGATCACCGTCGTCGATCTGCGAACGGATCGCGTCGTGGAGGCCTGGCTCGGGTTCGGCTTCGGAGCCGTCGACGAGGGCGACACGGCGACGGCGATCCTCGTGTCGTCGAGCTCCTCGCGAGCGGCGACCCGGCCGGTGGTCGTTGCCCTCCTCGCGCTCTGGATGCTCCTCCCGATCTGCGCGGTGGCGTGGCCGATCTCGTGGCGCCGGTGGTGGCGCCACCGGCTGCCCGAGACCTGGTCCAGCTCCGGCGGGGTGCCGTCAGGCAGGTACGCCCGCGGCGCTCATGGGCGTGTGGCGGACGTCGGACTCGTCGAAGACCTTGGTCCAGGCGGCGAGCTCGAGCTGGATGCCGTCGGGGTCGCGGAAGTAGATCGACCGCACGAAGACGCCGGGGTGCATGTCCCGGCTGGCGCCGACCTCCGAGTCGTCGTGGTTGACGACCGGGCTGACCTTGACGCCAGCCTCCTTCAGCCGCTCGCGCAGGGGCTCGATGTCGTCGGGGGCCACGTCGAAGGCGACGTGGTTCATCGACGCGACCGCTGACACCGGTCCCCCGGGGCTGTCCATGAAGCCCTGGTGGGTGACGCCGGCGATCGAATCGGGCGCGTCCGGGAACCAGAAGAAGGCCAGCGTCTGGCCGTTGCCGTTGCCGATGTCGAAGAAGAAGTGCTGGCCGCGCCCACCGGGGAGGTCGACCGTCTTCACGAGCGGGAAGCCGAGCACGTTCGTGTAGAAGTCGACCGTCTGCGCCATGTCGCTGCACACCAGCGCGAGATGGTTGAGGCCGCGGACCTTCGAGCCGATCGGTTCGCTGGTGCCTTCGCTCATGGGGACTCCTCTGCGCAGGGGCTGCCCCAGGATTGCACACGATGCTGGCCAGGATCAGCCTCCCCGGGCCGCCCGAGCCGGCCTTTGGCATACGATCCCGCCATGCCGCGCCTTCGAGAGGTCCCCCGAGCCGAGGTCGAGTCGCCGGTCGTCCTGTCGATGTACGACCGCCTCTTCGGCGATCGCGACCCCGTCGCCGAACCTGGCACGGCCACCGGCACGCCGGGCGACTGGTGGACGGTGTTCGCCAACTCGCCCGACGTGATGGAGCACGCCTGCCGCGGCTTCGCCCTGTACGCGAGCCCGAACCGCAAGATCGGTCCCAAGCTGCGTGAGCTCGGGCAGACCCGCGCCGGCTACCTGGTGGGCAGCCAGTTCGTGTTCTCCCAGCACTGCAAGTCGTGCCGGGCCATCGGGTTCTCCGAGGAGAAGATCCAGGCCATCACCTCCTGGGGCGTCTCCGACCTCTTCTCGCCGAAGGAGCGGGCCCTCCTCGCCTACACCGACGCGCTGGTGCTCGCCCACGGCCGCGTGCCTGACGCGGTGTTCGACGCGCTTCACGAGCACCTCGACGACGAGTCGATCATGGAGTTCACGTACATCACGATGATGTACTCGATGCACGCGGTGATCTCACGAGCGCTGCGCCTCGAGTACGACGATCGTGACGACCCGATCGTGGAGGTCGCGGCCCCGGACGACTACGCCCCGGAGAACCTCGGTCAGCAGATCGGCTACAGCATCGACGAGACGGGCGACCGCGGGTCGTGACCGCGGCGGCGCCGACCGGCCCGCTCGACGGCGTTCGGGTCCTGGAGCTTGGCAGCTTCATCGCGGGCCCGTTCGCGGGACAGCTCCTCGGCGACTACGGCGCCGATGTGATCAAGGTCGAGTCGCCCGGCGACGGAGACCCGATGCGCCGCTGGGGCGTGACCCTCGACGGCGACAGCCTGTGGTGGCCCGCCATCGCGCGGAACAAGCGGTCGGTCGTCCTCGACCTGAGGGACGACCGCGGCCGGCAGCTCGCGCGCCGGCTCGCCTCCCAGTGCGATGTCGTGCTCGAGAACTTCCGACCCGGCACGCTCGAGCGGTGGGGCCTCGACTACGCCACGTTGTCCGCCGACAACCCGCGGCTCGTGCTCACCCACATCAGCGGGTTCGGCCAGACCGGCCCGCTCGCCGGTCAGGCAGGCTTCGGCAGCGTCGGCGAGGCGATGGGCGGCATCCGCCACACCACCGGGAGCCCCGACCGACCGCCGTCGCGGGCGGGCATCAGCCTGGGCGACGCGCTGGCCTCGGTGTTCGGTGTGATGGGCACGTTGTCCGCGCTGTTCGCAGCCAGAGCGCGCGGCGTGGGACAAGAGGTGGACGTGGCGATCTACGAAGCGGTTGCCGCCCTGATGGAGTCCACGATGGCTGACTACGAGCTGGGGGGCGTCGTGCGCACCCGGTCAGGCAGCGTGCTGCGCGGCGTGGCGCCGTCCAACGTCTACCCCACCGCCGACCGGGCCGAGGTCGTCGTCGCGGCCAACGCCGACGCCGTGTTCGTGCGGCTCTGCCAGGCGATGGGCCAGCCCGCCCTGGCGGACGACGCTCGCTTCGCGACCCACGGCGCGCGCGGCGAGAACATGGCCGAGCTCGATGAGCTGATCGGCGCGTGGACCGCCACCGTCGCGTGTGACGAGATCCTTGCGGTCCTGGACGACCACGGCGTGCCAGCCGGGCGGATCTTCACGGCTCCCGACATGCTGCGGGATCCGCAGTACCTCGCTCGCGGGATGGTGCAGCGCGTGACGGCCACCCAGGGCTGGGAGGTGCCGATGACCGGGGTCGTCCCCACGTTCAGCCGAACGCCAGGCCAGATCCGCCATGCCGGCCCGGCGCTCGGCGAGCACACCGACGCGGTGCTCGGCGAGCTGCTCGGGCTCGACCGGGACGAGCTCGCCGACCTCCACGCCACCGGGGTGACAGGACGATGACCGGCGCGATCGGCCTGCGCGACGTCACCCTGCGCGACGGGCTCCAGACGGAGGCGCCGATCGCCACGGCCGACAAGCTGGCGGTGTTCGACGCCCTCGTCCGCGCCGGCGTCCACGACCTCGAGCTGTGCTCCTTCGTGCGCCCGGATCGCGTCCCGACGATGGCCGACGCGCCCGAGCTTGCGGCGGCCACGGCTGGGACCGACGTTGAGCGGTGGGCCCTCGTGCTCAACCAGCGCGGCGCGCAGCGCGCCACGGCCGCAGGGATGGACCGGCTCCAGCTCGTCGTGAGCGTCTCGGAGACGCACAGCCGGCACAACGCCGGGCGCACCCCGGGAGAAGCGCTCGACGAGCTCTCGGCGATCGTCACCGACGTGCCCGCGGGCACGGTCGTGGAGGTGACCCTCTCGACGGCCTTCGGGTGTCCCTACGAAGGACCCACGGCGGCGGCGGACGTCCTACGAGCCGCCGAGCGGACCCTCGCCGCGGGCGCCGCCGGCCTCTCGCTGGCCGACACGATCGGCACGGCCACGCCCCGCGAGGTGCGCCACCTCGTCAGCGCGACGCGCCGGCTCGCCGGCGACGTGCCCGTCGGCGCGCACCTCCACGACACGCGAGGCCTCGGGGTGGCCAACGCCCTCGCCGCCATCGAGGCGGGCGCCCATCGCATCGACGGCACCGTCGGGGGGCTCGGGGGGTGCCCGTTCGCGCCAGGCGCGAGCGGCAACCTCGCCCTCGAGGACCTCGTGCACGTCCTCGAGGAGGAAGGCGTCGACACGGGGATCGACCTCGAGCGGCTGATCGACGCCGCGCACCTCGCCTGCGGCCTCGCCGGTCGTCCCGCGGAGAGCCACCTCGCCAAGGCTGGCCGTCGCTTCGCCGCCCTCGCCGAGGACCCGCGGTGACCACCGCGCTCGCGGGCGCCGCCCACGCGTACGGCGCGCTGCGCACCGCGATCGTCGAAGGCCGGTATGCACCCAGCCAGCGGTTGGTGGAGCAGCGCATCGCGGAGGAGCTGGGCCTGTCTCGGACGCCCGTGCGCGAGGCGCTCCGCATGCTCGAGGCCGAGGGTCTGGTCGTCAGCGAGCACAACCGAGGTGCGGTGGTGCGACCGCTGTCGCCCACCGAGGTGCAGGACCTCTACGGCCTGCGCATCCGGCTGGAGTGCTACGCCGTCGAGCTGGCGAGCGAACGCGCCACCGAGACAGACCTCGGCGCGCTGGCGGCCGCAGCCGACGCGTTCGGCTCGGTGGCTGGCACGGTCGAGGTCGACAGCGTCGACCGCGTCCGCCGCCTGCACGAGGCGAACCGCGCGTTCCACGATGGGATCCTCGCCGCCGCCCGGCACCGCCGGCTCAGCACGATGCTCGCCCGCACCGTCGACATCCCGCTCGTGTTCCAGGCGTTTCGATCCTTCGGCGAACGGGAGATCGAGCGTTCCGACACCTTCCACCACCTCATCGCCGAGGCGATGTGCCGGCGCGATGGGGCGCGGGCGGCAGGCCTGATGGCCGAGCACATCGCACAGGGACGAGACGCCGTCCTCGACGCCCTCGCCGCGACGACCTGAGCGAGCGACCTAGGCGGGGACGGGCGTGTCCACGCCGAGGACGCTGCGAAGGGCGTCGAGGTCGGCGGTGCCGAGCACGATGCGCGTGCCGGTGGCGACGTAGACGAGGTCGAGGTTGATCCCGGCCTCCGCGATCTTGCGGGTGAGGTCGGCGAGCTCGCCGGGTCGATCGTGGGCCTCGACCACCACGACCTCCCGCTCGCTGGTGACGGTGACGCCGGCGGTGGCCAGCGCGTGCTTGGCCGCCTCGGGGTGCTTCACGAGGATGTGCAGCTGGGCTCGTTCTCCCGGTGACGTACAGGTGGCAGCGGAGATGTTGACGCCTCCGTCGCTGACGGCCGTGGCGACCCGCGCCAGCGAACCGGGCTCGTTGTCCACCTCGATCACCAGATCCGTCGCCATGCACGCCTCCGAGCTGCCGGGATGAGCGCAACCTAGTGGCCCTCCTCGGGCGACGCCGAGGGGCCGTGACCAGGCGCGATACTGCCGCATGAACGGGCCGAGGCGGGGTGCGGCGATCTTCGCGACGGCGGCGCTGCTGGCCGGCGCCTGCACGGGTGACGGCGGTGGCGACGACGAGGGCGGCGCCCCGGCGGGCTCGGGCTTCGATGCCGGCGACTGCTGGTGGGACTACCCCCTCGACACGACCCCTGACGAGGTCACCATCTCGTGCGGCACCGTCGAGGTGCCGTCGGCTCCGGGCGACGAGAGCTCCGATCCGGTGAAGCTCTCGGTGGCGCGGTTCCACGACAAGGGCGCGCCGGAGGACGCTCCTCCCGTGCTCTTCCTGCACGGCGGCCCCGGTGGCGCGGCGCTCAAGAGCGGGCCCGATGGCGTCCTCGCCATGCCCGCCCTGAAGGAGCGCGACGTCATCATCTGGGACCAGCGCGGCACCGGCGACTCCATCCCGAACCTGAACTGCCCCGAGAAGGAACAGGCGCTCGTCGATGCGCTGGCGCGCCCGGATCCGTGGGCCGTGGAGCTCGCCGCCAACCAGCACGCCGTGCAGGAGTGCAGGAAGCGGCTGACCGGCGACGGCATCGACCTGGACCACTACGACACCCTCACCTCCGTGGCGGACATGGAGGCCATCCGCGACGCCCTCGGCGTCGAGCGGTGGCACCTGTGGGGCGAGTCCTACGGCACGCGCCTCGCGCTCGCGTACGCACGCGAGCACACCGACCGCGTGCGCTCGCTCGTCCTCGACTCGGTGTACCCACCGGAGGTCGGGGGCGTCGAACGAGCCCAGTCGCTGGTGAGCTCCGCGTTGCAACGGCTGTTCGACGCCTGTGCCGCCGACGCGCCGTGCGCGGCGTCGTACGGCGATCTCGGGCACCTGCTCGACACCGCGGTGGCCGACCTCGACCGCCGGCCGGAGCAGCTCACCCGGAGCGTGGTGATCGGGGACGAGTCGAAGGACCTCCCCTTCACGATCACCGGCGCCGATGTGCGAGCGGGGGTCTTCGTGGCCCTCTACCGGAGCGACCTCATCCCGGCGCTGCCGTCGATCATCGCGGCGTTGGCCCACGGCAACCGCTCGATCATCCCGGCGTTCATCGACACGGGCGTGCCGAACCTCCTCGAGCCCTCCGAGGGTGACTTCCTCTCCGTCGAGTGCGCCGACTCGGGGCGGCTCGTGGAGGGGGCGGACGGGCAAGCCGGGCTGCAGGAGGTCACCGACGACGCCCTCGTGGCGCTCGCGTCCGCCCAGGTCTTCTGCCAGGACTGGGACGTCGAGCACGCCCCGGAGTCGTTCAACCAGCAGGTGGTCGTCGACGTCCCGACCCTGGTGTTCGCCGGGACGCTCGACCCGATCACCCCGTACACGGACTCGAAGGGGCAGGCCGAGGCCATGCCCGACGCTCGCTACGTGGAGGTCCCGAGGGGCGGGCACACCGTGAGCGAGTTCGACGACTGCACGAAGCAGGCGCGGACCAGCTTCTGGGCGGATCCCTCGGCCGACCTCCCGGCCTGCGTCGCCGACCTGGCACCGAAGCCCTTCACCGTCAGCTGACGGCGTCGGCCCGGAGGTGCTCGGGCCATCGCCCGAGCCGCTCGCGACCCAGGTGGAGGCTCGTCCAGGTGCGCTCGGCGTGGCCCGACCGCCACGTGAGCATCGCCTGGGCCTGCGGGAGCACCACGGCGGGGTCGGTCACCTCGGTGCGCCACGTCGGGTCGGCGTCGAGGTCGAAGCACTTCCACGTGCCGTTGCCGAACTGCACGTAGGCGAGCGAGTCCGTGCGGCGCACGGCGAGGTTCTGACGCTCGAGTCGTCGGTCCCACGGCCACTCGTGCGGGCCGAAGCCCAGCAGCGCGTCGCGCCAGTCGAACTCCCAGTGAGCGGCGTCCCGCCACCACGGCGGGTCCTCGCCGTGGAGCAGCGGCGTGAGCGGAAGGCCATCGCACTGCACCGGGATGTCGACCTCCATCGCCTCGCACAGCGTCGGGAACACGTCGACGTTCTCGGTGAACCGGTCGACGACGGCACCTCGGGTGACGTCGGCGGTGACCGAGGGGTCGCGCACGATCCCGACGATGTGGTGGCTCTCCTCGAACCACCCCACCTTCTGCTGGAGGCCGTGGTCGCCGAGCTGCTCGCCGTGGTCGGCCGTCACGACGATGTAGGTGTCGTCCCACGCGCCGATCGCCTCGAGGCAGTCCCAGACCCGGCCGAGCTGGGCATCGACGTCGCTGATCATCCCGAAGTACTGCCGACGCAGGTGCCGGAGTGAGTCCGGGTCGGTCGGCGCCGCCGACACCGGGTTGCCGAGCGCGGCGCGGTGCAGCGGGTGCGGATCCTCGACGGGAGCGATGGGCTCGCCCACGTCGACCCCGTCGTAGTGCGTGGCCCAACGACCCGCCGCCGCGTACGGCGGGTGAGGGCGCAGGTAGCTGGGATGGGCGAACCAGGGGCCGTCCTGGTGCTCGATCCACGCGATCAGCCGGTCGGTCAGGAAGGCTGACACGCCGTGCTCGGCGGGGCGGTCCGGCTCGGTCTCGAGCGCCCGCTCGGCGGTCATCCACTCGTAGCCGAGCTCCTCCAACCACCGCCGCCACGGGCGGTGGTGGGCAGGCATGTCGAGCTCGGCATCGAAGCCCGGGAGGATGCCCTCGTAGGTGTCGAGCCGCGGGTCGTCGGGGCCGTCGGCGCGGGTGGGATCGATGCCCTGGTCGGTGTAGCCCCACATCGCCGGCGCATAGCCCGCCCGACGTGCGGCGCGCGCGATGTTGTCGAACCGGTCGTCCAGGGGCGTGCCGTTGCTCACCACCCGGTTGTTCAGCTGGTAGGTCCCCGTGTAGAGGCACGCACGACCGGGCGCGCACGGGTTGCTCTGCGCGTAGTGGCGAGCGAGCCGCACCCCGCTGGCCGCGAGCCGGTCGAGGTTCGGGGTCTGGACCACCGGGTGGCCCGCCGCCGACAGCGAGTCGCCCCGGAACTGGTCCAGGGTGATGAACAGGATGTTGGGCCGCGTCACGGGCGGAGTCTCGCGGCACCGCCGCGAGCGTGCACCGCTACTTGCTGACAGGGACCGCCCGGGTGTAGGCGAGCGTGGTGACGCGGTCCGTGGCCAGGTCCACGAGCTGCACCTCGACCGGCGGGCAGGACTCGACGCTGCCGCCGAGGAGCCGGCATCGCGATCGCACGGGACCCACCGTCGCCTGCCCCAGGTAGCGCAGGTCGAGGTCGGTCACCACCACCGGCTGCCCGGTGGACCCCAGCAGATCCTCGGTCGCGGCCTCGGCGACGAGGGCGACCATCGCGCCCTGGATCGTGCCGGCCGGGTTGCAGACCTCCGGTCGCACCGCGAGCTCGACGACCCCGGCCCCAGGATCGATCGCGACGATCTCGGCCTCCTCTCGCAGGGGACGGGCGATGCGGTCGCGGTTCGAGAACCGCGCCGCCACGTCCTCGGGCGAGACGATCGGCTTCGGAGGATCGCCGGGCCGCCTCGGCACGTGGGCGAACCCGATGGCGCCGACCGCGACCTCCCCACCCTCGTCGTCGACGACCTCGACGTGGAAGTGCGCCGACCGGCGACCTTGCCGAAGGACGGTTCCGGTCGCGGTGACCTTGGTGGGCGCCGAGACCGGGCGCATCCTCAGCGTGAGATCCGTGGTGAAGGTCCACGCCTCAGGATCGGTGTCGAGCGTGACCCCCGCGACGACGTCCACCGCGAAGGTGATCACGCTCGCGCGCAGGACGCCGTGGTGGAGGAGCTCGCGCTGCGGCTCGATCTCGATCACCAACCCGCGCTGGTCCACGAGCCCGGTGGCGCCGAGCCGACCCGGGACAGACGCGAGGTTCGCGGGGAGGTCGGTCATGTCACACGCAGCGGTTGCGGATGGTGCCGATGCCCTCGATCCACGTCTCGAGGACGTTGCCCGACGCCAGCGCTCGCGGAGGCTTGCGGGTGAAGCCGACGCCCGCGGGCGTGCCGGTGAAGATGATGTCCCCCGGCAGCAGCGGGAGCACCGAGGAGAGCTCGGCGACGAGCTGCGGGATGCCGAAGATGAGATCGCTCGTGCGAGCGTCCTGGACCGTCTCGCCGTCGACCGAGCAACCGAGCGCCAGGTCGTCGGGGTCGGGCACGTCATCGGGCGTCACCACCCACGGACCCATCGGTCCGTAGCCCCGGCGCGACTTGCCCAACGAGAACTGGGATCCGGCCGCGAACTGGAGGGCGCGGTCGCTGATGTCCTGGCCGACGGTGAGACCCGCGATGTGCGACCACCCGTCTGCCTCGGCGACGCGGTCCGCTCGTCGCCCGACGACGGCGACGAGCTCCACCTCCCAGTCGACGCTCGAGCCGACCACCTCGATGTCGTCGAAGGGCCCGCCGAGCGAGGCCGGGAACTTCGTGAACGTGGCGGGGACCTCCGGCACGGCCATGCCCGACTCCTCGGCGTGGCTTCGGTAGTTCAGGCCGATGGCGAAGACCTGGCGCGGCGTCGGCACCGGGCAACGGAGCTGAGACTCGTCGCACGACCCGGTCGCGTCCGTGACCGTCGCTGCCATCTCCACGAAGGCATCCCACTCCCGGTAGATCGCCTGGGGATCCGGGCCGAAGCGACCTCCGGACACGGTGGCGACGTCGGCGATGCCGTCGTCGAGCACGAGGGCGGCGCGGCCGGCGTGGTTGGCGATCCTCATCTCACCTCCTGGAGGGCGGGTCCGCAGCGTAGGGGCGCGCGGGAAGGGTTCACCGCCCAGGGCGGTGGGTAGCACGCTCGGGTACGTCACGGCGGGCGTTCCTCACGGAGGATCGATGAGCGCAGCTGAGCCCCTCACCGCCGACCGGCCGATCGTGAGCACCCCGATGCCGGCCCGGCCCCGCGAGCCAGAGCCTCGAGCACCGGCGGCGAGGCTGGGGCAGATCGAGGCCCTCGACCGCGCCGTCGAGGGCCTCCGGCGGGCGTCCGAGGCGGTGCCGGAGCGCGCGCGGCCGGCGCTGGCGGGCGACTGGCTCGGCCACGCCCTCCACCCGCTCCTCACCGACCTCGCCATCGGCTTCTGGACGAGCGCCTGGACGCTCGACCTCGTCGGCGGCCGCCGCAGCGCTCGCGCCGCGACGCTCCTCGTCGGCCTGGGCGTGGCCAGCGCGCTCCCGACGGCGGCGTCGGGCCTGGTCGACTGGCGGGAGATGGACCGGCCGAAGCAGCGCGTCGGCGTCGTCCACGCGCTCGCCAACGTGACGGCGACCGCCCTCTACGCGGGGTCGTTCGTGCAGCGCTGCCGTGGACGGCGCGGCCGCGGGATCCTCACCGGCATGGCGGCGGCGGGTGTCGCCACCGTCGGCGGCTACCTCGGCGGGCACCTCGCGTTCGGGGAGAGCTCAGGATGACCACCACGTTCGGTTGCACGCTGTCGTCAGAGGAGCACGCGCCTCTCGACCTCGTGGACAACGCCCGCAAGGCCGAAGACGCCGGCTTCGGCTTCGTGTCGATCTCGGACCACTTCCACCCGTGGGTGGGCGCGCAGGGCCACAGCCCCTTCGTGTGGTCGGTGCTCGGTGCCATCGGGATGGCGACGGAGAACATCGAGGTCGGCGTGGGCGTGACCTGCCCGATCATCCGCATCCACCCGGCGATCATCGCCCAGGCGAGCGCCACGACGTCGTTGCTGCTGGGCGGCCGGTTCTTCCTCGGCGTGGGCGCGGGCGAGGCCCTCAACGAGCACGTCCTGGGCGACCGCTGGCCTCCCACGGAGGAGCGCCAGGCGATGTTGGAGGAGGCGGTCGCCGTGATCCGCGACCTGTGGACCGGCGACACCGTCGACCACCGAGGCGACTTCTACGACGTCGACAACGCCAAGCTCTTCGATCCGCCGGAACAGGCGCCCCCGATCATCGTCTCGGGCTTCGGGCCGAAGGCCATCGAGCTGGCCGCCAAGATCGGCGACGGGTACTGGGGGCACTCGCCCGAGGCAGAGGCGGTGCAGCAGTTCCGCGACAGCGGCGGCACCGGTCCTCGCTACGCCCAGCTGAACCTGTGCTGGGCCGCCGACGAGGACGACGCTCGCAAGCTGGTGCACGAGATCTGGCCGAACGCGGCGATCCCCGGGCAGCTGTCCCAGGACCTGCCCACGTGGAGCCACTTCGAGCAGGCCGCCTCGCTGGTCACCATCGACGACGCGACCAAGAGCGTCCCGTGCGGCCCCGACCCCGAGCCGGTGCTCGAGTCCGTCCAGCAGTTCATCGACGCCGGCTACGACCACCTCTACTTCCACCAGATCGGGCCGGACCAGGACGGCTTCTTCGAGTTCTGGACCAAGGAGCTGCAGCCGGCACTCGGCGCCTAGTCCGAACCGGTGCCGGCGAGGCGGGCGCCGAGCCGCTGGCGCAGCCACTCGGCGTCGTGGACCGCGTCACCGTGGAAGTCGTTGTTGAAGTAGGCGTACACGTCGACCCCGTCATCGAGCCACCGTGCCAGCCGGTCGGCCGTGCGCCAGAGCCGGGCGCCGGTGTACCGGCCTCGGTAGCGGTGGTCGATGGCGTGCGGGCCGTGGAACCGCACGTAGGTCCAGTCGGTGGTGCGCACCCACGGGTGATCGGCGATGAGGTCGTGCAGGCAGAGCGCGGCACCGTGGCGCTCGAGGATGGCGAACACGTCGTCGTGCACCCAGCTGGGATCGCGCAGCTCCACGGCCCACCGCAGGTCGCTCGGGGCGGCGGCCAGGAACTCGTCGAGCCGCGCCACGTCGCGCTTCCACCGGGGTGGGAGCTGCACGAGGTTCGGGCCCAGGTGGGAGCCGAGCCGGCGGACACGGTCGAGGTGGTTGCCCAGCCAGCGCTCGGGGTCCTTGAGCTTCACGCGGTGTGACACGAACTGACCCACCTTCACCGCGTAGAGGAAGCCCGGGGGCGCCTGCGCGGCCCAGTGCTCCACTGTGGACACCGGCGGCAGCCGGTAGAAGGTGTTGTTCAGCTCGACCGTGTCGAAGCGCTCCGCGTACAGCGCGAACCAGGCAGAGGTCGGTGCCCGCTCCGGGTACACGGGACCGCGCCAGTCCTTGTAGGACCATCCCGAGCAGCCGACGCGCAGCATGCTCACGCCGGCAGCAGCACGCTGGCGCGGCGGAGGTCGGCGACGAGCCCGTCGAAGCGCTCGGCGCGATCCTCCTTCGGCCCCCGCAGCACGGCCGACGGGTGGATGGTCGCGACCAGCGGGTGCGGGCCGAGGGCGAGGTCAGCACCCCTCGCCCGGCCGACCCGGAAGGCAGGTCCGAGCAGCGACTGGCCCGCCGTCGCACCGAGCGCGACGACGACGGCGTCGTCGCGGAGGACGGCCAGCTCGGCGTCGAGCCACTGGTGGCAGGCGACCACCTCGGTGCGGTTCGGCTTGTCGTGGATCCGTCGCTTGCCCCGCGCCTGCCACTTGAAGTGCTTCACGGCGTTGGTGACGTAGACGGCGGAGCGCTCGATGCCGGCGGCGTCGAAGGCGTCGTCCAGCACGCGCCCGGCCGGGCCCACGAACGGGTGGCCCTGACGGTCTTCCTGATCGCCGGGTTGCTCACCGACGGCGATCAGCCGAGCGCTGACCGGCCCCTCGCCGAACACCACCTGCGTCGCGTCGCGCCAGAGCGGGCACGCCCGGCAGCCGGCGGCCTCATCGGCGAGCCGGCGGAGACGCGACGAAGCGGCCATCCGAGGACAGGCCGGTCGGCCGATCAGCCGTTGGCGGGCGCGCTCGAGATGGCGTCGACGAGGTCGCCGATCTTGGCGTCGGGCATCGCTCGGGCGATGTCCGCCTGGCTCACCATCCCGACGAGCTGGGTCCCGTCGATCACCGGCAGCCGACGCACAGCGTGCTCCTTCATGGTGCGGATCGCCTCCTCGGCGCTGTCGTCGGCGCCGATGGTGACCACCTCGTTGCCCGGCAGGAGGTCGCGCAGCTTCGTGGTGGCGGGGTCGCGGCCCTCGGCCACGACCTTCACGGCCAGGTCGCGGTCGGTGACGACCCCCGCCAAGCGGCCTTCGGCGCTGCAGACGGGCAGCGCGCCGACATCCTGGTCGGCCATCTGGCGGGCGGCCTCCTCGACGGTGACGTCCTGGTCGCAGAACGCCGGGTCGGCGGTCATGAGGTCACGGGCGGTTGTCATGGGCGCTTCCTCCTGGGTCAGCTCTTGCGGGCGGCGGCCTTGCCGCCCTTGCGTCCTGCGGCCTTGTGCTGGGCGGTCGTGCCGCCCTGGTTCGACTTCCCGCTTCCGCTGTGGGAGCGCTCGCCGCCGTGCTTCGACGCCTTGGGCGAGTTCGCGATCTTGGCGGCGCGCTCCTTGGACATCCCCTTGTCCTTCAGCGCCTCGTACTGGTCCTTGTTCTTCACGTTGGCGGTCTTCGACGGCATCGGCGAGTCCCTCCTCCGGTCGCGTTGGACGTGCAAGGTCTCCTTCCCACTCCGCACCGTCTCAACCGGCCCGAGCGGGCGAGGACCGCCTTTTGGTCAGCGGGTCCTGCGCAGCACGAACCAGCCAAGCAGCAGCAACAGCACCGCGAGCTGGGCGTACCCACCCACGATGGCGAGGCCGTCGGTCACCGCCGTTCCCCCGGCGCCGTGGCCCCCAGCTCCAGACCGTCGCCTCGCACCGTGATGCGGCGGTCGCTGACCTCTCCCACCCGGTCCCACGGCACGTAGCGCACGGTGCCGTGCATCAGGAGCAGCCGCAGGAGCGCTGGTCCGCGGACCACCCCCCGGACGTAGCCGAGGCGCCGTGCTGCTCCGCCCCGACCGACGTACAGCCCGTGCAGGCGCAGCGTGTGGTCGAACCCGGTCGCGATCGGCGGGCCGTCCTGGACGAGGTGGACCTCGTGCACGATCCCAAGGTCGTTGCCGCGCTCGTCGACCACGTCGTGGTCGAGGAGCTCACTCAGCCGGAGGCGCATGCCGGTCTCCTGGGATGCGAGCGATGATGTGGTCACGGCACCAGGCCTCGAAGACCCCGCCGTCGAGCTCCTCGCGTGGCACCGAGAGGTGGACAGCGCTGTCGATCTCGCGCACGTGCCTCCACTCGATGCGCGCCGCCCCGTCGAGGTTGGGGTGCAGCCGGCGGTGGAGCTCACCGAGGGCGCGGGCGAGCCGGCCACCGATGCGGTTGGACAGCACGCCGGGGCCGTTCAGCAGGGCGGTGACCACGGGCAGCTCGCCGTCGTCGGTGATCTCGACCTCGATGTCGTCGACGTTGCCGCACAGCAGTCCGTCGCGGTCGATGAGCTGGTGGTCGAGCAGCTCCCGACCACCGTCGAGCTGGCGGTAGGCCGTCATGCTCCCCCCTTCGTCGCGATCATCAGCGGGATCGCCGCGAGCGCCGCCACGCAGATGATGACCATGTAGACGCTTCCGAGCGAGTTGGCGAGCCGCCCGTTCACGCGCTCGCCCATGTACACGGGGTCGTTGGCCACGACGAGGATCGGCAGGTACGTGAGCGGGAGCGCCACCGCCGAGAACACCAGCGAGTACTCGGTGACCTTGATCGGGTCGACGCTGGTGAGGGCGATGGCGGTGCCGACGATGATCGAGGCGAGCACCACGAGGTGGAAGCGGGCGGCGAACCGGGGCGCGACGTACTTGCCCCACTGCCAGCCGAAGTACTGGGCGACGGTGTAGCCCGACGAGAGGCCCGTCTCGAGCGCCGCTCCGAAGGTCGCGGCGAAGAACCCGACGAACACGAAGGCCAGGCCCACCTTCCCGATGGCGAGGGCCACGGGAAGTGCGACCTGGCCGAGGTGGTCGACGGACACGCCCGCCGGCAGGAACACGATCGCGGTGAGGCTCATCAGCGCGAGCGAGAGGAACCCGCCCAGCGGGAAGCCGAGGAACACGTTGACCCGGTTGAGGTTCAGGTCCTTCCTGGTCCACCCCTCCTCGACCGCACCCGAGGAGAAGAAGAACACCTCGTAGGGCGTCATCGCCGCACCGAACAGGGAGACGGCGAAGAACCAGTAGGTCGGGACCCCCTCACCTTCGATCACCGACGGGTGCGTCGCCTGGTGGGCGATGTGACCCCAGTCGGGCCCGAGGTCGACGACAGCGACCACGAACACCACGAGGCACAGTCCGAGCAGCCCGAACACCTTCTCCATCGTGGAGAAGCGGACGCGCCAGATGATGATCCAGACACCGAACGCGGCGAGCGGCACCCAGAGGAGGTAGTGGACGCCGGTGGCCAGCTCGATCGAGAGCGCCACGCCACCGATCTCGGCCAGCAGCGTGAGGAAGTTGACGAAGAAGGACGCGATGAGGTTCGCCACGGCGATGCGCGGGCCGAGGCGCTCGCGGATCAGGTCGAAGGTGGGACGCCCGGACACCGCGGCGACGCGGCCGGACATCTCGGCGTAGAGGCAGATGCCCACGATGCCGACCAGGACGACCCAGGCCAGGCCCCATCCGAACCGGGCCCCGGCCTCGGCGTTGGCGACGATGTCGCCGATGTCGACGAACCCGCCGATGGCGGTGAGGACGCCGAGGAAGATCTCGAGGATGCGCTTCACGACGCTTCCTCGACGAAGCGCTCGAGGGCGGCGAGGCTCTCCTCGAGCTGCGGCCGCAGCCCGCTCACCGTGGCGCCGTCGCTGCGTCGGATCGCGATGCGAGCCTCAGCGAGCAGGTCCACGGCATCGCCGACGAGCTCGTCGACCTCGGAGCGCACGTCGTCGGCCGTCGTCGACGGCGGCTGCACCACCGAGAAGCTGTCGAGCGCGGCGGAGGCATCCGCCTCGGCCTGCCCGATCACCCGCCCGAGGTAGGGCCCGAACGCCTGGTCGTCGTCGATCGCATCCACCGTGAACAGGACCGTCTGCACGGACGACTGGGCCACCTCGACGGTCTTGGCGGCCTTGCGGCCGTAGTCCTCATCCGTGCGCGAGTGGCCGACGCAGCCCGCCAGCAGCGCGGTCAGCCCGGCGAGGGCTCCGATCCACCAGCCCGGCCGGGGCCGATCCAACGGTCTCTCTCCTTCGACGAGGGACAACCGGGTCCGGGCGTACCCACACGCGTACCGCAACAACCCTGCCCGTACGCCCCTGTCGGCGGTGATGCGAGCGTCGAGCGGGCAAGCCGCGGCCGCGCCGTCACGGTTCGGGGCTCGTGATGCCGATGACCTCGTCGAGCTCGACCAGGTCGTTCGCGGTGATCACCCCGACGTACCCGCCGCCGTCGCAGACGGCGAGGCGGTCGGTGTCGTGTTGCTCCATGGCGGCCACCGCATCGCGAAGCAGCCAGTCGGGGCTCGCGACCGGCAGGTCCGTGCGCATGATCTCGGCCACCCGGGTGGAGGCCCAGGCGTCACGGTCGAGGCCCCGGACGGCCTCCGTGCTGGCGACGCCCAGGTAGGTCGCCTCGTCGACCACGGCCACCGACTGCTGCCGGGACGCGACGAGGTGCTGCCAGAAGAGCTCCTCGACCGTGGCGTCGGGCGGGACGGTGCGGGCGTCGGTGTCGACGACGGTGCGCAGCGGCATCTGGAGACGGCCTTCGAGGTGCCCGACGCGGCCCGCCACCTGGTACGGCGAGATCGAGGCACGGCCCATCACGAGCTGGGCGACGACGGCCGCGATGAGGCCGGGCACGACGAACCCGGGGCGACCGGTCGCCTCGGCCACGAACACCACGGCGGCGAGCGGCACCCGGTACCCCGCGCCGAGGAAGGCGGCCATGCCCACGACGGGGAAGAGCGTCGTCTCGTCGGCACCGAAGAGACCGCCGACCGCTCGTCCGACGAAGGCGCCTTGGATGACGAGGGGGATGAAGAGGCCACCGGTGCCTCCGCCTCCCACCACCGCGGCGGCGCCTACGGCACGCAGGGTGCCGAGGGCGACGATCGCCATCAGTGCGCGGTCGGGGTCCATGGCCCACCGCAGCGCGTCGTAGCCGGGGCCGAGGGCGAGGTTGCTGTCGTCGATGGCGTGGGCGGCGAGGACGGTGGCGGCGAGGAGCGCACCACCCGCACCCACCCGCACGGCGGGGCGGGTCCGCGTGACGAACGTCTTCGCGTGACGGATCAGGGCGAGGAACACCCGCGCCAGGCAGCCGGCGACGAGACCGACGACGGCGGCGCCACCGAGGTCGCGGAGGTCGAACGGAGGCTGCCCGGCGATCGGGAGGATCGGCTCGGTGCCCGCGATCGCTGCGAAGGTGACATAGCTCGCCGCCGCGCTGATCGCCGCCGGGAGGAGCATGCGGCGGGCGAGGTCCTCCTGGTACGGGACCTCGAGGGCGAAGACGAGACCGGTGACCGGCGCCTTGAAGATGGCGGCCACACCGGCCGCGGCGCCGGCGACGAGCAGGACCTTGGCGTCCTCGGCGGCGAACGCCTTGGGGCGGCGGCGCTGGATCCAGGAGCCGATCGCCGCGCCGCCGTAGAGCGAGGGGCCTTCGTAGCCGAGCGGTCCACCGGCGCCGAGGGTGGCGATGGCGGCCAGGATCCGGGCGGGCACCGGCCGGAGATCGAGCCGGTGGGACCGGTCGTGGAACGATCGGATGTACTCGTCGGCGGTGGACGGCGTGGTGGTCCGTCCGGCCAGCCGGAGGCACCAGAACGCGACGACCAACCCGACGGCGGGAGCGATGACTTGCACGGCGAGGGGCGCATCGAGCACGGCGGCCAGGAGGACGTCGGCGGTGAGTCGCTCGAACCCGGCGACGAACACGCCGGTGACCGCTCCGGTCACGGCGGCCAGCAGCAGGACTTGGCGGGTCCGGTGCGTCAGGTCCTGCAAGGGCGCCCGGAACCGGTGCGCGACGGCGAAGCGCCGTGGGCGTCGCCATCCCCGTGCCTCCATCGCAGTGCTCCCCTTCGCTCCTCAGCGGCCCCGGTCGTCGCCCCAGAGGAGCACGTGGAGCCGGGGGGAGAGGTTCCACCCCCGGGCCAGCACGGCGTCGCTCAGGGCGCGGGCTCGATCGAGCCACGCGCCGGGCTCGGAGCCCTCCGGCATGATCCACACTGGTGCGAGGCCGTGGGCGTCGACCAGCTGGGCGACCTCGTCGAGCTCCCCGGCGTCGGTGACGACGAACTTGAACGCCGCACGGCCGGTGGCGAGCAGCGCCGCCAGGGCGCGGGGACGGACGCGCTTGTCCAACGGCACGCCGCTGTTCTCGAGCTTCGGCGAGACGTTCCAGCGCGTGACGAGCTCCACGAGCTGACCGTCCGGGACGATGGTGCCGTTCGTCTCGATCTCCACGGGCCAGCCGCGCCCGGCGCACGCTTCGAGGAGCTCGACGAGTCGGCGTTGCTGCAGGAGGGGCTCGCCGCCGGTGATGACGACGATCTCGGGCGCCATGGAGGCCAGCTGCGCCACGACCGACGCCACCGCCTCGGCTCGCAGCTCGACGGCAGGGTCGTAGCGCTCCCAGTCCCAGGTGTAGGGCGTGTCGCACCACGCGCAATCGAGGTTGCAGCGTCCCAGGCGCACGAACCCCGCCCGCCGTCCGGTCGAGGGGCCCTCGCCCTGGAAGGTGGGGCCGAAGACCTCGGCGATGACGAGCGCGTCGTCGCCCGTCAGGTCGGCCGGTACTCGGCCCACGTCTTCGGGGTCTCGTGGACCCGGACGGCGACGATCTGCGACGCGACCTCGGCCGGGAGCGCGCCCTTGAGCGACTCGAAGAGCCACCAGGCGAGGCGCTCGGCCGTCGGCTCGCCGGGGACGACGTCGTTCAGGTGGCGGTGGTCGACGGTGTCGTCGATGAGCCGCTTGACCGGATCGAGGTCGAAGTAGTCGACGACCATCCCGCGCTCGTCGAGCTCGTCCGCCGCGCACACCACCTCGACCTCGTAGTTGTGGCCGTGGGTGCGGCGGCACTTGTGCCCCTCGGGCACCGCGGTGAGGGCGTGCGAGGCCGAGAACGAGAACCGCTTGGAGATCGTGAAGCTCACACCGCCACCTCCGCGTAGCGGGTGGGGTCGGCGACCCCGGCGAGGTCGAAGGCCTCGCGCCGCTCCACGCACGTGCCGCAGCGGCCGCAGTGCAGCTCCTCGCCCAGGTAGCAGGACCACGTCTCATCGAACGGCACCCCCAGGGCGTCGCCGCGGCGGACGATCTCGTCCTTGGCGAGGTGGAGGAACGGAGCGAGCACCTGGAAGTCGTCGGCGATGAAGCCCTCGTTGGCCACGAGCGCCTCGTGCTCGATGGCCTCGATGAACGCCGGTCGGCAGTCCGGGTAGATGGCATGGTCGCCCGCGTGCACGGCGGTGGCGACCGCCCCGGCGCGCTCGGCGACCGCCACGCCGACCGCGACCGACAGCATGATCGCGTTGCGGTTCGGCACCACCGTGGCGGCCATCGACACGTCGGTGTAGTGCCCCTCGGGCACGTCCACGGTCTCGTCGGTGAGGGCAGAGCCCGTGAGCAGCGCGCCCACCGAGCGCAGATCCACCACGTGGTGGGCGGCGCCGATGCGGTCGGCGCACCGAGCCGCGCTCTCGAGCTCCTTGGCGTGGCGCTGTCCGTAGTGGAAGGACAGGGCGATCACGTCGAGCCCGTCGGCGGCGAGCTGGTGCGCGAGCGTCACGGAGTCGAGGCCGCCCGACAGGGTGGTGACGACGATGCTCATCCGCCCTTGGTCCGCGTCGCGACCGCTTCGATCACGATGCCCCCCCTTGGTTGCTGCCGGAGGGTGACGGTGACCTCGTGCGGGTCCGCGGCACGCAGCACCTCGCCCGCGATCTCGGCGGCGAGGGCTTCGCAGAACACCTTCCGATCACGGAACGACCACAGGTACAGCTTGAGCGACTTCGATTCGATGCATCGCTGGTCTGGTCGGTACTCGAGCACCAACGAGGAGATGTCCGGTTGGCCCGTGACCGGACAGACCGACATGACCTCATCCGTGGTGAACCGGACCCTCGTGACGTGCTCCGGGGCGTCGAAGCACTCGAGGTGATCGATCGCGTGCCGCACCGTCTGACCGAGGACGGTGAGGCCAGCGTCCTCAGAGGTGCTCATCGAGGATCGAGCGTACTGACCACCTGCTCGGCCCGTCATGGTGGGCCATCGGTCAGATCCCGGCGACGACGTCGGCCACGGTCTCGAGGTCCGCCGGGGTGTGCGGAGGCGGGAGGTACACGATGCCGAGGTCGAGGCCGGCCTCGGCGAAGGCCTCGGCCTCGCCGGCGAGGGCCTTGGGGTCGGCGGGATCCAGCCGAAGGTGGGCCGACGTCATGATCTCGCTGGGATCCCGGCCGAACGTGGCGCAGTGCTCGGCGAGCACGCCCTTCAAGCGCACGTACTCCGCCACCGGACCGCCGACGTAGTTCCAGTGCTGCGCGACGCGCGCGGCGGTGCGGAGCGTGCGCTTCTCCCCGCTCCCGCCGATGCAGATCGGTGGATGAGGCTGCTGCACGGCCTTCGGTTCGCAGTACGCCTCGTCGAGCGCGTAGTAGGTGCCGGCGTAGGTCGATCGGGGTTGCGTGAGCAGGGCGATGATCACATCGCAGGCCTCGTCGAAGCGGTCCATGCGCTCCTTGATGCCGAGGAGGTCGATGCCGTAGGCGTTCGCCTCGTCGGTGTTCCACCCGGCGCCGAGGCCGAGCTCGAGGCGACCGTGGGAGATCTGGTCGAAGGTCGCGGCCATGTTGGCGAGGACCGCCGGGTGCCGGTACGGCACCCCGGTGACGAGAACGCCGAGCCGAAGGCGGTCCGTCGCCTGCGCCAAGGCCGTCAGCGTGAGCCAGCCCTCGAGGCACGGACCGCTGCGGTCGCTGAAGATCGGCTCGAAGTGGTCGAACGTCCATCCCGACTCGAACACGTCGATGTCGTCGGCCGCCTTCCACACGGCGAGCATGTCGTCCCAGGTGGTGGACTGCGGGGAGGTCTTGAAGGCGAAGCGCATCCCGTCAGTGTGGCGGGATCAGATCGGGCGCGCCTTCCACGCCTGGTGCTGCCGACCGAGCTCGGTCTCGGCAGGACCGCCCTTGCGCAGCTCCTCGTGGACGGCGCTCCAGCGGCTCGTGGCCCGCAGGGCGCCGAGCACGCTGTACAGGCCGAACTGGATCCGCATGAGGAACGTCCAGTCCTTCGCCTCGCGAGCGAGGCCCATCCCGCGCGCGATGTCACGCCACTCGCCGAACGGGTCGACGTTGCGCTCCATGGCCCACACCGCCCACTCGGGCGTGAAGGTGAACGGTTCCGCGCCTCGTCCGGGATCCCAGATCGGCGCCCACCACTCGAAGACCCTCTCGGGGGCCAGCGTGGAGCTGCGCGGGATGCAGCCGACCTCCTGGAAGCACTCGAAGAGCGCGACGGCATCCCCGTCCTCGAACACCGACTGGGAGATGCGCCGCATCGACGCGACCTGCGCCGGCGAGAACCGCTTGACGCACCCGAAGTCGAGGAACGTGACCGTCCCGTCCTCGTGGAAGAGGTAGTTGCCGGGGTGCGGGTCAGCGTTGAACTCGCCGAAGTCGTAGAGCGACCCGAACACGAACCGGTAGATCGCCTCCCCCCAGGTGTTCTTGAGGCCCTCGGGCTGCTCGAGGGCCGCCGTCCACCGGAGCCCGTCGTGGTGGTCCATCACCAGGACCCGCTCGGTCGACAGCTCGCTCACGACGTCCGGTATGCGGATGAACGGGTGGTCTGCGTAGCGGGCGCGGAACGCCGCCTGGTTCGCCGCTTCGATCCGGTAGTCGAGCTCCTCGGTGATCCGCTCCGTGATCTCCTCGGCGATCGCGCTCGGGTCGGCCGTCACCCGGATCGGCGAGAGCTTCGCCCCGATGCGCGCCAACGAGGCCATCAGCTCGGTGTTCTGGAGGTCGGCCCGGATCGCATCGCCGACCCCCGGGTACTGGACCTTGACCACGACCTCGCGGCCGTCGGCGAGGCGGGCGGCGTGCACCTGGCCGATCGACGCCGCCGCCATCGGTCGCTCCCCGATCCACGCGAACGCTTCGCCGGTCGGGCGCCCGAGCTCGCGCTCGAGGACGTCGCTGACGGTCTCGAAGGGCATCGGCGGTGCGTCGGCCTGCAGGCTCCCGAGGATCTGCTGGTAGGCCGACCGGTGCTCCTGCGGGACGGCGCCGGCATCGATGAACGAGACGAGCTGGCCGACCTTCATGGCCACGCCCTTCATGTCCCCGAGCACCGCGACGTAGCGCTCCGCCTCGCGGGTGAACCGCGCCTGCTGCTTCGCGTCGCCGCGGCTGAGCTTCCCGGCGATGCGGCCGGCGGCCTGCCGCACGGCGAGGCCGGCGAGGGGGAGGCCACGCGAGAGCCGTCCTTGCCTCAGGTTGGCCCCAGCCACGCTCCCAGTGTGCACGGCGACCGGCGCGAGCGCCCCATCCCCGTGGCGCGAGGATGGTCGCCGTCCGGGGGTTCGACGGCGGAGGAGGAGCGACCGCGTGCGCATCGTGATCAGCGAGTTCATGTCTCTCGACGGGGTCTGCCAGGCGCCGGGCGGACCGGAGGAGGACCTCGACGGCGGGTTCCGGCACGGCGGGTGGTCCATGCCGTTCTTCGATCCCGAGGTGATGGGCGCCGCCATCGGTGAGGGGTTCGCCGGCACCGAGGCGCTGCTCTTCGGTCGACGCACCTGGCAGGGGATGGCCGCGGCGTGGCCCGAGCGCTCGGGCGACGAGTTCGCCGACGCCATGAACGCGATCGAGAAGCACGTGGTGTCGAGCACGCTCACCGGGGCGGACCTCACCTGGGGGAACACGAGGCTGATCCCAGGAGACGGCGCGCTCGACGCGATCCGCGCCCTGAAGGCGCGCGAGGGCGGCGACCTCCAGGTGATGGGCAGCCTCAGCCTCGCCCGTTCGCTGATCGAGGCCGACCTGGTCGATGAGCTCAACCTGATGATCGAGCCGGTGACGCTGGGTGGGGGCAAGCGGCTCTTCCCGGACGACGGCAGCGCTCGCCCGATGCGACTCGTGTCGCACGCGGTCGCGGCCACCGGCGTGCAGGTCTGCAAGCTCCAGCCCACCGGTGAGGCACTGCGGCCGGGTCACAGCGACGAGCTCTACGAGGACCCGGATGCCCCGCCCGTCGCGCCCGGCTGAGCGCTTGCTCTGCGTGGGCGAGGCCGGTCGCCGCCGCGGGGCGCAGCGGGGTGACTAGGCCGTCCGTGCCATTGCAGGTCGTGCCGCGGTGTGGTCCGCTTGCTGCGGAAGGTGGGCGAGCTGTGACACTGGGTGGTTCATCGACGCGGCGCGGTCGGCACGGCGTCCCCGCGCGCCGGGTGCGAGGCTGACAGCGGGTGCCGGCTCGACTCGACGACCTCGTGATGGCGATGTCCACGGAGCTGCTCGGTGTACGAGCCGAGGGGCTCGAGGAGGCCCTGCACCACCAGCTGGGTGCACTTGCCGGTGCGCTCGATGCCGATCGTGGGTACCTCCTCAAGACCGACGTCGCCGGCCGGTCCGGCGGCCAGGTGTTCCAGGAGTGGTGGGCGCCGGGGGTGGCGCAGGTCAACACCCCGATCGCCGACCTCCCCCAGGAGGCGCAGCGGTTCTGGTTCCGGCGCCTGCGCGCGGGCGAGGTGGTGGCGAACCAGGAGGTCGAGGACCTCGGGGACCGATGCCCCGAAGCAGCAGAGGCGCTGGCGGCAGACGGCGTCCGATCGATCCTCTTCGTGCCGTTGATGGCGGGCGATCAGCCGGTCGGCTTCCTGGGGTTCGAGTGGCGACGATCGACGACGACGCTCGTGCCGGAGCTGACCTCACGGGTGCGCACCATCGGAGAGCTCATCGTGAGCGCGGTGGAGCGATGCCACGCGGACATCGACCTCGCCGCCGCGAGCCAGCGGCTCGCCGAGCGAAACGCCGAGCTCGAACGCTCCAACCGCGAGCTCCAGCAGTTCGCCATGATCGTGTCCCACGACCTCAACCAGCCGTTGGCGGTGGTGCAGGGGTTCCTCGACATCCTTCGCACCAGGGCGTCCGACGGCGCCCACGCCGACCCAGAGGCCGTCGACTACGTCGACGCCGCTCGGCGGGCGGCGTCGAGGATGGGCGATCTGATCACCGACGTCCTCGACCTCGCCCGTAGCGGCGCACCCGTCCGTGTGCCCGAGGCCGTGGACCTGAACGAGACGGCCGCCGCCGTGCTGGACGACCTGCGGGCGGCGATCGAGGCGTCAGGCGCGCGGGTCGAGGTCGATGCGTTGCCGACGGTGGAGGGAAGCCCGACCCAGCTCCGCCAGCTGCTCCAGAACCTGATCGGGAACGCGCTCAAGTTCAGGCTCCCAGACCAGAAGCCGACCGTCCGGGTCAGCTCGACGCGACGTGCCACCTCGGCGGATCTGGTCGTCCAGGACGACGGCGTGGGTGTTCCCGCCGACCTGCGGACCTCGGTCTTCGATCTGTTCGCTCGAGGAGACCACCCCGATCTCGGCGGTTCAGGCATCGGCCTCGCCGTGTGCGCACGCGTCGTCGCCAACCACCACGGGAGCATCCGACTCGAGGAGACCGACGGCGGCGGCTGCACCGTGATCGTGACCCTGCCCCTCGTGCAGCCCAGCCCCCCCGACGACCTGGCGACCGCCGAGCCGGAAGGCACGCCGCTCCCGTAGGCACCCGAGCCAGAGGCATGACGGCCGAAGGCGGTTCTTCGGACCTGCGTCGCGCAGATCGGCGCCTGGGATGCTCTGTCGGTTGATGGATCCGGGGCGGTCAGAGTTCGAGCGGTTCGCTCGAGAGGTCGAACCACGGTTGCGCCGTGCGCTGGTCGCGGGGTTCGGCGCCGTGGTCGGACGTGAGGCGGCGGCCGACGCGCTCGCCTGGGCGTGGCAGAACTGGGACCGAGTGGTTGGGCTCGAGAGCCCGGTCGGCTACCTGTACCGGGTGGGCCGGACGTTGGCGCTCCGCAGCGAAGGACGCGACGTGCCGGTGGCCGAGCTGGCGCCGGCGATCGCCTCGGCGGCTGACTCCTTCGAGCCCGGCCTGGCGCCCGCGATCGCACGCCTCTCGGAGTCCCAGCGGTGTGCCGTCGTGTTGGTGGTGGGCTTCGGGTACACGCTGCGTGACGCGGCCCAGGTGCTGGGTGTGACCGCGTCGACGGTGCAGCGCGACTGCGAGCGGGCGCTCACGCGCCTGCGGTCGGAGCTGGAGGTCGAGAATGTCCACTGATCTCGAACGGCAGATCGCGGGCTTCGCCGAGGCGCTCGATCGGGAGGCATCGGCGATCTCGTTCGACGACGTGATCGGCCGGCGAACCGTCGCTGTCGACGTGGAGCCACCGGCGTCAGATCGGGCGACCCATGTCGACAGCGCGCCGTGGCTCGACGCCACGCCCGGCCGTGACGAGGTCGATCACCACGACGTCCTGATCGAGCTCGCCCCCGCGGTGATCGTCCGCGGGCCGGAGAGCCGGCGCCTCGCGTGGAAGATCGCGCTCGGAGCGGCGGCGGTAGCGATGCTGGTCGTCGTCCTCACCGCGATCCAGCGAGGAGACGACGACCCCAATCCTGCCGTCGGCCTCCCAGAGCTCACGACCACCTTCGTCTCGCCGAGGAACGGGTTCTCGATCCGGCATCCCGATGGAGCCAGGGTCACCCCAGCGATGGAGGATGGCGAGGACGGCTTCGACATCGTGGACGTGGGCTCGGGCACCACCTTCGAGGGCACCTCGACCGAGAACACCGACTGGCACCAGGCCCTGATCGATGAGCAGGGCAGGTCCATCACGCAGGACGAACGGATCGACGAGTACCTGTCCGCTGACGGCATCCTCCCCGGCGGGTGCGGGGTCCCGCGCCGCCAGCAGGCCGCGATCACGATCGACGGGCGGTCCGGCCGGATCGCGGAGTGCCCCCACCGGATCGAGGCGACCGTCGTCGCCGGCGGT
>JBJMHD010000003.1:0-16992 GCA_045807565.1 Acidimicrobiales bacterium | reverse complement strand
ACTCTCGTCGTCGCCCCCGTCGTCGGAGCACCCACCCGCCACCAGCGCGGCCACCGCTCCGGCGACGAGCCACGCCGACGGCCGTCTGCTCCGCGATGAGGGCCCGCCTGCCATCGGCTGGACCCTACGCCTCTCGAGGCTCGCCGGCTCGGGGACTCGAGACCTCGGCAGCCGCTCCGCCCCCACCAGGTCCTCGGGGTGCGCTGGGATCTGCTCTGATGGCGGGGCCGCCGGAGTGGCGTAGTGGTAACGCAGCTGACTTGTAATCAGCCGACGCGGGTTCGATTCCCGCCTCCGGCTCAGCGGTTCGTCTCGATGGCGACATCCATGTGCGGGCGTCGGCTTCGCCTCGATGATCGGAGAGTCCTCACGATGAAGGTCGAAGTGGCGCTGTGCCTACCGCGCGATGCGTCCACGGTGAGGCTCACGCGCAACGTGCTGAGCGCGTCGCTACGAGAGCTGGGCGTGGTGGACCGATGCCTCGACGAGATCCGGCTCGCGGTCAGCGAGGCGTGCACGAACGTGGTCGAGCACTCCGACCAGAGCGACGAGTACGAGGTGCAGGTCGCGGTCGAGGACGACGTCTGCGAGATCCGGGTGATCGACACCGGTCGAGGGTTCGATGCCGACGCCTTGCGGGTGGAGATGCCAGCCGGTGACGCGGCGCGCGGACGGGGCCTCGCCATCATGCACGCCGTGATGGACACCACGAGCTTCGACTCGCACCCCGAGTCCGGTGCAGTCGTGCACCTGACGAAGCGCCTCGACCTCTTGCCGGACAGCCCGATGCGGGCTCAGGGCTGACGCTGGCACTCCGCCTGCCTGCGATCAGGCGATGAGGGCGAGGTCCTCGTCGTGGTCGAGCTCGGCGCGCTCGGCGAGGTGCACCTCGAGCTTGCGCTTGATGCGCTGCAGCGCGTTGTCGATCGACTTCACGTGGCGATCGAGCTGGTCGCCGATCTCCTGGTAGCTCTTGCCCTCGACGTAGAGCGTGAGGACGTCGACCTCGAGGTCGGAGAGGACATCGGCCAGGCGGTCCTTCATGGCCTCGAAGCGCTCGGCGGCCACCAGCCGGTCGGCGGGGTCGTCGCCCTTGCGGTCGGCGTGGATGAGCTCCTCGATGGCGCGCTCGCCGGCCTCGTCGCCGGTGCGGCTGCCCGAGATCGACACGTACTGGTTGAGCGCCTGGTGCTTCTGGCGGGTGGCCGTCTTGATCGCGGTGATGATCTGCCGCGTGATGCACAGCTCGGCGAAGGCCCGGAACGAGGACTGGTGCTCGGGGCGGAAGTCGCGGGCGGCCTTGTAGAGGCCGATGAGCGCCTCCTGCTCCACGTCGTCGCTGTCGGCACCGACCAGGAAGTAGCTGCGAGCCTTGGCCCGAGCGAACCGCCGGTACCGGGTGATCACCACCTGCAGCGCGTCCTGGCAGCCGCTCTGGAAGCGGTCCACGAGCTCCAGGTCGGTCAGATCGGTGAGGGTGGCGTGGGCTTGGCGGTAGGTCACGGCGGTGGTGCTCCTGCTGGTGCGACGGAGTGGTGCGGTAGGTGCTACTCGGGGTAGCCGGGTTGACTAGTCATGTTGAACCATGACACCACCACCTGTGTCAATGGTCACGGAGCCTTCTTCGCACGCAATGTGGCACGCAAGGTGCGCTAGGTGGCACAAACCGGAAGGCCCAGCACCGCGAAGGGCCGTTCGGACTAGTCCGATCGGGCGCGCCGAGGCAGGAGAACGACTAGTCCGCGGCGCGGGCGCGGGCGACCTCGAAGCACGCCAGGGCGCCGGCGACGCTCACGTTGAGGGACCCGAGGGCGCCGCGCAGCGGGATGCTGACCAGCTCGTCGCACCGCTGGCGCACCAGCCGGGAGAGGCCCCGACCCTCCGCTCCGAGCACCAGCACGATGGGGCCGTCGGCCGCGGGGAGGTCCCACAGGCCCGTCGCGCCGTCTGCGTCGAGGCCCACGGCCCACACCCCGCGTGCCGACAGCTGCTGGAGGGCGGCCGGGAGCCCGCCGACCACGGCGAACCGGAGGTGCTCGACGGCCCCGGCCGCGGCCTTCGTGACGGTGGGGGTCACGTGGACGGCACGGTGGCGGGGCAGCACGACCCCGGTCACCCCCGCGCCGTCCGCTGACCGGAGCAGCGCTCCCAGGTTCCCCGGGTCGGTCACCCCGTCCAGGGCGACCAAGAAGGCGGGCGTGCGGCCGCGGGGAGAGGCCAGGTCCTCGAGCGGCGTCTCCTCGAGGGGTGCCGCCTTGGCGAGCACCCCTTGGGGCGCCTCGCACCGCGCCTCGGCGAAGAACTTCGCTCGGCCCACCTCGCGCACCGGGACCCGCTCGGCCTCGGCGAGCTGGACGATGTCGGTCAGCAGCTCAGACGGGTCCTGCTCCGCCAGCAGCCACAGCTCGCGCACCCGGCGGCGCCGGGCGAGCAGCAGCTCGCGCACCGCCTGGCGGCCCTCGACCTGGTCGCCGCCCAGGCCCTGGCTCCTTCCCGCCCCCCGAGCTCCGCCGCCCTGCTTCCCCCTCGGCACCCCAGGGGCGGGGCGGCCCCGGCCCCCGCTCGGCACGCGGCCGGGGGTCGGTGAGCGCTGCGTCGGCGCCTTCGGCAGGCCCGCTCGCTTCTTGGTGCCCTTCCGCGGTGGCTTCGCCATGGCTCAGTCCCGCGTCACCAAGGCGACGGCGAAGCACGCGATGCCCTCCTGCCGCCCGAGCGAGCCGAGCCCTTCGGCTCGCTTGCCCTTCACCGTGACCGGAGCGCCGACGGCCTCGGTGAGGCACCGCTCCACCTCCGCTCGTCGGGGCGCGAGCTTCGGCGCCTCGAGCACGACCGTGCAGTCGACGTTGGCCGGGCTCCAGCCGGCGGCCCGCACGTCGGCGACGGCCCGTCGCAGGAGCTCGATGCTGTCCGCACCCGCCAGCGCTGGATCCGTGTCCGGGAAGTGGTGGCCGATGTCGCCGAGGCCCGCCGCGCCGAGCAGGGCATCGGTGACGGCGTGGGCGACGACATCGGCATCGCTGTGGCCGGCCAGGCCCGGGTGCGCGTCGAAGGTGACGCCGCCCAGCACGAGGGGCCGGGCGGCGTCGTCGGAGAAGGGGTGGACGTCGAAGCCCTGGCCGACGCGGACGCTCAGCGGCACAGGAGCTCCGCCAGGCTGAGGTCGATGGGCGTGGTGATCTTGATGTTGGCCGGGTCGCCGTCCACGAGCACCACCCTGCCACCGACCGCCTCCACCAGGGAGGCGTCGTCGGTGCCGTCGGGCTCACCGGCGTGCGCCTCCCGCAGCGCCGCGGCGCGGAACGCCTGCGGGGTCTGGACGGCGACGAACCGAGTGCGGTCGACGGTGGAGCCGCCCAGCTCCCGGAGGGTGTCGCTGAGGGGCACGGCGGGCACGGCGGCGTCGGCGCCGGCCGACACGGCGTCGATCACCCGGTGCCACACCCCAGGCATGGGGACGGGTCGGGCGGCGTCGTGCACCACGACCACCTCGGCGTCGTGCGGCACGGCGGTGAGGCCGGCCCGCACCGAAGCGGAGCGGGTGTCTCCGCCGGCCACGACCGCGGTGGCGAGGGGCTCGGGCTCGTCCACCATGTCGGCGGGGACGACGAGCACGACCCCGTCGGCGCACTCCACCGCCGAGCGGAGCGCCCAATCGAGCACGCGCTCGCCGCCCAGGGGCAGGTACTGCTTGCGCTGACCGAAGCGCTCGCCGCTGCCACCCGCCACGACGATGGCCCAGGTGGACATGGGCGGACGTTACCGCCCGTGAAATCCGTCACTAGTGTCTCGCCCGTGGTGGACCGGGAGCTCATCCGAGCCACAGAGCTGTTCGCCGGGCTCGATGACGCCGCCCTCGACCGCGTGCTCGCCACGGCCCGCACCGTGGAGCTCCGGCGCGGGGACGTGATCTTCGAAGAGGGCGCTGACCCCAGCCACCTCTACGTCGTGGACGACGGCCGCATCGCGCTGGCGAGCCGGTCCGACGACGGGCGGGAGTCGGTGTTCGCGCTCATGGAGCGGGGGGACCTCTTCGGCGAGATGCCCCTCCTCGACGGGCTGGGTCGCTCGGCCGAGGCCCGCGCCCTCGAACCGTCGACGGTGGTCGAGATCGCCTACGAACCGGTGCACGAGGTGTTCCAGGCGCAGCCCGACCTCCTCTGGGGGGTGGTGCGGCTGCTGTCGCTGCGGCTGCGCAACATGGACGCCGCGCTCGCCGACTCGGTCTTCCTCGACGTCACCGGCCGAACGGCCAAGCGCCTCCTCGACATGGCCGACGGGGAGGACGAGTTCACCCTCCCCGTCACCCAGGAGGAGCTCGCCGGCATGGTGGGCGCGTCGCGGGAGCGGGTGAACAAGGCCATCGCCAGCTTCGTGCGGCTCGGCTGGATCGACCAGACCGACCGCCGCTACACGATCCTCGACCGCGAGCAGCTCAGCCGGCGCGCCCGGTAGCGGTCACTCGCTGAGGAAGGCGATCGCTCGCGCCCACGCGTCGCTGGCGTCGTCAGCGCGATGTGCGGGCCGGGTGTCGTCGTGGACGAAGCCGTGGTCGGCACCCTCGTAGCGGACGACGGTGATGCCAGCGGCTTCGGCGGCGTCGACGTCGCCGGGTGGGGTCCACTGGTCGACGGTCCCGACGATGGCCATGGTGGGGCAGGCGCCGTCGGCCTGCACGGCGTCGAGCGGTTCGATGCTGTGCTCGCCCTTCCAGTGGTCGGGCACGCGGAGCATGCCGTAGAAGCCGACGGCGCGGTGGAAGCGTCCGGTGCCCGCGGCCTTGTACGTGAACATGCCGCCCATGCAGAAGCCGGTCACGCCGACGGGCTCGACGCTGAGGAGGTCGGCGGCCGCCACCAGGTCCGCGAGCAGGGCACGGTCGTCGATGGTGCCGACCGCACCGAGCCGGTCCTCGAGCGGCAGGTCCTCGCGGCCGGGCCACGGCTCCACCGCCGCCACCGCCCACCCGTTCTCGTCGGCGAGCCGCTGCGCGTGGTCGTCGAACAGCGGCCGCAACCCCATGATGTCCGGGATCAGCACGAGCCCTCGGGTAGGTGATCGCCCGTCAACGGGCTTGGCGATCTCGACGGGCGTGCCGGACGGGAGCGTCGTGCGCATGGCGTTGGTCTAGCGCCGCAGGCCCGGAAGCGGCGGCGTGGCCGCCGCCCCAGCAACGGGGGGTCTCTCCAAGGGGGCAGAGCCCCTCTATGAATAGCGGTCCAGGATGCTGGTCTCGGCCAGGCGGCTGAGGCCCTCCTTGATGGCGCGGGCCCTGGTCTCGCCGACACCGCTCACGTCGTCGAGGTCGTCGATGGTGGCGCGCATGATCTTCTGCAGGTTCCCGAATCGGCTGACGATGCGCTCGATGATCGGCTCGGGCAGCCGCGGGATCTTGGAGAGGAGCCGGAACCCGCGAGGTTGGAGGCTCTCGTCGAGGTCGAGCTGCTTGTCGGGGAGGTGCAGCGCAGACCCGACGGCCTTGAGGTCGAGCAGGTCCTCGGTGCTCAGGTCGGCGAGGGCGTCGAGGGCCTCGTCGACGTGCCAGGTGCTGTCCTCGTGGAAGTAGTCCTTGATCACGAGGCGACGGTCCTCCTCGACACCGCCCATGAGCTCGTCGAGCTGCAGGCGAACCAGGCGGCCCTCGGCGCCGAGCTCGATGATGCCGAGCTCGAGCTCCTCGGCGACGCGCCGGACCATCTCGGTGCGCTGCAGGACGTTGACGACGTCGCGGACGGTGACGAGGTCCTCGACCTCGACGGTTCGCAGGCCGCTGGTGACCTCGTCGAGGCGCTGCTTGTAGCGCTCGAGGGTCTGGATCGCCTGGTTGGCGCGGGTGAGCAGCCGCGGGATGGGTTCGAGGGTGTGCTTCTGGTCCTTGGCGTACACCGCGACGATCGCCATGTCCTCGGAGATGGAGATCACCGGGACGTCGATCGAGCGAGCGACCCGCTCGGCTGTGCGGTGGCGGGTGCCGGTCTCGGAGGTCGGGACGTTCGGGTTCGGCACGAGGTGCACGTTGGCCCGGGCGATGCGGCTGGCATCGGACGCCAGGATGATGGCGCCGTCCATCTTCGCCAGCTCCGAGAGGCGCTGCGGGCTGAAGGCGGCGTCGAGGAGGAACCCGCCCGAGCAGATGTTGAGCACCTCGGGGCCGTCGCCCACGACCACGAGGCCACCCATCTTCGCCTGGAGGACGCGGTCGAGCCCGGCGCGCAGCGGCGTGCCGGGGGCGACGACGCTGAGCGCCGTCATGAGCTCAGGCGAGCGGCGAGGCGCCATCGGCAGATGTTACCGGTGTGCGATGTGAGGCTCCGGTGGGCCTCGACCGGCTCGCCTACGAGGCGCGGCGGCCGCGGAGGTCGTCGGTGCAGATCAAGCGCACCGCCTCATCCAGGGTGCGGAGGCGGATGACCTCGATGTCGGGCAGGTCGAGCGGCGCACTGGCCGGCACCAGCGCGCGCCGGAAGCCGAGGCGCGCTGCCTCCCCCAGCCGACGAGCGGTCTGGTGGACCTGCCGCAGCTCGCCGCCGAGCCCGACCTCGCCGCACGCCACGACGTCGGCGGGCACCGGGATGCCTTGGTGGGCGGACGCCAGCGCGAGCGCCAGCGCGAGGTCGGCGCCCGGTTCCATGGCGCGCACCCCTCCGGCGACCACCGAGTGCACGTCGTGCTCGGCGAAGGGCAGCGCCACGTGCTGCTGCAGGACCGCCACCACCAGGGCGAGACGACCGTTGTCGAGGCCTTGCGCGGAACGTCGCGGCGTGGGGAGCTTCGTGCGCGCCACCAGCGCCTGCACCTCCACGAGCAGGGGCCGCTGCCCGTCGAGCACGGGCGCGACGACCGAACCCGGCGTGCCCGGGCGGCGATCGGCGAGGAAGAGCGACGACGGATCGGGGACGCTCTCGAGGCCGGCGTCGGTCATCTGGAAGAGACCGAGCTCGTCGGTGGCGCCGAACCGGTGCTTCACGGCGCGCAGCAGCCGCAGCGCGTGGTGCCGCTCCCCCTCGAAGGAGAGCACGGTGTCCACGAGGTGCTCCAGGACCCGCGGGCCGGCCAGCGACCCCTCCTTGGTGACGTGGCCGACGAGCACCGAGCTCATCGCCCGCTCCTTCGACGCCCGCACGAGGAGGTGCGCGCACTCGCGCACCTGCGCGACCGAACCAGGCGCCGAGCTCAGGTCGGGGTGGAACACCGTCTGGATGGAATCGACGGCGACGACGTCGGGCGCCACCTCGTCGATGTGGTGGAGCAGGTGCGGGAGCGCGGTGTCGGCCACGAGCCAGAGGTGCGGCGGCAGCGCTCCCAGCCGCTCGGCGCGAAGCCGGACCTGCTGGGCCGACTCCTCGGCGGTGACGTAGAGGCAGCGCTGCCCCGCCTTGGCCAGCCCGGCGAGCGCCTGCAGGAGGAGCGTGGACTTGCCGATCCCAGGCTCGCCGCCGAGCACCGTGACCGAGCCCGGCACGAGCCCGCCTTGGAGCACGCGGTCGAGCTCGCCGAGGTGGGTGGCCGACGGAGCCCAGGCGGCGGCGTCGACCTCGGCGATGGGCAGCGGGACGGCAGCGCCGACCGGAGCCGTGGGCGCGGCCTCTCGCGCCACCACCTCCTCCACCAGCGAGCCCCAGGCCTCGCACGCCGAGCAGCGCCCGGCCCACTTGGGCTCGTGGGCGCCGCACTCCTGGCAGCGGAACGTCGTCCTCGCTCGGCTCATGGCGGCACCCTACGGCGCGGGGTGTGACAAGGCGAACACCTGTTCGCCGACCGTCGGCCTACCGTGCGCGCGCGATGTCGTCGTCCTCGCGCACCGACTGGAACCCCGTGCTCCGTGCTGAGTTCGCCAAGCCCTACTGGGAGGAGCTGCAGCGGTTCGTGGCCGAGGAGCGGGCGCGCACGGCCGTGTACCCCGCGCACGAGGACGTGTTCGCCGCCCTTCACCTCACCCCGTTCGCCGCCGTGAAGGTCGTGATCCTCGGACAGGACCCCTACCACGGCGCGGGGCAGGCGCACGGCCTGTGCTTCTCGGTGCGGCAGGGCGTGGCGGCCCCGCCGTCGCTCGTGAACATCTTCAAGGAGCTGCACGCGGACCTCGGGATCGAACCCCCCTCCCACGGCTGCCTCGACGGCTGGGCCCGGCAGGGCGTGCTGCTCCTGAACGCCACCCTCACGGTGCGGGCGCGCCAGGCGGCGTCGCACCAGGGGAAGGGCTGGGAGACCTTCACCGACGAGGTTCTGCGCGCCGTGAACGCCAAGCCCGAGCGCGTCGTGTTCATCCTCTGGGGCGCGTCGGCGCGCAAGAAGCGCGGCTTGGTCGACACGAGCCGGCACGTGGTCATCGAGTCGGCGCACCCCTCCCCGCTCTCGGCGAGCAACGGGTTCTTCGGCAGCCGACCCTTCTCGCGCGCCAACGCCGCGCTGGTGGAGGCGGGTCGCGAGCCGGTCGACTGGCGGCTCTAGGGGTCTAGGGTCCCCGGCCATGCGCGCGGTGGTGCTGAACGGTGAGCGGGACGTGTCGGTGGAGGACGTCCCCGACGCGGGCGTTCCGGGGGCCGACGGCCTCCTGCTGCGCGTGGAGCGCACGGCCATCTGCGGGAGCGACCTCCACCTGTACCACGGCCCGATGACGATCCCCGGCGTGCACCTCGGCCACGAGTTCGTGGGCACGGTGGAGGAGGCCGGGCCCGCCGTCACGACCGTGGTGAAGGGTGACCGCGTGCTCGTGTCCGGCGTGATCGGATGCGGCGTGTGCGCGGCCTGCCGCGCCGGCGACGTGGTCGTGTGCCGCAACGCCGGCACCAAGGTGTTCGGCACCTCGCTGGAGCTCCACGGCGGGCAGGCCGAGGCCGTCGCCGTGCCCGCTGCCGACTCGTCGGTGGTGAAGATCCCCGAGGGCATCAGCGTCGAGCAGGCCGTCCTGCTCACCGACATCCTCCCCACGGGCTACCTGGGCGCGCTTCGCGCCGACATCACGCCGGGCGACACGGTCGTCGTGATCGGTCTGGGTCCAGTCGGCGTGTTCGCGCTGCAGTGCGCGCTCCTGCACGGGCCGTCGCGGGTTCTGGCCGTCGACATGGTGCCCGACCGCCTCGCCCGCGCTGCCGAGCTGGGTGCGGAGCCGATCGACGCCACCGGCGGTGACACCGTGGCGAAGGTCCTCGACGCCACCGGCGGTCGCGGCGCCGAGGCCGTGATCGAGGCCGTCGGCGCCGATCAGTCGATCAACGACGCCATCCTCTGCGCCGCGCCCGGCGGCACGATCTCGGTGATCGGCGTCAACCTCAACTTCGCGTTCCCGTTCCCGGTGCCCGTCGCGCTGATGAAGCGGCTCACGTTCCGCGTCACGCTCGCGTCCATCCAGTCCACCTGGCCGGCGCTCTTCCCACTCGTCACCAGCGGGAAGCTCAAGCCCGAAGAGGTGTTCACGCACCGCCTCGGCCTGTCCGAGGCGGCGGAGGCGTACCGTGTCTTCGAGGCCCGCGAGGACGGGGTCCTGAAGGTGCTCCTCGATCCGACCGGCTGACCTGGGACTACCGTCCGGGTCGATGGTCGACCTGTCGAAGCTCGAGGGCATCGTCGGGAGAGCCCACGTGCTCACCGGCGCCGAGATCTCCGACGACTACACGCACGACGAAGCCCTCACCGCCACGCCCCGCCGGCCGCTCGCCGTCCTCCGGCCGGGGAGCACCGAGGACGTCGCCGAGATCCTCACGTGGGCGAGCGAGCAGCACGTGCCGGTGACGGCGCGTGGATCGGGCACCGGCCTGTCCGGCGCGTGCATCCCACGCGAGGACGGCGTGCTCGTGAGCTTCGAGCGGATGGCCGAGATCCTCGAGATCGACGATGCCAACCACGTGGCCGTCGTGCAGCCGGGCGTCACCCTCCACCAGCTCGACGAGGCCCTGAAGCCGCACGGGCTCGTGTACCCGGTGTTCCCGGGCGAGAGCTCGGCATCGCTCGGGGGCAACGTCGCCACCAACGCGGGTGGCATGCGCGCCGTGCGCTACGGAGTCACCCGTCACCAGGTGCTCGGGCTCACGGCCGTGCTCGGCACCGGCGAGGTCCTCCGCACCGGCGGCAAGTTCGTGAAGGCGACCTCCGGCTACGACCTCACGCAGCTCATCATCGGTTCGGAGGGCACGCTCGCCCTGGCCGCCGAGGCCACCCTCCGCCTGCACCCGCGGCTCCTCCACGGCGCCACGATCCTGATCCCCTTCGCCAGCGTCGACGAGGTGGCGTCGTCGATCCCGGCCATCGTCGGCTCCGGCCTCATGCCGACGATCCTCGAGTACATCGACTTCATCACGATGTCGGGCATCACCCGTGCGGCCGGGCTCGAGCTGGGCGTGCCCGAGGAGATCAAGGAGAAGGCCCTCGCCTACCTCGTCGTCGTCCTCGAGAACCGCAACGACGAGCGCGTGGAGGAGGACACCGCCGAGCTGGCCGAGCTGGTGACCGAGCTCGGCGCCCTCGACGTGTACGTGCTCCCTCGCCACTCGGGCGCCGGGTTGATCGAGGCCCGCGAGAAGGCGTTCTGGAACGCCAAGGCCGCCGGCGCCAACGACATCCTCGACCTGGTCGTGCCGCGCGCCGCGATCCCCCAGTACCTCGCCAAGGTGCAGGAGGTGGCGCAGGCCACGGGCTCGCTCATCGTGGGCTGCGGTCACGCCGGCGACGGCAACGTCCACCTGTCCGTCCTCCAGGGCGACCCGGAGGTGCGCACCCAGGTGGTGGGCGACGTGCTGGCCGCGGGAGTGGCCCTCGGCGGAGCCGTGTCCGGCGAGCACGGGATCGGCACCGAGAAGAAGAAGTACCTCGCCATGGTCGAGGACCCCGCCAAGCTCGACCTCATGCGTCGCATCAAGGCGGCGTTCGACCCCGCCGGCATCCTCAACCCCGGCGCGATCTTCGACTGATGAACGGCGCCAACGCCCTCATCCGCACGCTGGTGGACGCCGGCGTGGACGTGTGCTTCATGAACCCCGGCACCTCGGAGATGCACTTCGTGGCCGCGCTCGACGAGGTGCCCGAGATGCGCGGGGTGCTCGCGCTGTTCGAGGGCGTCGCCACCGGCGCGGCCGACGGCTACGCGCGCGTCGCCGGACGCCCAGCCGCCGTCCTCCTGCACCTCGGGCCAGGGCTCGGCAACGGGCTCGCCAACCTCCACAACGCGCGCAAGGCGTTCACGCCGATCGTGAACGTCGTCGGCGACCACGCCACCTACCACAAGCAGTACGACGCGCAGCTGGAGAGCGACATCGAGACGGTGGCCCGCAACGTGTCCGGCTGGATCCGCTCCTCGGACAGCACGTCGGCGGTGGCCACCGACGCCGCCGAGGCCGTCGCCGCGGCCATCGGCCCTCCGGGGCAGGTGGCCACCCTGATCCTGCCGGCCGACGTCAGCTGGTCCGACGGCGGCGAGCCGGCCGCGCCCGTCGCGCCCGCGGCCCCCGCGGCCGTCGACGGCGACCGCGTCCACGAACTGGCGGCGATCCTCGGCGGCGACGAGCCCGCCTGCCTCTTCGTCGGCGGGCGCGCCTGCCGAGCCGGGGCGCTGGTGGACGCCAGCCGGATCGCCAACACCACGGGGACGAAGCTGCTCGCCGAGACGTTCCCGGCCCGGCTCGAGCGGGGGGCCGGTCGGGTGCCCGTCGACCGGCTCGCCTACCTCGCCGAGTTCGCCGCCATGCAGCTCGACGGCCTCCGCCACCTGATCCTCGTCGACGCCAAGTCACCGGTGTCGTTCTTCGCCTACCCGGGCAAGGCCAGCGACCTCGTCCCCGAAGGCTGCACCGTGCACGTGCTCGCCGGCCGCGACGGCGACCCGGTGGCCGCGCTGGCGGCGTTGGCCGACGCGGTCGGTGCCCCTCCCGATGCCGCCACCGTGCAGGGGGAGGTACGGCCCGACCTGCCGATGGGCGACCTGAGCGCCGATGCCGTGTGCCAGATCGTCGGGGCGCTGCTGCCCGAGGGGGCGATCGTGTCCGACGAGGGCAACACCGCCGGCCTGTTCGCGGCCGGGCACACCGCCGGCGCGCCGCCCCACGACTGGCTCTGCCTCACCGGCGGTGCCATCGGACAGGGGTTGCCCGTGGCGCTGGGCGCGGCGGTGGCGGCACCCGACCGCCGCGTCATCGCGCTCCAGGCCGACGGTTCCGCCATGTACACGCTCCAGTCGTGGTGGACGATGGCTCGCGAGCAGCTCGACGTCACCACCATCCTCTTCAACAACTCCTCCTACGCCGTCCTCAACATGGAGCTGCAGCGCGTCGGCGCGGCGGCGGGCGGTGAGAGGGCACGGGCCATGCTCGACCTGCACGGGCCCGAGCTCGACTTCGTCGCCTTGGCAACCGGCATGGGCGTGAGGGCCAGCCGCGCCACCACCTGCGAGGCCTTCGCCGATCAGCTCCGAAGGGCGCTGGGCACCTCGGGCCCCGCCGTCATCGAGGCGATCGTCCCGTCGATCCTGTAGGCGGCCAGGGCTACCGTCGGCACATGACCGACGTGCTCGAAGGTGTCCTCGACGAAGCCGGAGCGCAGCTGGAGGACGCCGTCGACCTGCGGCGCCGCATCCACGAGAAGCCCGAGCTCGGCAACCACCTCCCCGGCACCCAGGCGATGGTGCTCGAGGCCCTCGACGGGCTCCCCCTCACCGTCACCCCGGGCTCCTCGCTCTCGTCGGTGGTGGCGGTGCTCGACGGCGCCGAACCTGGACCGACGGTGCTGCTGCGCGGCGACATGGACGCGCTCCCCATGCCCGAGGACACGGACCTCGAGTTCAAGAGCACGGTCGCCGGGGCCATGCACGCGTGCGGCCACGACAGCCACGTGGCGATGCTGGCGGGCGCCGCCCAGCTGCTGTCCGAGCGCAGAGGGCGGTTGCACGGGCGGGTCGCCTTCATGTTCCAACCCGGAGAGGAGGGCCACGACGGTGCCAAGCACATGCTCGACGACGGCCTCCTCGCGACGGCCGCGGCCGGCGCCGAGCCGGTGTCGCTCGCCTTCGCGATCCACCAGTCGCCCACGATCCCGAGCGGGATGATCGCGGCCAAGGGCGGGCCGCTCATGGCCTCCGCCGACACCTTCCTGATCACGGTGCGCGGCCGCGGCGGCCACGCCTCCATGCCGCACCACGCCAGCGACCCGATCCCGATCGCGTGCGAGATGGTGGGCGCCTTCCAGTCGATGGTCACGCGGCGCGTCGACGTGTTCGACCCCGCCGTCGTCACGGTGGCGCGCATCCAGGCCGGCACCACCTCGAACGTGATCCCCGAGACCGCCGAGCTGTACGGCACGGTGCGCACGGTGTCCGAGAAGGCCAGGGACGCGGTCCTGGCCGACATCGAGCAGGTCGCCAAGGGCCTCGCCGCTGCTCACGGCGCCACCGCCGAGATCGAGATCCAGCGCGGCTACCCGGTCACGGTGAACGATCCCGACGCCGCCGCCTTCGCCCTCGCCACCGCGACCCGCCTCCTCGGAGCGGAGCAGGCCGTCGAGATGCCGACGCCCGTGATGGGGGCCGAGGACTGGTCCTACGTGCTCCAGCAGGTCCCCGGCGCGATGGCCTTCCTCGGCACGAGACCGAAGGGCGTGTCGCCCCGGGATGTCGCACCCAACCACTCGAACCGCATGGTGCTCGACGAGGAGGCGATGGCCGTCGGCATCGCCACCTACTCCGGGGTGGCCCTCCGCTGGTTGTCCGACGAGCGCACGGCCAGCCGCACCAACCCGTAGATCACCAGCAGCACGGCGCAGAGGATCGCCACCACGACCCCCACCACGGTCGCGGTGCGCGTCTCCGTGCCGTGTGCCTGCATGTCGACGGCACCGTCGCCGAAGCCCACCTGCCAGAGCGCGCCGTTCTCCGCCTTCGTCGTGGCGTTCGAGCTCACGTCGCCCGGGAGCCGCACCCCCACTCGCACCTGGATGATCCGGCTGAGGGCTTCGCCGAGCTGCTCCTCGATCTCGTCGACGCTCTGACCGAGCGGCTCCCCGTCGAGCACTGCCGCGAGCTGGTCGTCGCTGAACGCCTCGATGCCTCCGCTGAAGTCGACCCGTCCACGGAAGCCCCACTCGGTCCGCGCGAGGGACGAGGAACGGCTCACGGCGAAGTCCTGGAACGGACCGTCCTGACCCGCGATCTCCTCGAAGATCGCGTCGGCCTGCTCCGCGTCGTCGAAGCCCTTCCGGAACCGGACGCGGGTGAATCCGTCCGGTTCCTCGTCCGGCCCCTCGATGCGCCAGCCGGCGTCCCGGAGGTCGTCGGTGGCCAGGACGGCGCCCAGGTCGCCCCCGATCCGGTCGATGCCGTCGCGGTCGACGGCGACGACGACCTCCACCGAGCCGCTCCCGTCCTCCGCGACCTGCACGTTCACGTCGAGCTGCAGCCGACACCCCCCGAGGAGGACGACCATCAGCAGCAACGCTGCGCATCGGCGGGGGGCACGGGGGGCAGAGGCTCCGCCGGAGCCCCCCGTCCGGAAGGCGGTCCGGCTCCGCGGGCCGCCGACCCGCGATGAGGGCGCCGAAGGCGCTCCGCTCTGCTCGCCGCAGGCCGCCGCAGGCGGCCGAGGACGAACCACCTAGGTCGTCTTGACGATGAGCAGCGAGCAGGGGAGGTGGTGGCTCACCTTGCCGGGCACCGAGCCGGTGAAGAACCGGCTGAGGCCGGTCATGCCCTTGTTGCCCATGACGAGGAGGTCGTAGCCGCCGCTCTTCGCCTCGTCGATGAGCGCCGAGACCGGGTCGGCATCCACGACCTTGATGTCGATCGTCACCCCCGAGCCGGCGTGCCGCTTCTGCTCGGCGGCCACGGTGGCCTCGCCCTTGTCGCGCTTGGCCGCCGAGAAGATCGTGAGGGTGGCGCCGGTGTCCGCTGCCACCTCCACCGCGCGCTCGACCGCCCGGGCGGCCGTCTTGGACCCATCCGTCCCCACGAGGATGCGCTCGTACACGGCCGCCGAACCTACTCGGAGCCGACGGACGGCTCGTCCCCGCCCTCCCGACGATGCTGCGACCGCAGCTGCTCGAGCGCGTGCTGGCTCACCGCCGCGGCGGCCACCACCGCGACCCGAGCGGGCGTGATCGTGCGGACCGTGGCCGTCCGTCGACCGCCCTCGAGCAGCGCCCGTTCGCCGACGACGGCTCCTGGGCCGAGGTCGCCGAGGTCTCGGCCGTCGACGTCGACCGACACCATCCCGTCGAGGATCACGAACAGCTCGTCGCCGGTGTCGCCCTGCCGGGTGAGCTCGGTGCCGCGGTCGAGCTCGCGCACGTCGGGCCGGCCGTGCTGCATCAGGGTGGAGGAGAGCTCGCGCTCCAGTGCGGTCTCGGCCATGGTGGTGAACACAGGGTTGTCCTCGTCGCCCCAGGGCGTCGCCTTGGTGCCCGGGCCTCGCTCGTACCAGTCCTTGAAGGAGATGGTGGCGCTCTTCTCCGCCACGTGCCCGCGAGCGTCGTACACCCAGTGCCGCGGGAAGGTGGTGGCGCCGACCATGGCGGCGTCGGTCCGACCGTCGGCGTGGAGCTCGAGCCGCAGGGTGGTCCACACCGTGGGCGCGACGAGCGCGGGCCGGCCCCGTCCCACCAGGCGAGGCGCCGGCATCCCCGGCCGACCGCCGGCCGTCTGCGTGAACACGGCCGAGGACGTCCCCACCTCAGGGGCGGGCGTGAGGTCAGGGAAGCCGTGGGCCTGGAACGTGAACCCGGCCGGACCCACCCGCATGCGGGTGTTGTTCAGCACTCCCCCGCCGCCCTGCCCGTGGTCGACGATGCGACCGTCCTCCACCTCGATCCACCCCGACAGGTGGTTGGCGAAGCGGAAGCGGTCGGCGTCGCGGAGCGCGGCGAGGTCGTGCGGGTCGATGCGCTCAGGCGGTGCGGCGTCGTAGTGGCCCACCTTGAGCTCGAACGGGAGCTTGGTGATGCCGCGGATCGCCTCGGAGGGGATCCAGGACACCGACGTGACGGAGGACTCGACGCGCACGCGGACCTCCGGAGGGCTGAGGACGGGAGCTACGACTCGGAGGGACCGGCCTCGGCCAGCTCCACCGGGGGAGGCTCGAAGCCCTCGATGCCCTTGAACGTGAGCTCCAGCTCGTGGGTCTCGTCGTTCTCCTCGGCGTCGACGACGACGATCTGCCCAGCGCGGAACTCCTTGTGCAGGAGCTTCTCGGAGAGCTCGTCCTCGATGAGGCGCTGGATGGCCCGGCGCAGCGGGCGGGCGCCCAGCGTGGGGTCGTAGCCCTTGTCGGCCACGAACGCCTTGGCGGCCGGGGTGAGCTCGATGCCGATGCCCTGGCCCTCGAGCTGCTTCTGGGTGCGAGCGATGAGGAGGTCGACGATCTTGGTGACCTCTTCCTTGCTGAGCTCGTGGAAGACGATCGTCTCGTCGATGCGGTTCAGGAACTCCGGCCGGAAGTGCTGCTTGAGCGCTTCGTTGACCTTCTCCTTCATGCGCTCGTAGGTGATCGCCTCGTCGGCCTTGCCGAAGCCGAGGTTCGCCTTGCGCAGGTCGGCGGTGCCGAGGTTCGAGGTCATGATCAGCACGGTGTTGCGGAAGTCGACGGAGCGACCCTGGGCGTCGGTGAGCCGGCCCTCCTCCAGGATCTGGAGGAGCGTGTTGAAGACGTCGGGATGGGCCTTCTCGATCTCGTCGAAGAGGACCACGGAGAACGGCTTGCGGCGCACCGCCTCGGTGAGCTGGCCGCCCTCCTCGTAGCCGACGTAGCCAGGGGGCGAGCCCACCAGCCGGCTGACCGTGTGCTTCTCCATGTACTCCGACATGTCGAGCGTGATCATCGCCGACTCGTCGCCGAACAGGAACTCCGACAGCGTGCGAGCGAGCTCGGTCTTCCCGACGCCCGACGGGCCGAGGAAGATGAAGCTGCCGCTCGGGCGCTTCGGGTCCTTGAGGCCGGCACGGGTGCGTCGCACGGCCTGGCTCACGGCCTTGATCGAGTCCTCCTGGCCGATGACCCGCTTGTGGAGCTCGTCCTCCATGCG
>JBJMHD010000002.1:0-23447 GCA_045807565.1 Acidimicrobiales bacterium | reverse complement strand
ATCGCCCAGGGCGCGTACTGGATCAACCAGAAGGTGATCGACGCCGTCGTCAACGGCGCCGGCGTCGCCGCCCGCGGCATCGCCCGCTTCACCTACGAGGTCATCGACCAGCGCGGTGTCGACGGGCTCGTCAACGGCGCCGGCCTCTCGGCCGAGGGGTCCGGCAGCCTGCTTCGCCACATCCAGACCGGTCGCGTGCAGCAGTACGCGGCCCTGATGCTCGGGGCCGTCGGCGTGCTCACGCTCGCCCTCGTGCTGACCTAAGGAGCAACGACTCACATGAACTGGTTCGACGACTGGGCCCTGACGGCGGCGGTGTTCCTGCCGGTGTTGGGCATCGCCGTCATCGCGATCATCCCGAAGGCGAACGAGGAGCTGCACAAGCTCGTCGCCCTCGTCACGAGCGTCGCGACCCTCGGTGTCGGTGTCGCCATCCTCACCCGCTTCGACTTCGACAACACGAGGGTGCCGCAGTTCGAGGTCAACAACGGCTGGATCGACGTCATCAACAGCCGCTACCACATCTTCATCGACGGGATCTCGCTGCCGCTGCTGGTCCTCTCGATGTTCATCACGGTGCTGTGCGTCATCTACTCGTGGAACCACTTCCCCGAGCCGCACAACCCCAAGGCGTTCCTCACGCTGATGCTCGTGCTCGAGGTCGGCATGAACGGCACCTTCGTGGCCGAGGACCTCATCCTCTTCTTCGTCTTCTTCGAGCTCGTGCTGCTCCCGATGTTCTTCATGATCGGGGTCTGGGGCGGTGAGAACCGCCAGTACGCGTCGATCAAGTTCTTCCTCTACACGCTCTTCGGATCCGCCCTGATGATCCTGAGCTTCCTGGCGCTGTACTTCCTCGGCGGCAACACCTTCGACATCCCCGAGCTCGTCGCCAACGGCGCGTCGATCGCCAAGGACACGCAGGTCCTGATCTTCGCCGGCCTGTTCATGGGCTTCGCCATCAAGGTGCCGATGTTCCCGTTCCACACCTGGCTGCCCGACGCCCACACCGAGGCGCCGACGGTCGGCTCCGTGATCCTGGCCGCCGTGCTCCTGAAGCTCGGCACCTACGGCTTCATCCGGGTCGCCCTGCCGATCCTCCCGGAGGCCGCGGCCGACTGGGCCCCCTGGATCGGCCTGCTCGCCGTGATCGGCATCATCTACGGCGCCCTCGGTTGCCTCGCCCAGACGGACATGAAGCGGCTGATCGCGTTCTCCTCCGTCGCCCACATGGGCTTCGTGATGCTGGGCATCGCCAGCCTCACCGACTTCGGCCTCAACGCTGCGGTGTTCGGCATGGTGGCCCACGGCCTCATCACCGGGATGCTCTTCTTCCTGGCCGGCTCGGTGAAGGAGCGCTTCCACACCCTCGAGATCCGTCGGCTGGGCGGCCTGCTGCTGCAGGCGCCGAAGATGGGCTGGATCCTGGGCTTCTGCGTGATGGCGTCGCTCGGGCTGCCCGGGCTGGCCGGGTTCTGGGGCGAGTTCCCGGCGATCCTCTCGGCCTACAACCCGGGAGCGGGGCTCCCGGAGGAGACGTTCCGCACCTACATGGTGATCGCCGCAGTGGGCACCGTCTTCGCGGCGGGCTACCTCCTCTGGCTGTACCAGCGGACCTCGTTCGGCACGCCCACGGAGGAGTTCGCCGACGAGCACGTGCACGACGTCCACGTCTCGGAGTGGATCGCGTGGGTCCCGATGCTCATCCCGATCCTCGTGCTCGGCGTGTACCCGAACTTCATCTTCCACGTCACCGATCCCGTGCTCACCTCGATGGGCCAGACCTTCCAGGCGATGGGTCCGTAGGTCGTGCTCGCCGCCCTCCTCCAGCAGGCGTTCGACAGCCCTCAGGTCGACTTCCACGCGCTCGCTCCCGAGCTGGTGCTCACCGGCGCGCTGGTGGTGGTGCTGCTGGCCGACCTCTTCAAGCCCGCTGGCGCGCGGGGCATCGTCCCGCAGATCGCCGGCATCGGGATCCTCGCCGCCCTCGTCCCCGTCCTCACCCTCGCGCTCGACGGCGCTGATCGATCGATGTTCAGCGGCGCCTACGTCGTCGACAACTTCGCCCTCGTGCTCAAGGCCCTCTTCCTGCTCGCCGCCTACGTCGTGGTGCTGCTGTCCACGAACTACATCGCCGAGGGCGACTACGCCGAGGGCGAGTACTACTTCCTCCTCTTGTCGTCGCTCCTGGGGATGACCGTGATGGCGAGCGCGCGCGACCTCATCACGATCTTCGTGGCGCTGGAGCTGCTGTCGATCCCGGCGTACATGCTCGCCGGATGGCGGAAGCGCGACCTCCACGGCAACGAGGCCGGCGTGAAGTACTACCTGATGGGCGTGTTCGCCTCGGCGGTGATGCTCTACGGCATGTCGCTCCTGTTCGGCGCGTCCGGCAGCACCCTGCTGTCCGACATCGCGTCGTCGCCCAACGTGGCCATGGCCGACTCCACGCCGTTCGTCACCCTCGGGGTGGTGCTGGTGGTGATCGGCTTCGCCTTCAAGGTCTCGGCCGTGCCGTTCCACACGTGGGCGCCCGACACCTACGAGGGCGCACCGACCCCGGTCACCGCCTTCCTGGCGGTGCTGTCCAAGACGGCCGGCTTCGTCGCGCTGCTGCAGCTCATCCTGATCGCGTTCAGCGCCCGATCCGACGTGATCGAACCGCTCATGTGGGTCCTGTCGGCGCTGACGATGACCGTGGGCAACCTCATCGCGCTGCGCCAGACGAACATCATCCGCATGCTCGCCTACTCCGGTGTGGCGCAGGCCGGCTTCATGCTCGCCCCGCTCGCCGTCGTGGGGAGCAACGCGGACGGCGCGCAGCAGGCCGTGATCACCTACCTGCTGATCTACGCCGCCATGAACCTGGGTGCGTTCGCCGTGGTCCTCGCCGTGGCCCGCAAGACCCGGAGCGCCGAGATCAGCACGTGGGGCGGGCTCTTCGAGTACGCGCCCGGCCTCACCGTGCTGATGACGCTGTTCCTGTTCAGCCTGGCGGGGATCCCGCCCCTCGGCGGCTGGCTCGCCAAGTTCGTGGTGTTCCGGTCGCTCCTCGAGCCCGACGTCACCGCGTGGGGCGTCACGCTCGCCATCGTCGTCGGCGTGAACTCCGTGATCGCGCTCTACTACTACGCCAACGTCGCCCGGACGATGTGGATGGATCCGGTGCCCGACGGCGACACCACGCCCGTGCGCGTGCCGTTCTCGCTCGGCGCTGCCCTCGCCGTGTCGATCACCCTCACGGTGGCGTTCGGGGTCAGCAACCTCGCCACCCGGTTCGGCGACCTCGCCACCTTCATCCCCACGTAGTGCACAGGGGGCCCTGAGCCGCCACGGCGACATGCGACATGCGGTGACCGGTTCGGGCACGTGCTGTCGCAGGTTCGCCGCCCTCCGCCCACGTTCGTGCGGCCTGCGACAGGTCGCCCCCGAATCGGTCGCCCGGTGTCGCAGGCCGCGGGGACGTTCATGGCGCCAGACGCGATCGAGCCCCGGGTGGCGGGGCCCGGGGCTCGATCTTGCTGGTGGACGAGTGAGGTCAGTCGTCTTCGGGGTGGTCCCGGCCGGAGCCGCTGGAACCGGAGCCGCTGGAACCGGAGCCGCTGCTGTCGTCGCCGCCGTGGCCGGAGCTGTCGTCGACGGCATCGTCGCTCCCGCTCCCGCTCCCGGGGCCGCTGTTGTCGTCGGCCGAGTCGTCGACGCTGCCGGGGCCGCTGTTGTCGTCGCCCGCGTCGTGGACGGTGCCGGGGCCGCTGTTGTCGGCCTGCACCACGCCGTCCTCGGTGCGGACGTCGGTGTCGGTGGCGTCGTCACGGAGGCGAACCCGCTCGCGGACCTCGCCGTCCTCGATCTCGACGTTCACCTGGACCCGCTGCGTGCCGGAGCGGAAGTCGAGCTCGATCTCCCGGCCGCCACCCTGCTCGACCTCGACGGCCCAGCCGCTGGTCGGGGTGGCGGTGACGAGCCGCAGGCTGCCGCTCTCGATGGCGTAGATCACCGTGCCCGCACCGGCGGCGTCGAGGGAGCGGACGTCGTCGGGCGGCGTCGAGTCGTCCACGGTGCTCGAGGTCGTCTCGTCGTCGTCATCGACGGCGTCGTCGTCCTTCGCGGGCGTGCCCGCGCACCCCGGATCGGTGGCGTGCTCGACCTCGTCGCAGTTCCCGCTGACGTCGTCGGCCACGTCGTCGCTGCTGGCGCCGGCCAGGCCGAGGATCGACGGCGCCGGACCGGCGCCGAGGGCGAAGGCGGTCACCACCGAGGCGCCGAGGAGGCCGGCGGCGGCAGCGAGGCGGGTGCGGTGGGGGGTGGGTGCGTCAGGCATCCGTGGTTCCTTTCGGTGGGTGGATGGCCTCACGATGCGGGTCCGACGGCTAAGGCGACCCCCGCGCCACCTCAAGCCCAGGTGAAGGCGTCAGGTGTCCTCGCGCACCTCGTCCTGGGGTCCGCCGTCCCACCAGGCATCCACCCGGCTCCGGTGGCTGTCGCTCTCGAACTCCACCCGCTTGCCACCGCCGTGCGAGTCGCCGATGTCGACCGTGAACCCTGGGGCGGGGGACGCGACGACCACGGTCACGCCGGTCGGGGAGAACTGCAGGGTCGCGGTGCCACCCTCGAGGTCGTAGGTCCGGGTCACCGGCTGGACGGCAGGCGGCGCAACCGTCGTCGTGACGGCGGGCTGCGAACGCTCCGTCGTCGTGGTGGTGGGCGGAGGCACGGTGGTGGCGGTGGTCGAGGTGGAGGAGCCGCCGTCCTCCCGCCCCGAGGTGCTGGTGGTCGAGGACGCGGTGCCGGCCAGCTCGGCGCTGATCTCGTCGTCGCTCAGGGGATCGGGGTGCGACCCGCTCCCGGCCAGCTGGTCGCTCACGGTGGACACACCCAGCCAGGCGACCGTGGTCGCGACGGCGCCCGCCACGAACCACAGCACCACGAAGCCGATCGTCCGGCGCACCTCCCCATCCTGGCCCTCCCGCGCCGTGGCGCGACCCAAGCCCGCCCTAAGAGGACGTAAAGGAGCGCCGAACCCTCCAGCGGCCGCCGGGCACCGTCGTATCGTCGGGCCCCGATGGCATCGGTGCTCGTGATCGAAGACGACCAGCGGATCCGGGAGACGATCGCCCGCGCCCTCGCCGACAGCGGCCACGCGGTCCGCACGGAGGGTCGGGGCACCGACGCCCTCGGCGTGGTCGTCGACTGGCGGCCCGACGTCGTCGTCCTCGACCTCGGGCTCCCCGATCTCGATGGCAGCGACGTGCTGCGCATGGTCCGCAGCGTGTCCGCTGTCCCCGTGATCGTCGCCACCGCACGGGACGACGAGCGAGAGGTCGTGCGCCTCCTCGATGCCGGCGCCGACGACTACGTGATCAAGCCGTACTCGGCCGCCCAGCTCGATGCCCGGATCCGAGCCGTGCTGCGCCGGGCGGGCGACGCCGACGCCGGGTCGCGCACCACGTTCGTGGTCGGCGACCTCGAGGTCGACCCCGATCGACGCACGGCGTCGCTCGCAGGTGAGGCGCTCGAGCTCTCGCGGCTCGAGTTCGATCTGCTCGCCCACCTGGCCCGCCGGTCGCCCGAGGTCGTCACCCGCCGCGAGCTGCTGGCCGAGGTCTGGCGCCAGCCTCACGGGGGCGCCGACAAGACGATCGACGTGCACCTGTCGTGGCTGCGCCGCAAGCTGGGCGAGTCGGCCACCCGACCGCGCTACCTCCACACGGTCCGCGGCGTCGGCATCAAGCTCGAGCAACCGGGCGCCTGAGCGCTGCTCCCGCGATGCGGCGCCGCCTGTTCCTCGTCACCCTCGCGGTCACCACCCTGCTCGTCGCTGCCTTCGCGATCCCCCTCGCCCTCCTCGTGCGCGACGTCGCCCGGGACCGCGCCATCTCCGACGCCGAGGCCGACCAGGCGGCGCTGGCGCCCACCCTCGCCGTCGACGGCAGCCCCGCGAGCGTCGCCACCGCGATCGAGAGCACCCGCTCCGGACAGGAGGATCGCTTCGCCGTCCTCCTCCCGGACGGCACCCAGGTGGGCGACCAGTCCGGGCTGGACGACGACAGCGTGGAGCTGGCCCGGCGGAAGCAGCTCGCCTTCTCCGAGTCGGTCCACGGCGGCCTCGACGTGTACAGCCCCGTGGTCCTCGGCACCGGGCAGGTCGTCGTGCTCCGGGTGCACGTGCCCGAGTCGCTCGCCACGGAGGGGGTGGGCGAGTCGTGGCTGGTGCTGGCGTTGGTCGCCGGCGTGCTGCTCGTGGTGGCCGTGCTCGCGACCGATCGCCTGGCCCGGAGCGTCACGCGCCCGGCCGCCGACCTCGCGCACACCAGCCGAGCGCTCGCCGGCGGCGACGTGCACGCGCGGGCGAAGGTCGCCGGGCCCCCCGAGATCGCCGACGTGGCCGAGGCCCTCAACATCCTCGCCGATCGGATCGACGAGCTCCGGTTGGCCGAGCGCGAGCGGGTCGCCGACCTGTCGCACCGGCTGCGGACGCCCCTCACCGCGCTCCGCCTCGACGCCGAGCGCCACGGGGCGGCCGACCTCGTCGAGGACGTCGACCGCCTCGAGGCGGAGGTCACCGAGGTGATCCGGGCGGCCCGGCGACCGCTCCACGAGGAGGTGGCGGTGCGGAGCGACCTGGCGGAGGCGCTCGAAGAGCGAGCGGCGTTCTGGGGTGCGCTGGCCGATGACGACGGCCGATCGTGGGACTGCCGCGTCGAACCGCCCGGGCACCACTGGGTGCGCCTGCCGCGTGAGGACGTCGCCGCGGCGATCGACGTGCTCCTCGGGAACGTGTTCGCGCACACGCCGGACGGTGCGCCCTACGCGGTCGCGTCGATCGCCTCGGGCGAGCGGGTCGCGCTCTCGGTGGAGGACGGGGGTGGCGGCCTGGACGACGAGCTCGCAGGCATCGACCGGGGGACGAGCACCCGCGGCTCCACCGGCCTCGGCCTCGACATCGCCGCGAGCACGGCTCGTGCTGCGGGGGGTGAGCTGCGCGTCGAGCGGAGCGAGCGCCTGGGAGGGGCACGGGTGGTGCTCGACCTGCCCCGAGCGGAGCCCGCGTCGTGACGGCGGTGGAGGAGCTCGTGCGGGGCGCCATCGAGCGGCGCGGCCCGATCCCCTTCGACGAGGTGATGGCGCTCGCCCTCTACCACCCCGAGCACGGGTTCTACTCGGGCAGCGGACAGGCCGGTCGCCAGGGCGACTTCCTCACGAGCCCCGAGGTCGGTCCGCTCTTCGGTGCCGTGGTGGCCAGGGCGCTCGACACGTGGTGGGAGGACGCCGGTGAGCCAGAGGTCTTCACCGTGGTCGAGGCGGGGGCGGGTCCGGGGACGCTCGCCCGGTCGATCCTGGCCGCCGAGCCCGCCTGTGCCGCCGCGCTGCGCTACATCCTCGACGAGGTGTCCGAGCGGCAGCGCGCCCGCCATGCCACGCACCAGGCGCTGGACCCCCCGGCGTTCGCGTACGCCAGCCTTCCGGATCTGGAGGCCGAGGTGGCGTCCGTCACCGTGGCCAACGGTCCGATCGTCGTGAGCCTGCCGGACCTTCCGCGCGCTGCGGGACCGTGCGTCGTGCTGGCGAACGAGCTGCTGGACAACCTCCCGGTGGGGCTACGGGAGCGCACCCAGGATGGGTGGGACGAGGTGCGGGTCGGCGTCGCCCGCGACGGTGCCCTCCGCGAGGTGGTGGTGGCGGGGACGAGCACGTCCGGGCCGGACGTCCCGTTGGGCGGCCGCGCACCGAACGCGCAGGCCGCGGCTGGATGGGTGCGGGACGCGGTGGCCCTCGCCGGACCTGGGGGCCGGGTGGTGGCCTTCGACTACGTGTCGACCACCGGTGAGCTGGCCCAGCGCCCGTGGACGGAGTGGTTGCGGACCTACCGCCAGCACGAGCGCGGGGGTCACCCACTCGAGCACCTCGGGTCGCAGGACATCACCTGCGAGGTCCCGGTGGACCAGCTGCCCCCGCCCGCACGCGAGGTCTCCCAGGCGGAGTGGCTGCGCGAGCACGGGATCGACCAGCTCGTCGAGGAGGGCCGGGCGACGTGGCGTGAGCGCGCCGCGATCGGCGACCTGGCGGCCGTGCGGGCGCGGAGCCGCGTCACCGAAGCTGAGGCGCTGCTCGATCCGAGCGGGCTGGGGGCGTTTCGCGTCCTGGAGTGGGAGGGCGGCTGACGGCTGCGCGGGGCGCGCTCGGTGAGCGGCCCGTCCGCTTCGGCGCCAGCCGGCGGTAGACGGCGAAGAACGCGACCGCCGCGACCGACCCCACCACCGCCCAGGTGAAGGCTGGGTTGGCGGTGTCGGATCCGGCGGTGAACCCGTGCACCGTCGCGAGGACGGCGACGGCGTAGCTCGTGAGGTGGATCCCCCTCCAGACCCGCTTGGGAAGCCGGCGCATCTGCAGGGACGTGAGCTCGATGGCCAGCAACAGCCAGGCCGCCACGATGCCCCACGCCACCGCGGAGGGCTTCCACTGCGATGCGAACGGCACGAGCACGTCGGCCACGCCGAAGTGCACGTACGAGTCGGCCACGATGGCGCCGATGTGGGCGGCGGTGAACAGCACCGTCAACCCTCCCGTCCACCGGTGCAGCGCGAGGAGCCACGGCGCCTTGGGCCGCGGGCCGAGGGCACGCGTGGCGAGCGCGAGGCCGATGAGGATCGAGGCGACCGCGAGGCCCCACGTCACCAGTCCGGTGGCCCGGGACAGGTACCACCACATCCGCGGGTCCATCAGGCCACCTCTGCCGGCAGCGACCAGCACAGGTCGGCGAACCCGCCGACGAGGGCGATGGGCCCGGCCCGGGGGACCAGCGCCGCCGCGACGCCGTGGTCGTCGAGGAGGGGACGGGCTGCCGCCACCGAGCCGGCGATGAGCGCCGCCTTGGCGAGCACTTCGGCGCCCTCCGCCTTCCCCGCGACGACCGTCACGCTGACGAGGTCGCCGCGCGCCGGGCTGCCGTCGCGAGGGTCGATCAGGTGGTGCGCCGAGCGGGAGCCGTCGCTCCATCGGCGGCGAAGGGTGCTCGAGGTGGCGACCGCGCCGTCGAGCAGCCCGATCAGCGCCAACGGGCTGCCGTCTCGCAGGTCGTCGACGGCGACCGGCCACCCCGAGCCGCCTCCCGGCGCGGCGCCCCAGACCCGCAGGTCACCGCCGAGGTCGACCAGGCCGCCGCGGAGATCTCGCAGGTGCTCGGCCACCAGGTCGACGGCGCGGCCCTTCCCGATCCCACCGAGGTCGACGCGAACCCCGGCGGGGAGCTGGATGGTGCCGGCGACGTGGTCCACGACGACGTCCGCGCAGCCGGGAGCCGGCGTGCCCACGCCGATCGGTCCGTGGCCCGTGGCGTGGTCGCGGTCGTAGCCGGCGGCCTCGAGGGCGTCGAGCACCGTCGGATCGAATCGACCGTCCGTCTCTCGCCACCACGCGACGGCGCGTTCGACGACGTCGATGGTCCGCTCCGCCACGGTCACGGCACGGCCGCCGGCTCGGTTCAACCGCCCCACATCGCTGGTGGGGATGAACCGGCTCCAACCGGCTTCCAGGTCGGCGACGATCCGCTCGGCGGCGACGGCACCGTCAGCTGCGCCGTCGCCCACGAGCCACACCGTGCAGGTGGTGCCCATCGCCGTCCAGGTGTGGCGCCTCTCGTCGTCGACCGCGGCTTCCCGCACGGCGTCAGCTCGCCGTCGAGGTGGCGACGGGCGGCGGGGTGGGCGCCGGGGCCGGCCGCGGCGCGGGCGTTGCTCGGCCGACCGCGGGAGCCGCAGGGGCGGAAGCCGCGGCACGGGATGGCGACCCGGTCGCCGCGGGGCGATGGATGACGACGATGGTCGTCGGTGGTGCACCTCCCGACGGTGACGCCGTCACGATCGTCGGGGGTGCCTGCACGAGCTTGACGGCATCGGGTTGCGCCTGCGCGCCCATCACCGACGCGAGGACGCCGGTGGCGCTGAGGGCGATGCCCGTGGCGAGCGCCCGACCGGCAGGCGCCTGACGGCGCCGGCGGCGGCGGCCGGGGGTTGAGGTCGCCGAGGGGTCAGTCGTCATCGTCGGAGTGGTCCTCCAGGTCGACCTCGTGCTCGTCCTCGTGGTCGTCGCTGGAGTCGTTCACGACCTCGTCGGACACGACGTCATCGCTGGCCTGGTCGGAGGAGTGGTCGAAGCTCGATGCGGACGGCGCCGACGGGGTGGCGGCCGGGGTCGAGCCGGCGTCGCTCTCGATCGATGGGTCGTCGACCACCACGGTCACGACGGTGGGATCTTGCGTCGGCTCCGGGACGACCCGACTCGAGTCGAGGACGCTGATCGGGGTCGGCTTGTCGTGCTGCAGGAGCCCGACGTTCGTGGCGAACGCGGCGCCGAGCGTGAGCACGGTCCCGGCGGCAGCTGCGGCGACGGCGATTGCGGTGCGTCGATCCATGCCGATGACGGTACGGAGGCGTGTGCGAGCCGCCGCCCAGCGGATGGTTAAGCCTTGGCCAACTAGGCCAGGTCGGGGTGGGCCCAGGCGTACCGTGGCCTCGTGCGGGTGCTGTTGGTGGAAGACGACGACGCCATCGCCGCGCCACTGTCCGAGGGCCTCGAACGGGAGGGTCTGGACGTCCGGCGCGTCGCCACGGGCGAGGGCGCCCTCGACGCGGAACCGGTCGACCTCGTGCTCCTCGACCTCGGGCTGCCGGACCTCGACGGCTTCGAGGTGTGCCGCCAGCTCCGGGCGCGGTCGAGCGTTCCCATCATCGTCATCACCGCCCGAGGCGAGGAGCTGGATCGCGTGCTCGGGCTCGAGCTGGGCGCCGACGACTACGTCGTGAAGCCCTTCGGCTTCCGCGAGCTGCTCGCTCGCATCCGTGCCGTCAGTCGGCGTGCCACCGGGGCAGGTTCGTCACCCAACGTCCAGGTCGGTGACCTCGAGGTCGACCTGCGGGCCCGCCGAACGACCGTGGCCGGCTCTGACGTGGATCTCACCCGCAAGGAGTTCGACCTCCTCGCCCTGCTGGTGTCCGACCCCGGCGCCGTCCGAACGCGCCAGGAGATCCTGGAGTCGGTCTGGGACGCCCACTGGTACGGGCCCACCAAGACGCTCGACGTGCACATCGCCGCCCTCCGCAAGAAGCTCGGTGACCCGGGGCTCATCGAGACCGTCCGCGGGGTCGGCTTCCGCGTCCGGACCTGACGCGATGGCCCGTCGCGTCCTCCTCGCCTACGTCACCCTGATCCTCGTGGTTCTCCTGCTCCTCGAGGTGCCTCTCGGGATCAGCTATCGGGACCGTGAGGTCGAGAACCTGCGAGCGCGGGTGCGCGGGGACGCGGTCGCGCTGGCCTCCTTCGCCGAGGACGGGCTCGAGGCCGGAGGGCCTGCGAGCGACCGTCTGCGAGGCATCGCCGAGGAGTACTCGGAGACCACCGGCGGCCGCGTCGTGGTGACCCGAGAGGACGGCCAGGCCATCCTCGACACGACCTCGCCCGAGGGCGACGCGCTGCGGAGCTTCTCCAGCCGCCCCGAGATCCAGGACGCGCTCTCCGGGCGGGTCGCAACGGGTACCCGGCGCTCGCGCACGCTCGACGACAGCTTCTTGTACGTCGCCGTCCCCGTCGCGTCGAGTGGCGTCGTCCACGGCGTCGTCCGCGTCACGTTCCCCACCTCTGCGGTTGATGCTCGCGTCCGTCGGAACTGGGTGACGCTCGGAGGGGTCGGCCTCGCGACGCTGGGGGTCGCAGCGTTGGCGGCGTTCGCGCTGTCGCGGTGGGTGGTCCGTCCGCTGAGGAAGCTCGAGGCCGCCACCACCGCGCTCGGTCAGGGAGCCCTCGACACGCGGACGGCGACGAACGAGGGACCGCCGGAGGTCCGCCGCTTGGCGGCCTCGGTCAACGAGACCGCGGCCCGGCTGGAGGAGCTGGTGGGCTCGCAGGAAGCCTTCGTGGCCGACGCCTCCCATCAGCTGCGTACGCCGTTGACGGCCCTGCGCTTGCGACTCGAGCTGTTGGACGCCTCGCTCGGCGACATCCCAGACGCCGCCGACCACCGGGCGGGCGTGGGTGCCGCCCTGCAGGAGGTCGCACGGCTCTCTCGGCTCGTCGATGGCCTGCTCACGTTGGCGAGGGCGGAGCGCACGGGCGCGTCGGCCACGGCCGCCACCGTCGACCTGGGGGAGGCCCTCCGCGAGCGGGCAGCGGCATGGCAGCCCGTGGCCGACGAGGAGGACGTCGTGCTCGAGGTCGTCGGCTCCGCGGTGGCTCGCGCCACGGCCGATCGCTTGGCGCAGGTCGTCGACAACCTGCTGGCGAACGCCGTCGAGGCGGCTCCGCCAGGGTCCACCGTGACCCTCTCGACGACCGTCGGGCCCGCCGGCCCGGAGCTGCACGTGGCTGACCGAGGCCCCGGCCTGCCCGACGACGAGCGCGAGCGAGCGTTCGACCGGTTCTGGAGCCCGCAGGCCGGTGGACGTCGGCTGGGGGGCAGTGGGCTGGGGCTGGCCATCGTGCGCAAGCTCGTGGAGGCCGATGGCGGGTCCGTCCAGCTGCGCTCACGTGCGGGCGGCGGGATCGACGCCACGGTCGTGCTGCCCGGGGCGCCGGCCGCCTCGGTGGGCTGAGACCCCGAGGACCTACTCGGGGAACATGCCGCGGCGCGGCTCGTCGGTGTACTCCGGGTCGCGGCCGGCATCGAAGGCCCGGATCGCCTCCGGCAGGTTCTCGGTGAACCCGAGCATGAGCTGGTTCCGGTCCTCCAGCTCCACCGCGGCCTCGAGGCTGCTCACCTCGAGGTTCGCCCACAGCACGTCCTTCGTCATGGCGAGGCCGTAGGGGCTGAAGCGGGTCATCGCCTCCGCCACGTCGAGGCAGGCGTCGAACAGCTCGTCATCGGGGAGGACCCGTGACACGAGCCCCATCGCCAGCGCCTCGTCGGCATCGACGACGCGGCCGGTGAGCAGCAGGTCGTTGGACCGGGCCACGCCGATGAGCCGGGGGAGCAACCACGACGCGCCGAGCTCCGTCGACGTGAGCCCGTTGACGATCCCGGTGCTGTTGAACGTCGCCGACCGGGCTGCGAACCGCAGGTCGGCGCCGAGGGCCAGGCACATGCCACCGCCGTAGGCCGGCCCGTTGACGGCAGCGATCACCGGTTGGGGCATCCGTCGCAGCTGCGGGACCAGGCGGGAGTAGTGCCGCATGGCGCGCTGGGCGATGCGACCCACCTGCAGCCCGTCGATGTTCGGCACCACGCCGTGGTCCTTCAGGTCGAGGCCCGATGAGAACGCGCGCCCAGACCCGGTGAGCACCACCACCCAGGTGTCGTTCTCGTCCGCGATGGTCTCCAGCGCGTCGTGGAGCTCGGAGACCAGCTCGATCGACATGGCGTTGAGCCGGTCAGGGCGGTGCAGCCGCACCACCGCCACGTGCGCTCGAGGGTGCTCCACCACGACGAACGGTGACTGATCGGCCATGGACCGGGACCGTAGCGGCGCGCGTAGGGTGGCCTCCGCTCACCGCACCGCTCCGCAATGCAACAGGGGGGACCGCCGATGGCCGACGAGCAGACGGGTGCCGCGATCGAGGACTACCTCGTCGAGGATCGCACCTTCCCGCCGCCGGAGCCCTTCAAGAAGGACACGCTGGTCGCCTCGCCGTTCCTCTACGACGAGGCCAACGAGGACTGGCAGGGGTTCTGGGCTCGCCAGGCCGCCGACCTCCTCGACTGGGACGAGGACTGGCACACCATCCTCGAGTGGGACCTGCCCTTCGCGAGGTGGTTCGTCGGGGGCAAGCTCAACGTCTGCCACAACGCCGTGGACCGCCACGTGCTCGCCGGGCGCGGCGACAAGGTCGCGTACCACTGGGAGGGCGAGCCCGGCGACACCCGGACGATCACCTACGCCGACCTCCACGCCGAGGTGCAGCGGTTCGCCAACGTGCTGAAGGGCCTGGGCGTCGCCAAGGGCGACCGCGTGTGCATCTACATGCCGATGGTCCCGGAGCTCCCGGTGGCGATGCTCGCGTGTGCGCGGATCGGCGCGCCGCACTCGGTCGTGTTCGGCGGCTTCAGCCCGGACTCGCTCATCGATCGCATCAACGACGCCGAGTGCAAGGCGGTCATCACCGCCGATGGAGGGTTCCGACGGGGCGCGCCGTCGATGCTCAAGCCGAACGTCGACACCGCGCTGGCGTCCACGCCGAGCGTGGAGCACGTGATCGTGCTGAAGCGGGTCGACGAGCCCGTCGACATGCAGGAGGGGCGCGACCTGTGGTGGCACGACCTCGTCGCGCAGGCCGACCCCGAGTGCCCGTGCGAGCCGATGGACAGCGAGGACCTGCTGTACCTCCTGTACACCTCCGGCACCACGGCCAAGCCGAAGGGGATCATGCACACGACGGGCGGCTACCTCACCCAGGTGGCCTTCACCCACAAGTACGTGTTCGACCTCCATCCCGACACCGACATCTACTGGTGCGCCGCCGACATCGGATGGGTCACGGGCCACAGCTACATCGTCTACGGCCCCCTCACCAACGGCACGACCTCCGTGATCTACGAGGGCGTGCCCGACACGCCGGGCCGCGACCGGCTCTGGGACATCGCCGAGCGCTACGGCGTCACGATCCTCTACACCGCGCCCACCGCGATCCGCACCTTCATGAAGTGGGGGGCGCAGGAGCCCGAGAAGCACGACCTCTCGAAGCTCCGGCTCCTCGGCAGCGTCGGCGAGCCCATCAACCCCGAAGCGTGGATGTGGTACCACGAGCACATCGGCGGCGGCCGCTGCCCCATCGTGGACACGTGGTGGCAGACCGAGACCGGCGCCATCATGATCAGCCCGCTCCCGGGCGCCACCACGCTGAAGCCCGGTTCGGCGACCTTCCCGTTGCCGGGCATCGAGGCCGAGGTGCTCGATGAGAGCGGTCGCCGGGTGGAGCGCGGCGGGGGGTACCTCACCCTCACCCGTCCCTGGCCGTCGATGCTGCGGGGCATCTACGGCGACCCCGATCGGTACCGGGACACCTACTGGGCGCGGTACGGGGATCGCTACTTCGCCGGCGACGGCTGCAAGATCGACGACGACGGCTACTTCTGGCTGCTCGGGCGCGTCGACGATGTGATGAACGTCTCGGGCCACCGCATCTCCACCACGGAGGTCGAGAGCGCGCTCGTCGACCATCCGGCGGTGGCGGAGGCGGCGGTGGTCGGCGCCAACGACGCCGTCACCGGCCAGGCGATCATGGCCTACGTCATCGCGCGGGGCACCCACACCGCGAGCGACGAGCTGGGCGAGGAGGTGCGCCAGCACGTCGCCAAGAAGCTCGGTGCCATCGCCCGTCCGAAGACGGTGATCTTCACCGACGAGCTCCCCAAGACTCGGTCCGGGAAGATCATGCGCCGTCTGCTGCGCGACGTCGCCGAGGGTCGGGCGCTCGGCGACACCACCACCCTCGCCGACCCGAACGTGGTCGAGGAGATCAAGCGCCGGGCCGCCGAGACGCCCACGGAGGAATGAGGCTGTCGTCGTCGACGGCGTCGGGCGCGCCGGGGGCGCTCCGCACGTCATGACGGCGCGCACGCCCGATCACTGGCGCTGGCGGGACGGACCGGTGGACCCGGGCCCGGCGGTCGTCTTCGACATGGACGGTGTGCTCTCCGACGCGTCCGGGCGGCAGCACCTGCTGGAGCGACCGCACCGGAGCTGGGATGCCTTCTTCGAGGCGGCGGGCGAGGACGCGCTCATCGACGAGGTGGCGCGCCTGCTCGACCTGCTCGACGAAGGGCTCCGCATCGTGCTGCTCACGGCACGCCCCATCAGCATCCAGCGCCACACCCTCGGGTGGCTGGCGCGCCACGAGCTCCGGTGGGACCTGCTCGTGATGCGCGAGTGGGGTGACTACGGCGCGTCGCGCGACTTCAAGCAGGACGCCGTGCGCGACCTGCGACACTTCGGCTTCGACCTGCGGCTCGCCTTCGAGGACGACCGCCGCAACGTGGACATGTTCCACCGCGAGGGCGTGCCCTGCATCTACATCCACTCGGGCTACTACGAGTGACGTGTCACGCGAGCGCGGCGTGCACCGCTTCCAGGAACGTCGCCTCATCCATCGGCTTGGCGACGACGGCCTTGCAGCCGAGCCCGAGCATCTTGCGGACGCGAAGGGGGCTGGCGGCAGCGGTCGCCATGATGATCGGGATGTGGCGCAGCTCGGGGTCGCCCTGCAGCTGCTCGACCAGCTCATCGCCGGTGAGCACGGGCATCAGGGCGTCGGTGACGACGAGGTCGGGCACGGTGGATCGGATGAGCTCCATCCCGGCGGCGCCATCGCCCGCGACGAGCACGTTGAACCCGGCGTCCTCGAGCCAGAACGACACGAGGCGCTGGACGGCGGGTTCGTCCTCGACGTAGATGACGGTCTTCGCGCCCTTCGCGCACATGGAGGACCAGTCTGCCTGACCCAGGAGGGCGCATCGGCAGGAGTCCGCCGTCCGAGGGCCGAAGCAGCAAGGTGATGCCGCTACGCCGCTCGAGCCGTCGCCGTGCCACGTGCGTGCTGGTCGCCGCGCTGGCCGTCGGTGTCGCGGGCTGGGCGGCTCCGTCCTCCGAGGCGCAGGAGATCCCGCCGCTGGTCTCGTCGTCGACCACCACCACCAGCACCACCGCACCGCCCACCACGGAGGGCGGGTCGCAGCCATCGGGCTCCGACTTCAGCCAGGGCTCGTCCCAGGCGCCGGCGGGGGCCAAGGACGCGCAGGGCGATGGCACCGCGGCACCGGCGGGCGGCATCGTGGTCCCACCCCAGGCGCAGCGGATCATCGACTCGGTGCACCGCACCGCCCCGAGCAGCGACGCCGGTCTGCTCGCCCAGCTCGACTCGCTGCGCGCCCTCGGGATGCCAGAGGACGAGGTGCTGCGCGTCGGCCTCGGTCGCTTCCCGATCGCGGGCCCGGCTCGCTACTCGCACGACTGGCTCTACCCGCGCTACGGCCCCGGCTTCCGGTTCCACCTCGGCACCGACGTGTTCGCCGCCTACGGCACGCCCGTGCGAGCGCCCGTCGACGGCGTCGCCACCACCGCGAACGGTGGCCTCGGCGGCCTCACCGTGAAGGTCCACATGCCCGACGGCACCTACTTCTACCTGGCCCACCTGTCGGGGCTGGTCGACGGGTTCACCGACGGCATGGCCGTGCGCACCGGCGACATCGTCGGGTACGTCGGCGACTCGGGCAACGCGCGCGGCGGTGCGCCGCACCTCCACATCGGCATCTACCCGCGCGGCGGTCCGCCCGTCGACCCGAAGCCGATCCTCGACCAGTTCCTCTACGAGGCCGCCGCTCGCGTCCCCGCGCTGGCGAAGGCGTACCGCGCCGCCAAGGGGAGCGCGCCCGCGCCCGACGCAGTCGCGGCAACGCCCGAGCTCGCCGTCCCCGCGCTCGGGACCTCGCTGCTGCACGACCTGGCCGAGGGCTCTGCCCCCTGGCCGATCGAAGCGCTCTACGTGGCGAGCGTCAGCGTCCTCAACGGGCCGCACGTGATGATCGACCTGGCCGTCGACGACATCGTCTCCAGCATCGACTGGAGCGCCCGCAGCGCCCAGGTGCCCTAGCGAGGCCGGAGCCGAGCGGGCTCAGTCGCGGAAGTTGCCGAACTGGAGCGGGATGCCGAAGTCGTGCTCCTTGAGCGCACTGATGACGGCTTGGAGGTCGTCCCGCTTCTTGCCGGAGACGCGCAGCTGCTCACCCTGCGTCTGGGACTGCACACCCTTGAGTCCCATCCCCTTGATGTGCTTGTTGAGCTCGGTGGCCTTCTCCTTGGAGATCCCGGCGACGAGCTTCACGACCTGCCGAGCGGTGGCCCCGGACGCCTCCTCCACCTTCTGGTAGTCGAGCGCCTTCAGGGAGACCTGGCGCTTCACCAGCTTCTCCTCGAGCACCTGCCGGAGGGCGGCGAGGCGGTCTTCGCTGGAGGAGTGGAGCTTGATCTCCTCCGCGCCCAGCTCGATGGTGGTGCCCGTCCCCTTGAAGTCGTAGCGCGTCGCCACCTCGCGCTGGGCTTGGTCCACCGCGTTGCGGATCTCCTGCTGGTCGATCTCGGACACGACGTCGAAGCTCGGCATGGCCGTCCAACGTACCGCGCCGCTATCGTTGCCAGCCCTGGGTCGGTGCCCGAGTGTCCATAGGGAACTGGCTGTAAACCAGTCGGCATTGCCTACGGAGGTTCAAATCCTTCCCGGCCCACGTGGCGACGCCCCGCCCTCGGCGGGGCGTCGGCGCGCCGGGGGCGGTGCCGGCCCGGCTACTCGAGGTCCAAGGCTTCGCGCAGGAAGTGCAGCTGCAGCAGCAGGAGGTTCTCGGCGACCTCCTCCTGGTTCGCCATGTGGGTCACCCCGGTGAGCGGCAGCACCTGGTGGGGACGGCCGGCGGCGAGGAGCGCCTCCGAGAGCTGGAGCGTGTGGGCGCTCACCACGTTGTCGTCCGCCAACCCGTGCAGGAGCAGCAGCGGTCGTTCGAGCTTCGGGGCGTCGGGGAGCAGCGAGCAGGCGTCGTACCGCGCGGCGTCCGCCACCGGATCGCCGAGGTAGCGCTCGGTGTAGAAGGTGTCGTAGAGCCGCCAGTCGGTGACCGGCGCTCCGGCGATGGCCGCGTGGAACACGTCGGGCCGGCGGAGCACCGCCAGCGCGGCCAGGTAGCCACCGAAGCTCCATCCGCGGATCGCCACGCGCGACAGGTCGAGGCGAGCGTCCTCGGCGGCGAGGGCGAGCAGGGCGTCCACCTGGTCCTCCAGCACCGGACCGGCCAGGTCACCGTGGATCCCGCGCTCCCACGCCGGGCCGCGGCCCGGTGTGCCGCGACCGTCGACGACCACGACGGCAAAGCCATGGTCGGCGAACCACTGCGAGGTCAGGTAGGCGGAACGCGCCTGCACCACCCGCTGGGCGTGGGGACCCCCATAGGGGTCGACCAGCACCGGGAAGCGGTCCGAGTCGCCCGCGTCGTGGGGCAGCAGGAGCGCGGTGGCGAGGCGTCGCTCGCCCACGTGGCGGATCGACACGTTCGGGCTGACGAGCGGCGTCGCCACGTGCGTGCCGAGCCTCGGACCCCCGACCACCGTGACCTCCGGGGCGTGGTCCCCGAGCGAGAGCCGACGGATCACCACGGTGTCGCCGCCCACCACCGCGCTGTGCACCCCGTCGTCGGCGGAGAGCTGCTCGAGCCGCCCGTCGGACCATCGCCACACGGACACCCCGGTGGCGTCGTCGATCGGGTTGGCGGTGAACACCACCTGTGCGTCGCTCACGTGGGCGACACCGCGCACGTGCAGATCCGTGGGGGTGACGGTCGTCCCGCCGACGACCAGGCGACGGCCGCCGTCGGCATCGGACACCATCACCACCCGGCCGTCGGCGAGCCGAGCCGGCGTGCCGGGGGTGCGCTCCACCCACACGTCGTCGCGGTCGGTCCACAGCGCCTCGGTCGCGCCCGAGCGCGCGTCCGCCCCCCGCACCTCGATCCTCCGCTGGTCGCGCGGGTGCAGCGCGAGGAGCGGTCCGTGCTCGTCCCAGGCGCCTTCGGCGAGGTACGGCAGGTCGTCGCGATCCCAGCGCACCTCGGTCATCGGACCGTCGAGCGGCAGGATCCACGCCGAGACGTCGGCGTTCGGGGAGCCGGCCGCGGGGTAGGCGACCTCGGTGGGGGTGCGGTCGGGGTGGGTGGGGTCGGAGATCCACCACCGCTGCACGGGGGTGTCGTCCACTCGGGTGGCGAGCAGTGAGGTGCCGTCGGGAGCCCACCAGTAGCCCCGGAAGCGGTGCATCTCCTCCGCAGCCGCGAACTCCGCCATCCCCCAGCGCACCTCCGGGTCGTCGTCGCCGGCGAGGACGCGGGCCGACGATGGATCGGCGAGCTCCGCCACCCAGAGCTGTCGGCCGTCGACCCATGCCACGCGGGTGCCGGTCGGATCGGGCCGCGGGTCGATCACCGCGGCGGGCACCGGCACGAGGGCGGCGGCTCCGTGCACCAGGTCGGCCACGACCAGCTGCCCGGCGAGCGCGGCGGCGGCGACCCGGTGATCGGCGTCGGTGGCGTACGCGGTGATGCCGGCCGCGCTCTCGCGCGCCCGCTCGCGGCGCACGCGCTCCTCAGGGGGGAGCTCGGAGAGCTCACCGGCGAGGAGCACCGCCGGATCGGCGACGATGCGCTCGGTGCCCGTGGCCACGTCGAGCACCCACAGCGCCGTGATCGGGTCCTCGGGGCCGGGCGAGCGGAGGAACGCCACCCGGCTGCCGTCGGGCGAGACCGTCACGTCGCGGGGCGTGCCCAAGGTGAACCGCTGCGTGCGCGCCTGTTGGCGCGGGAAGGAGTCAGCCACGGCCCGCCACCTCAGAGGAACCTCTCCATCACGACGACGTCGAGCCAGCGCCCGAGCTTGCGGCCGACCTCGCGCTCGGTGCCGACCACCTCGAACCCGCAGCGCTGGTGGAGGGCGATCGAGGCCTCGTGGCCGCCCACGATGCGGGCCATGCACGCGTGGAAGCCGTGGCGGGTGGCGGTGGCAACCAGCTCCTCGAGCAGCAACCGACCGATGCCCCGACGATGGTGGTCGCGGTGCACGTACACCGAGTCCTCCACCGTGGTGGCGTAGGCGGGCCGGTCGCGCCACGGTGAGAGCGATCCGAAGCCGCACACCTCGCCTCCCGCCTCGGCGACGAGCACGGCCCGCGCACCGGAGCGCTCCGCCAGCCAGGCGCGCTGGTCCTCCAGGGATCGAGGGACGAGGTCGAACGTGGCCGTCGAGGTCATGACCTCGAGGTTGTAGATCTGCCGGATGGGCTCGGCATCGTCCAGCGTCGCCAGCCGCACGTGCATCGGCGGCAACCTACCGAATCGCCGTCAGAGCCGGATGGCGTCGTCCCTCGTGAGGCGGACCTCGTCGTGCTCCGGCGCGGGCTCGATGAGGGCGAGCTCGCCGGTGAGCGATTCGAGCCGAGCCCAGGACGCCACGTGCTCGTCCTCCGTGAGGAACACGATCTGCGGGTCGCCGGCCGAGCGACCGAGCAGCTCGAGCAGCAACGGCTTCACGGACGGGTCGAGGGCGCGGAAGGGGTCGTCGAGCACGAGGGGAGCGCCCTCGCCACCGGCGGAGCGTGCCTCGGCCAGCCGGGACACGAGGACGTGGGCGAGGTCGCCGGTGAGGTCGTCGGCCACGTCCGGAGCGGTCGACGACAGCGCGCCGAGCGCATCGACCTCTCGCCGCAGCCTGGCGGCCTCCTCGATCTCCTCGCGGTTGGCGAGCGCCCACTCCACCGGGATGTCAGCGGCGAGCTGCTGCCAGTCGGCCAGGGCAGACCGGCGAGCACCGGCCACGTCCATCAGGGCCTTGCGGTTGGCGTCGTTGGCCAGCAGGCCGTTGACCCGCTGCAGCTGGAAGCCCAGGTAGCTGTTGGCGCCGGCGTCCTCGAGGGCCTTCTCCTCCGCCTCCGTGGCGCGGTCCACGTTCCCTCGCGCGCGCAGCGACGCGCCCACGGCCACCAGCGCGATGGCGATGAAGAGGAACCCGATCGCGCCGGCGAGGTACACGCCGGGGATGGTGAACCCGGCGCAGGCGCCACCGATCACGAAGGTGCGGCGCCGGGTGGTCTCGAGGCGCTCGACGGCCTGCTCCACGGCGAAGTGGCGGGCCTCGACCTCCTCGATCATCGCGGCGTCCTCGGGAGCCGAGCCGATGGCCTCGGCCTCGGAGGTGAGGTCGCCCTCAGCGGTGTGCAGCGCGGTCGCGGCCGCCCACACCCGTCGCTGGTCGAGCGACGACAGCATCTCCACGGCCTGGCCCCGGTGGGAGCTGGCGGCGAGATCGGCGGCGCCGAAGCGCATGAGCCGGCGCGCCCCGCGGGAGTCGAGATCGAGCTTGGCGAGGAGGTTGCAGTCGCCGTCGGCGTCCGTGAACTCGGCCGTCACGTCCTTGGCCCGGTCGACGTCGACGATCCGGTGGCGTCCCGTGGCGGGCCGGAACACGGCCAGGTGCCGGCCGTGCCGATCCTCCACCTCGAGGTGGAGCCCAGGTCGGGTGCCCGCCAGGGCGCCGATGAGCTCACCGATCAGGCTCTGGCGCTCGACGCTCCCCATGCCCGCCACCACGGTGAGCCGCGGGTGCAGATCAAGGGTGAGCGTGTTGTCGCCGGCTTCGATCACCAACCGCTCCACTCGCATGGGGTGGTCATCGGCCTCACGGAGCGTGAACTGAAGCCTGTTCTGGGCCGTACGGCCCATGCTGCTCTGCGCCCTTTGCGTGCTCTCGGGCGGTGCCGCGAGGCGCGATGACGAATGGAGCGGCCGCGGCAGCGCCCTGTACTGTGGTCAGTCGCTCCCGCCGCCGGTGGGGTCCCAGATCTTCGCCCTCTTAGCTCAGTCGGCAGAGCACAGCCATGGTAAGGCTGGTGTCGTGGGTTCGATTCCCACAGAGGGCTCGGTAGCGCCCATCGAGGCGGCGTAGCTCAGTTGGTTAGAGCACTCGGCTCATAATCGAGTTGTCCCCGGTTCGAGTCCGGGCGCCGCCACCACCCGTCACTGCCCGTGCAACCCAGAGAGAAGAGAAGAAGGTCATGGCCAAGGAGAAGTTCGATCGGAACAAGCCGCATCTGAACGTGGGGACGATGGGCCACATCGACCATGGGAAGACGACGTTGACGGCGGCGATCACGCGGGTGTTGGCGGAGAAGAACGGGAACGTGCAGGTGATGGCGTTCGATGAGATCGACAAGGCGCCGGAGGAGAAGCAGCGGGGGATCACGATCAACATCTCCCATGTGGAGTACGAGACGGACAACCGTCACTACGCGCATGTGGACATGCCGGGTCATGCTGACTACATCAAGAACATGATCACCGGCGCGGCGCAGGTGGACGGGGCGATTCTGGTGGTGGCGGCGACGGATGGTCCGATGCCTCAGACCCGTGAGCATGTGCTGTTGGCTCGTCAGGTGGGGGTGCCGTCGATCGTGGTGGCGTTGAACAAGGTCGATCAGGTCGATGATGAGGAGCTGTTGGAGCTGGTGGAGCTCGAGGTGCGTGAGCTGTTGACGGAGTACGAGTTCCCGGGGGATGACACGCCGATCGTGCGGGTGTCGGCGTTGAAGGCGTTGGAGGGTGACGCGGATGCGGCGGCGGGGGTGTTGGAGCTGATGGCGGCGGTCGACTCCTTCGTGCCGGAGCCGACGCGGGATCTGGACAAGCCGTTCTTGATGCCGATCGAGGATGTGTTCTCGATCACGGGTCGGGGCACGGTGGTGACGGGGAAGGTGGAGCAGGGGATCATCCACACCGGTGATGAGATCGAGATCGTGGGGATCCGCCCGACGCAGAAGACCACCTGCACCGGTGTGGAGATGTTCCGCAAGCTCCTCGACCAGGGGCAGGCGGGGGACAACGTGGGGCTCCTGCTGCGCGGCATCACGAAGGAGGAGATCGAGCGCGGGATGGTGCT
>JBJMHD010000001.1:0-15584 GCA_045807565.1 Acidimicrobiales bacterium | reverse complement strand
TCTCGACCAGGCGATCGCCGCCGTGCCCCGACCGTTGCGTGCGATGGTCCGACGGGCGGGGACGGTCTCACGGTTGGGAGAGATCGCCCGCGAGCGCGCCAAGGACATCCTGGTGCTCGAGAACCTGGCGGCGCGCCGCGTGCTGCACGAGCTCGTCAGCCGTGCGGCGGCGCGTGGCGGACCCGAGGACTCGCGCCTGGCCTTCTGCGTGACCTTCGACGAGCTGCCGCGCTACCTGCAAGACCCGGCGGCGTTCCTGCCGCTGATCGAGGAGCGATCGACACGCGAGCGCTACCTGAACGAGCGCGTGCCGCCGTTCTGGTTCGAGCGGCAGATCCCCGATCCCTCCACCTGGGAGCGGCGGGACGTGTCCGACCAGCCGGTGGCAGCGGGCACCGTGCTCACCGGCATCGCGGTCAGCAGCGGGCAGGCATCCGGACCGGCCCGCGTCATCGCCGATCCCGCCGACCCCCGCGGCCTCGCTCCCGGCGAGGTGCTGGTGTGTGCCATCACCGATCCGTCCTGGACCCCGCTGTTCCTCACCGCCTGCGCCGTCGTGTGCGACACCGGCGCGACGCAGAGCCACGCGTCGATCGTCGCTCGAGAGCTCGGCATCCCCGCCGTGATGAGCGTTGCCGGCATCACCTCGGTCGCCGATGGCACACCACTGCACGTCGACGGCGATCGCGGCATCGTCACCGTCGGCTGACCGCTCCCCTGCTCAGAGGGTCTCGCGCCACCGGTTGAAGTACGTGATCTCACGCGCCGGTCGGCGGGGGGCGGGCCGGAACGTGTCGCCCGTGTAGTAGGCGACCGGGAGCAGCGCCACCTGCGTGACGGTGTCCGGGATGCCGAGCAGCTCGGCCACCTGCTGCTCGTGGTACAGGTGGAAGGTCGTCCACGCCGACCCGAGGCCGCGCGCACGGGCCGCGAGCTGGAAGCTCCACACGCCCGGCGCGACCGAGCCGTGGTAGCCCGCCACCTCGGCTGGGTGCGAGCCCTCGGGCAGGCGGTCGAGCCGGATCGCGATCACCATGGCAGGGACCTCGGCGATGTGGTCGACGAGGTAGGCCGCTGACTCGACCACGCGCTGCTGTCGGTCATCGGCGTCCACTCCTTCGTTGGCCGCGAGGTACGGGCGGCCGATCGCGGCGTAGGGCTCGGCGATGGCCGCCTTCAGCGCGGGGTCGTCGACGACCACCCATCGGTTGCGCTCCCGGTTGCCTCCCATCGGTGCGTGGCTCGCGATGTCGATGCAGTCGAGCAGCAGCTCGCGCGGCACGGGTCGGCTGAGGTCGAGGCGCTTGCGCACCTGCTTCGTCGTGGTCAGCAGGTGGTCGGCGGCGGCGAGGTCGATGTCCGTCATGGGGTGAGCCTGTCAGACGCACCGGCTCGCGGCCTGGGCCGCGACAAGCCGGACATCCCGGCAAGGCCGGCAGATGTCGAGCGGCCTGCATGCCGCGCCACGCCGGCGGGTAGGCCGTGGCCATGCGAGATGCCTGGTCGCTCGGCTTGTCTGCGCTGCCGCTGGTGACCACGGCCATCCACGCCGGTCACGACCTCCGCCCGGAGATCGCCGAGAAGGTCGCGCTCGACGACCTCACTCGGCGCCGTGAAGAGGATCCCTTCACGGATCGCATCACCGAGGCCGGCGGCTGGCCGGTGGTTGTGCACCGCTCGCGGTTCGAGGTGGACCTGAACCGGCCGCGCCATCGGTGCGTGTACCAGGACGCCGAGTCCGCTTGGGGTCTCGACGTGTGGCGAGAGCCGCTCAGCGACGAGCAGGTCGAGCGGTCGCGCCGGATGCACGACGCGTTCTACGGACAGCTGCAGGGCATCCTCGACGACCTCGCCCGCCAGGGACCCTTCGTGGTGCTCGACGTCCACTCCTACAACCACCGCCGGGACGGCGCCGATCGCCCACCGGCTCCTGCGAAGGAGAACCCGGAGATCAACATCGGTACGGGCTCGATGGACCGGGACCGGTGGGGCCACGTCGTCGACCGCTTCATGCACGACCTCGGTGACCAGGTCGTGGCCGGTCATCGGCTGGAGGTGGGAGAGAACGTGCGCTTCAAGGGCGGCCACCTGTGCGAGTGGGTCCACGAGCGGTACGCCGACACCGGCTGCGCCATCGCCGTGGAGCTGAAGAAGGTCTTCATGGACGAGTGGACCGGCACGGTGGACGAGCAGCACCTCGAGGAGCTCACCGCGGCGTTCGCGGCGGCGGTACCGCTGCTGCTCGGTGAGCTGGCCTGCGGAGCGGCGTGACGTGACCGGCACCACCGAGCTCGCGCCGCGCGACCTCACCGTCGACCGCGCGCTGGCGGATCTGGCGAACGGCTTCCGCTTCCTCCTCGACCTCACGCCGGTCGACCTGGCGGGCGCCCGCCGGCAGTTCGAAGCCGTCGGCCGCTCCCCCACCATCCGGTACCGCGAGCTCGAGGACGACCCCGCGGTGGCGATGCCGCGGCTCGACGAGATCCGCGTCGACGACGTGGAGGACCCGACCCTCGCCAGCCTCCTCCACGCCAAGCACCGCGAGCTCCGCCTCCAGCTGGAGATGCTGGATCAGCGCGGCAGCCGCGACTTCCTGGCCCTGAGCATCGAGCTGTACGGGACGGTGACGCCCCGTCTGCTCAGCACCGCCGAGGAGATCCTTCGCCACGTCCATCCGCCCGCCCTCGAAGAGGGACCGTGGCTCAACGCCGAGGCGGTGTGCAAGGCCGCACAGGCCGAGCTCGATCGCTACCGGGCCTTCGCTCCAGACCTCGAGTCGCACGTCGAGGTCCGCGAGGGGAGCACGGGGGTGATGGTGTCCAACGGCGACGTGCTGATCGCCCCCACCTGCCGGATCCCGGTCTCTCGCATCGAGGCGCTCCTGCACCACGAGGTGGGAACCCACGTGGTGACCCACGCCAACGGCGCTCACCAGCCACTGCACGTGCTCGCCAGCGGTCTGGCCGGCCACGACGAGACCCAGGAGGGTCTGGCGGTGCTGGCCGAGCACCTCGTGGGCGGGCTCACCCCCGGCCGGCTGCGCCACCTGGCGGCGCGCGTGGTCGCCGTGCACCTCATGGTCGAGGGCGTGCCGTTCACCGACGTCCACGCGACGTTGGTGCGTGATGGCATCCCGCACGTCCAGGCGTTCGCCACGACCGTGCGGGTCTTCCGGTCCGGCGGGCTCACCAAGGATGCGGTGTACCTGCGCGGCCTGGTGGACCTGGTGGACCACCTGGCGGCGGGGAGCGACCTCGACACCCTGCTCCTCGGGAAGATGCCGCTGACGGCCGCCCCCCTCGTGCGCGACCTCCGCGAGCGAGGGCTGCTCCACGAGCCGCTGCTCCGGCCTCGCTACCTGGACGAACCGCAGGCTCGGGCGAGGCTGGCCGGCCTCGGTGAGGTCCGCACCCCCGTGGAGCTGATCGGAGAGGCAGCATGAGGATCGGCTTCGTCGTGAACGGGGTGTCGACCGAGCACCCGCAGTACACCACCACCCGTCTGGCGCTGGCCGCCACTCGCCGAGGGCACGAGACCTGGCTGATGGGCGTGGACGACTTCTCCAACCGACTCGACGGCTCGGTCGCCGCGCACGCCCGCTCGGCGGGCACGAAGAAGCACAAGGACCTGGCGCAGTACCTGGAGCACGTGCAGAGCGACGAGCCCGCCGAGCCGATCATCGTCGACGACCTCGACGTCCTGTTCATCCGCAACGATCCCGCCGATGACGCTCTCGAGCGACCGTGGGCCGTCGTGTCGGGGATCCTCTTCGGCCAGCTGTCGGTGACCCGGGGCACGCTCGTGGTCAACGACCCCAACAGCCTGGCGAACGCCGTCAACAAGACGTACTTCCAGCACTTCCCGGAGGCGGTCCGACCGAGGACGCTCATCTCGCGCGACGCCGGGGAGATCGCCGACTTCATCGACGCGATGGGTGGGCAGGCCGTGCTCAAGCCGCTGCAGGGGTCGGGCGGGAGCGGCGTCTTCTTCGTCTCCAGCGACGAGTCACCGAACCTCAACCAGATGATCGAGGCCGTCGGTCGGGACGGCTACATCGTCGCCCAGGAGGCGTTGCCCGAGGCCGATGACGGGGACGTGCGGCTCTTCGTCATGAACGGCGAACCCCTCACCGTCGATGGCCACCACGCCGCCTTCCGACGCGTGAACACGACGGGCGACAAGCGCTCGAACATGCGGGTCGGCGGCGAGGCGAAGCAGGCCAAGGTGACGGACGCGATCCTCGAGGTCGTGGAGGCGGTGCGTCCCAAGCTCATCGCCGACGGCATGTTCCTCGTGGGCCTCGACATCGTCGGTGACAAGCTGATGGAGATCAACGTGTTCAGCCCCGGCGGCCTCGGCAGCTGCGAAGCGCTCTACAAGGCACCGTTCACCGAGGCGGTGATCGACGCCCTCGAGCACAAGGTGGAGCTGCGTCGCCACTACGGGCAGTCGCTGGGCAACGCTCGCCTCGCCACGCTGTGAGCCGCGTGGCGGCTCAGGGCAGCCGGTCGTAGAGCGCGGGGAGGTCGCGCTCCGGCTCGCGCGTCTGCCCGCCCACCGCCAGGAAGGCTTCCATCCGGGAGATGGCCGAGGGCTCGAGCAGCGTCTGGGAGAAGAGCCACTCCTCGGTGCGGAGGCCCGGAACGGGGTCCGGCAACCCGTGGTCCACCGATCGCTTGGCCGCGGCGATGGCGTGCGCAGGGAACGATGCGATGCGAGCGGCGAGGGCGTCGACGAACGGGTGGAGCTCGTCGTGCGGCAGGGCGCGGTTCACCCACCCCCACTCCTCCGCCCGCTGGGCGTCCACGTCGCTGCCGCCGAGGATGACCTCCAAGGCCCGAGCTCGTCCGAGGAGCCGGGGCAGCCGCTGCGTCCCGCTGCCCCCCGGGATGATCCCGAGGGCCACCTCGGGTTGGCCGAACACCGCCCGCTCGCGGGAGGCGAAGCGCATGTCGAACGACGACACCAGCTCGCACCCGCCGCCCCGCACGGCGCCCTCGATCACGGCGATCGTCGCCTTCGGCATCGTGCGGAAGCGCTCGCACATGGCGTGGAAGAACCCGAGGTCGTCGCTCGGTGCCTCGCGCTCCTCGCGAGGGAGCTGCAGGATGAGCTCCACGTCGGCGTGGGCGATGAAGAAGTCGGCGTCGGCGGACTCGACGATCACCACCCGAACGTCGTCGTCGGTCGCCAGCTCCTCTGCGCAGCGCGCCACGTCGAGCATGAGCGCCAGGTCGAAGAGGTTGATCGGCGGGTGGTCGATCGTCACCCGGGCGATGCCGCCGGCGACGTCCACGCGCAAGGTGTCGTACTCGTAGGCCATCGCGGCACCGTACGCGTCGCTACGTGCCGATGACGCTCGCCGGTCGTCGCTCGAAGAACACCGCCACGCCCTCGTCGACCTCGTTCCCGACGTGGCCCATGGGAGAGGTTGTCAGGTCTGGTGCGGCGGCCTGGGCCGGCGGCGCGGCCACACCCGGGCCGCCTTCGGCACCGAGATCGGTGGCAGCGTCTGCGCGACGCGGCGGACCCCCGCAGTGGCGGTGTGGTACGAGGCGGACCCCAGGAGCACCCCGAGCGCGATGCTCGCGATCGAGGTGAGCGCGGTGGCCACGTCTTCGGCGCCGAGCGATTGGTCGGCTCCGATGATCTCGGTGACGCCGATGAGCCCGACCGCCCCGGGCACCAGCAGCCAGAAGGCGGGCAGGAAGGTCACGAGCGACGGCGCCCCGTACGGGCGGTCGTCGATCCAGAGCACGACCGGCGTCATGGCCAGCCCGCCGAAGAAGCCGCTGAGCGCACCCCCGAACAGCGCTCCGCCGACGGCCTGACCGGCGTAGGCCACGTACAGCACGACGAGGATCCACCCCAGGGAGCGTGCGGGCGCGGAGAAGTGCAGGTAGTCGCCGAGGGCGACGATCAGCACGCCGACCCACGGCGCCCACGGGCCGAGCCGGTCGACGGGGTTGTCGATCAGCACGTGCTGGTCGACGCCGATCAGCGAGGCCGCCGCCACGATGCCGAAGGCGAGCAGTCCGAGCTGCACCATCCCGCTCACGAGCCTGCTCGCACCCGAGATCATCTGACCGGCCGCCAGCTCCACGGTGGCGATGGTGAGCACGCCACCAGGGAGGAACGTGGCGAGGGGCGGGATCAGCACCCGCACGGGGTTGTCGCCGACGCCGCCGGTGTGGCTGATCGCGAACACGGTGGCAGCCACGATGAACGCCGCGATCACGGGGAAGATCAGATCCAGGGTCGCCAGCCGGGGCAGCTTCAGCAGGCCCACCAGCAGCCCGAGGGCGAAGGCCACCGCCATGCCCCCCAGGGTCGGCTGCAGGAGGAGGGCGAGCCCGGCCGTCAGGACACCGTGACCGAAGACCCGCACCACCGGCCCGAATCCCGGCTCCATCATCTCTATCCGTGCGAGCTCGAGCAGGCCGTCAGCGGGGGTGATCGCCGCCTCCTCGGCTTGCCCCAGGAGGTGGTACAGCTCGGCGATCTGGTCGAAGCGGTAGCGCTTCCGCTCCTCGTGGGTGCTCAGCAGCACGGTGGAGGTGGCGGCGTCACCGCTCTCGACGAGCATCCCGGTGGGCAGCACGAAGAAGTCGAACTCCGGGAAGCCGTAGGCGTCGACGACTCGGCGCAGCCGATCGTTGATGCTGTCGACCGAGTCGCCTGCCACGGTCATCGCGCTGCCGAGGCGGACGACGAACTCGCGGAGGAGCGGGAGGTGCTCAGCCGACGAGCCGGCCGCCTCGTCGGTGCTCAAGGGGCCGAGCCGTTGCCTCCGAACGCTGCCGCATGGTCACGCAGCACGTTGGCGACCACCGCCGTCACCTTGCGTGCCGTCGGAACGTGCAGGAACTCGTTCGGCCCGTGCGCGTTGCTCCCAGGGCCGAGGACGCCCGTCACCACGAACTGCGCATCGGGGAACCGGTGGCCCAACATCCCCATGAAGCTGATCGAGCCGCCCTCACCCATCGCCCGGGCCGGGTTGCCGAAGGCGTCGGTCGACGCCTTCTCGAGCGACGCCTCGAGCCACGGGGCGAACGCGGGTGCGTTCCAGCCCGTGGACCGCTTGTCGGCCCGATAGCTGACCTTGGCGCCGTAGGGCGGATCCTGCGTGAGGATCCGCTCGAGCGCGTCGCTCGCCCCGACCGGGTCGACGGTCGGAGGGAGCCGTAGGGAGATGTAGAGCGACGTCTTCGAGCGGAGGACGTTCCCGGCCCGGTCGATCGGGGCGAAGCCGTCGGCGCCCGTGATCTCGAGCTGCGATCTCCACGTGCGGTTGAGCAGCTGCTCGGTGGGGTCGATGGTCACCGGCTGGACGCCGTCGAGGAACGGGAACTTCCCGGCCAGGGTGCCGGTCATCTCCGACGCGGTGTCAGCTGCCTGGGCGACCCGGTCGGGCGGCATCGCCACCCGCAGCTCGTCGGGGGTGATCTCACCGGTGTCCTCGTCCTCGACGCGGGAGATGATCATCCGTGCGATCCGGAAGGTCGATGGGATCACGCCGCTCGCGTCTCCCGAGTGCACCCCCTCGCTGGTCACCTCCACGTCGAGCTGGCCGGCCAGCAACCCGCGGAGAGAGGTCGTGAGCCAGAGTCGGTCGTAGTCGAGGCAGCCGGAGTCGAGGCAGACGATCAGGCTCGGTGTGCCGATGCGGTCGGCGAGCGCCTCGACGTGGGCGGGGAGGTCGCGGCTTCCGCTCTCCTCGCTCGCCTCGATGAGGACGACGAGGCGCGCGTGTGCGAACCCGGACTGTTGGGCGGCCTCGATGGCCGTGAACGCGGCGAAGGTGGCGTAGCCGTCATCAGCGCCGCCCCGCCCGTAGAGGTTGTCGCCCTCCATCACCGGCGTCCACGGATCGAGTCCTTCTCGCCAGCCGGCGACCTCAGGCTGCTTGTCGAGGTGCCCGTACAGGAAGACGGTCGTGTCGGCGGGCCCTCCGTTGGCGGGCGCGATCTCCGCGAACAGGACGGGAGACCGGCCCTCGAGCCTGTGGATCTCGAACTGCATGCCGTCCACCGGACGGTTCTTGGCCCAGTCCCCCAGAAGGGTCACCGCCCGCTCCATGTGGCCGAGCTCCGCCCAGTCGGCTTCGAACACCCCGGAGACGTTGGGGATCCGGATGTACTCCAGGAGCGTGGGCATCACGTCGCGCTCCCACACGCCGTCGACGTAGCTGTTGACGGACTCCGGCGTCGTCATCGTGCCCCCTTCCGCGGTCCCGGTCGTAACAGTGAACCCCGCCCGTCCCCCCAGCGACATCACCCACACCGGACGATGTCGGGCGCGCTTCGACAGCCTCATACTCACGGCGTGAGCGGACAGCGTTCGGCGGCAACCGGCGCCCTGGTGGCGTCCTGCGTCTCGACGCTGGTCGTCAACGCCAACACATCGGCGGTCTCGATCCTCCTGCCGTCGATCAGCGAGGACGTCGACTCGCCCATCAGCACGCTGCAGTGGGCGGTGACGGGCTACTCGCTCGTGGGGGCGGCGTGCATCGTGACCTCCGGGGCCCTCGGCGACGTGTTCGGCCGTCGGAAGGTCTTCCTCGGTGGGTTGTTCCTGTTCATCGGCTCGTGCGTGCTGATCGCGCTGTCGGGCAGCGGGCTCGGCGTCGTGTTGGGTCGCTGCATCCAGGGAGCCGCCGGCTCCACGATCCTGGCCTGCGGGTTGAGCCTCCTGACCCTGGCGACCGAGGGAGAGGAACGGCTGCGCGCCGTGGCCCTGTGGGGCGCCGCCTCCGCCGTGGGAGCGGCCGCCGGGCCGCTCGTCGGCGGGCTGCTCGTCGAGTCGACCGGCTGGCAGGGCCTGTTCTGGATCGATGCCGCCATCGCCGCTGCCTGCATCCCCATCACCCTGCGGTCGACCACCGAGTCCAGCGATCCGAACCGGTCGCGATCGATCGACTGGCTGGGCACCGCGCTCGTGGCGATGGTGCTCGCTCCCCTGATCCTCGGGTTCTCCAAGGGCGCTGACTGGGGGTGGGGTTCGCCGGCCACCTTGGTCTGCTTCGGCATCTCCATCGCCTCGGTCTTCGCGTTCCTCGCCGCTGAGAAGCGGTCGCCGGCGCCGCTCGTCGACCTTGCGCTCCTCCGCAACCGCCTCCTCATCGGGGGGACCCTGGCCATCCTGATCGGCGCGGGGACCATCAACGGGCTGATGTTCATCATGAGCCTGTACTTCCAGGATCCCAGCACGCTGGACATGAGCGCCTTCGAGGCCGGGCTGGCCACGCTCCCCGCGACCGTTGGCCTGGTCTTGGCGACACCGTTCATCCCGAAGCTGGCCGCCAAGTTCGGCAGTCGGATCGTGATCCTCCTCGGGTTCGTTGCCATGACCGCCGGCTTCGTGGTGTTCCTCGGGACGGACGCCTCCTGGAAGTACGCCGCCTTCATCCTGCCCGTCGTGCTGGTCGCGGTCGGCATGGCCCTGTCGAACGGCCCGGCATCGTCCATCGCGACGAGCTCCGTGCCCGAGAGCCAGGTCGGATCGGCCTCGGGCATCTCCAACATGGCGCGCTACGTCGGGGCCGCGGTGATGACCGCCATCGTGGCAACCGTCTACGCGACCGCGACGACCGACGGGGCGGCGGCGGGCGACCCTCCCGGCGAGGCGTTGGCCAGTGGGTTCGCCCGCTCCTCGTTCGTGCTGATGATCGTCAGCGCGCTCGGCATCGCCCTCGCCCTGCTCGCCGGCCGGCACCATCCGCCGGAGCCACTTCCGATCGACCAGGCCGCCGCCGCCGCGTCGACCTCACACACGATCCCCACGCCGGGCCCCGACTCCCGCGAGCGCGAGCTCGCCCGCTCAGGATGACAGGAGAAGCCGTGCACGACCCGACACTCGACGCGCGTCCCCCGTCGGACGCCACGGCCACAGGCGAGCAGCGTGCCCGCTGATCGGGTCCGCCGCCGCGCCGGGCTCGCAACCGTCGCCCTCCTCGGCATCGCCTCGCTGGCGGCCTGCAGCGAGGACACGGTCAAGGACCAGTCGTTGTGCACGGTGTACGGCGAGTACCTGGACCACCTCGAGGCGATCCGGGATCTCGACGCCCAGACGCTCTCCGCCGAGGACGCATCCGAGGTGGTGGAGGGCTATGTCGAGAGCGTCGTCCGTGTGCAGCACGCCACCGAGGACGACCGCAACAACAACGGCCTGCTGTCGCTCGAAGCAGCCGCGCGAGACCTGTTGCGGACGCTCGAATCCGTCCGTGATGACGCCGAGTACGAGACCTGGTCGCCCCTCGTCGAGGACGACCTGAAGGACGTGAGGAACGCCGCCCTGCTGGTGGACGAAGCCCTCGCAGCCGAGTGCCCCGAAGCAGGTGACCTGCGATGAACGACAAGAGGAGAGCACCGATGGTGATGTCAAGGTCGGCGCGGCGGTCGGGGAAGCCTCCCCGCGTCTCTCATCGCGCGGCCCGGGTCGTGATGGCCGTCGGGCTCCTGGGTGTCGCCCTGGCGATCGCCACGTCCATCGGCTGGTCGCCGCTGGTCAGCTCGGCCCAACAAGGACCGACGACCACCACGACCGTCGCATCGACCACCACCAGCGAGTCGACGACGACCTCTGAGGTGACCAGCACCACGGAGGCCGCCACCACGACCACAGAGACCGCAGCCGCGGAGGAAGCGGCCGAGGAGGACGACGGCGGCGTGCCCGACGGCGTCCTCTTCGCGCTCGAGGCGGCGGTCGTCATCGGCGCCATCGTCATGGGTACCAAGTCGAGCGGCATCGCCCTGGGCATCTGGGGCGGCGTCGGTGTGGCCGTCCTCGTGTTCCTGTTCGGCCTGGCGCCCGGTGAGCCGCCCGTCGACGCGATCCTCATCATCCTCGCGGTGATCCTGGCGGCAGCCACGATGCAGGTGGCGGGGGGCATCGACTGGATGGTGGTGATGGCGGCCAACGCCATCCGGAGCCACCCCAAGCAGGTGACGCTGATCGCGCCCCTGATGTCGTTCGTCTTCTGCCTGGGAGCCGGTACCGGCAACATCGTCTACCCGTTGCTCCCGGTGATCTACGACGTGTCCTATCGGCAGAAGATCCGACCCGAGCGGCCCCTCGCCATGACCGTGGTGGTGTCCGGCATCGCCCTCGCCTGCAGCCCGGTGTCGGCGGCCATGGCCGCGATGATCACCTTGACGGACACCGAGCCGTACAACTTCAGCATGGTCGAGGTCCTGACGGTGACCATCCCCGCCGCGTTGATCGGCATCTTCCTCACGTCGATCGTGATGAACCGCAAGGGCAAGGAGCTCGAGGACGATCCCGACTTCCAGGCTCGTGTGGCCGACGGGCGCCTCGCCACCATGAGCGAGACCGAGGGCGAGGAGCTCACCTACACGAGAGAAGGGCGGAACGCCGCGTTCATCTTCCTCATCGGCGTCCTCACCATCGTCATCTTCGGCCTGTTCCCCGACATCCGCCCGCAGATCCCGGGCGAGGACGGCAGCCTGGAGCCGATCGGGGTCACCCCGATCATCCAGATGGTGATGCTCGTCGTGGCCGCCCTGATCCTCGTGCTCTGCAAGCCCGAGGCCAAGGAGATCCCGGAGTCCTCCGTGTTCAAGGCCGGCATCATCTCGGCGGTCGCCTTGTTCGGCCTGGCGTGGCTGACCGACACGTTCATCACCGAGTGGGAGACCCAGATCGTCGACACCGTGGGCGGCTGGGTCACCGACTACCAGTCGGTCTTCTTCTTCGGGGTCTTCCTGGTCGCCGCGCTGACCACCAGTCAATCGACCGCAACCCGGACGATCGTGCCCATCGGCCTCGCCGTCGGGCTCTCCCCAGCCGTCGTGAGCGCGATGTGGGCTGGAGGCTTCGCCGGGGTCTTCACCCTCCCCACCAACGGTTCGCAGATCGCGGCCGCCAACTTCGACCAGACCGGCACGACGCAGCTCGGCACGAAGCTCATCGACCACTCGTTCATCTTCCCGGTGCTCGTGCTCGGTGTGACGGTCGCGATCCCGGGCGTGATCATCGCCAACCTGTTGTATTGACGCAGGCGTTCAGGCGCTGAGCTCGCCGGCGATGTCCTCCTGGACAGCCAGCCGCAACCCATCGGGATCGAACCGATCGGCGAGGACCATCAGCTTCGTGAGCGCGGCCTCGAACGTCATGTCGCCACCGGAGACCACGCCGGTCGAGAGCAGCGCGGCTCCGGTGGCGTAGCGACCCGCGTGGATGCGCCCTGCCCGGCACTGGGTGGTGGCCACCGCCACCACGCCTCGGGCGATCGCCTCGCGCAGCGGGTCGAGGAACCATGCGTCGGTGGGACCGTTGCCCGCGCCGTACGCCTCGAGCACGAGGCCCCGGAGGCCCGGGCGATCGAGGACGGCACGCAGGGCGACCTCGTCGAGGCCGGGATGGAGCCGTACTGCCGCGACACCATCGCAGGCCCCACCCACCCGTCGCAGCGGGCCGGGCCGAGGCGGGCGCACGAGGTCCTCGTTGAAGGCGATCACCGTCCCCGCCGTGGCCAGCGGGAGCAGGTTCGGCGACTCGAAGCCTCGGTAGCTGTCGGCATGCACCTTCACCGCCCGGTTGCCCCGGAGGAGCACCTCGTCGAAGAAGATCGTCACCTCCGGCACCAGGGGCGCGTCCTGCAGATGATGGCCGGCCGCGATGGCGAGCGCCGCCACGAGGTTCTCCCGACCGTCGGACCGGAGCTCGGTCACGGGTCGCTGGGCTCCTGTGAGGATGATCGGCACGTCGATCCCGTCGAGCAGGAAGCTCAGGGCGCTCGCCGTGTAGGCCATCGTGTCGGTGCCGTGCAGCACCACGACTCCGACGTGCCCGGGTGCGTTCGTCACGACGGCATCGGCGATGTCGACCCAGTCGGCGGGCGTCATCACCGACGAGTCGATCGGCGTGGCGAAGGCGGCCACGGTCAACCCGATCGGCAGCCGATGGAGGAAGGGCATGTGCTGGCCGAGCTCGCGGAGATCGACCTGGATCAGGGCCCCGTCCGGTCCCGGTGCCATCCCGATCGTGCCCCCCGTGTACAGCACGAGGACGCCCGGCCCCTCGCGGCCGATGCGACCGAGGACCTCGACGGCTGCCACGGGTCCTTCGTATCCCAGATCGCCGGCGTCAGGCCGGGGGCGCGCCGGCGGTGGCCGGCGGGGGGAGCACCTCGGCGCGAGCCCGAGCCGCCGCCGAGTGCATGCTGGTCGCCTGCTCGCGGAGATAGGCAAGCGTGGCGTCGGTCGGCGGCGTCGAACCCATGGCGATCCCATCGACCACACCGTGGAGGACCTGCACCTGGTCACGCACCGAGCCGATCGCTCGCTGCGCGGGTTCCTCCTTCGCCTCGATGGCCAGGGCGGACATGGTGGCGGCCAGCGCCGCGAGCTGCGCGGCGTCCTGGCGGGCGACCATCGCCGCGCCTTCCGGCGCCACCGCCGCCAGGTGCGTGGCGAGGCGGGTGGCCTCGTCGAGGGCAGCCGCGACCTGCTGACGCCACGCCGCCGCCGCCCGGGACCCGCGGGTTGCGAGGAAGACGATCAGGCCGATCAGGGCCGCGCCCACGAGGAGCCACGGCCACCAGGCGGTGGCGTCGTCGTCGCCGGTCGCGCCTGCGGGTGCTCCGGCGACCTCGGTGGTGTCGGTGGCGGGCGGCGACGTCGACGTGGTGGTGGGCGCGTCGGTCGTGGTCGTCGTCGCTTCCGTCGTGGTCGTCACCGTCTCGGTCGTGGTGGTCGTGGCGCCTGCCGTCGTCGTCGTGACGAGCGGTGCCCGCGTGGTGGTCGTGAGCGGAGGCCTCGTCGTCGTGGTGGTGGTCGCCTCGGAGGTCTGCGTCGTCGGCGACTCGGTCGTCACCGTCGGTCGGGGGTTGTCCGGACGGTCGGTGTCCCCGCAGGCCGCCAACGCGAGGCAGGCCACGAGCGCCGCCCACCTTGCGAGCGGCCGGATCCGGTGTGAGGTCAACCCCGTGGCGCGATCCACCGTCATCCCTCCTTCGCCGGCTGATCTTCGCCTGACGCGAGGGCCCGCGGATCATCCCGAATGGGTGATCTGCAGGCGGTACTGCATGCTTAACGTCGAGCCCGTGGAGATCGCTCAGATCGACTGGATCCCCGCAGGCACGCGCTTCGGCATCGACGAGATGACCTGGTTCGTCGGTCGAGGCGAGCGACCGCTCGACGAGCACCTCGCCCACGTGGACCTGATCGTCACGGGGCCCCACGCCTCGGCCGCCTTCCCGGCCGAGATGCAGCCGTTCGTCGACGCGAGCCTCACGAAGCGACTGCAGTACGACTTCACCGACGTCTCCACGAGCCCGGTCACCCGCCGCTGGGCGCTCGATGATCCACACGTCCTCTACATCGAAGACCCGCACCCGCGTGCGGTGCGGGACGCCAACCGCGTCCGACCCGACGATCTCCTCCCCGGCCTCCGCGAAGCCTTCGCCCGCCTCACCGCCGCGCCCGACGGGCGGCCGTCGCTGGCGGGAGTCGACGCCGTACGGCCCGTGACCTTCGGCTACCTGCCGGTGCTCAGACAGCCGCAGAGCGACGACGACTGGAACCGCGTCGGCGAGGCGCTCGACAAGGTGGGTGCGCTCGGGATCGATGAGTACGAGCGGGTGCGCGACGACCTCATCGACCGCGTCATCGAGGCAAAGCTGCGTCGACTGGCCGAGCTGGACCCGGCGGGGTGCACCGTCGCAGAGTGGCGGTCGGCGACGCACCTCGACGTGATGTCGATGCACGACACGATGAACCACACCGCTCGCCCCGATGGCGCCGTCTGCCTCGAGCGCGAGCCCGAGGACCGCCTGCCCGCGGTCGTCGCGCTCTCCAACCACGGGGATGCCACCGGCGCCACCGATCCGGGTGACACCGGGGCCCTCCGCGACCCGACCGCGGTGCCCAGCATGCGACCTCAGCGGATCCGGGCGATCGCGCGCGGCTACCAGCTGGCCTTCGACGCGTGGGAACCGGACGACATCGCCTTCAACCGTCCCTACAAGGGCGGGTACGAGACGAGGTGCCTTGGGCCGAAGCTGCGGAGCATCGAGCCGCTCGCCGTGGTCCGACCGGTGGGCGGCGTCACCCGTCGTCTCCACCTCGGCGCGTGGCAGAACGAGTTCCTGCGCGAGTTCCTGCTCGGCCCCGAGGCGGCCGCCAAGCTGGCCGAGCCGGGCACGGACTGGGCCTTCCCACCCGACGATCGGGTGGCGTGGCTCGCCGAGCGCCTGCGGTACGCCCACGACCTCGTCCGCAGCTGGGGCCCCGCGCTCATCGAGTGACCGCGCTCCTTGCGGCTCGATGGCCGTACAACGGTGGCGCTCTCCTCAGAAGAAGAGGGCGCCGATGGCCGAGCCGACCAGCATCGTCGTGCTCGTGAGGACGAGCATCGGCACGAAGTAGCTGTGGTCGAGGAGCTTCGTGCCGAGCTTGGTCGTTCCCGACAGGTCGAAGCTGGCGCCGGCGATCTGCGGTCCGCCGGCGGGGAGGCTGTAGACGCCGCCGACGGCACCACCCCACATGCCGGTGAGGATGCCCGGCGCCAGGCCGGCTGCGAGGCCGATCGGGACCATCGTCCGGGTGGCGGTCGACTGGCTC